>DAIOSZ010000015.1:11941-20801 GCA_036752305.1 Burkholderiaceae bacterium
GCGCACGCCGGTGTCGGCGCGCACCGCCAGCGTCAGCCGGTCGTCCTGCGGCAGATGCCCGAGGGTGCGCAGGTTGGGAAACGCGCGAGCGGCGTAGAAATGCTGCCCGTCGCGCGCCCAGCGCACGCCGATGTGGATGGGCGTGGTGACGGAAAGGTCGGCCTCGCCCATGCCGACCAGCTCCACGCTGTCGCGGTAGGCGCTGCCGGTGCGGATGTTGAAGCGCGACAGCGGCGCCGAGCGCCAGCGCAGATGCGCCGAGACCCAGCCCCAGATGGTGTGAAAGTTGGCCGTGCCCCAATCGCCTACCATGGTGAGGTTCAGCCGGGTGTCCTTGCCGGGGTGCATGCGTGTCTCCTGGTCGGGCCTGCGCCGATGGCCCATCGTATCGGGAATTGAGACGAATAGGCTTTTCCCCCGGTCGGCTGAACGCACGCCAAGCTCCGCCATCACCATGAAACCTGTTTCCGAATCGCCTCCCACCCTCAGCCGCGACGGCGCCGTCGCCACGCTCCGCCTGAATCGCCCTGGCCGGCGCAACAGCCTGCGCGACGAGGACTTGCGCACCTTGCTGGCCCTGATCGGCGAGGTCAACGACGACACGCGCATCCGCGTGCTGGTGCTCACCGGCCAGACGCATGGCCAACGCCGGCCCGTGTTCTGCGCCGGCTACGACGTGGGAGGTTTCGATGACGACGCCAGCGCGTCGCAAGGCGGCAGCGGCAGGCTGCCGTTCGAGCAGGTGCCCGATGCGCTGGAGGTGGCGCGCCCGGTGACGGTGTGCGCGCTCAACGGCAGCGTCTACGGCGGCGCCACCGATCTGGTGCTGGCCTGCGACCTGCGCGTGGCGCTGGCGGGCAGCGAATGGCGCATGCCGGCCGCCGCTCTCGGCCTGCACTACTACCCCAGCGGGCTGCGGCGCTACGTCTCGCGCCTGGGCGTGAATCTGGCGCAGCGCCTGTTTCTCACCGGCCAGGCCATGGGCGTGGAGACGATCGACGCGCGCGCGGCGCTGTTTGCCGCGGTCGCGCCAGCGGATACGTTTGACGCCGCCGTCGATGAGATCGTGCACGCCGCCGCCGCGCTCGCGCCGCTGGCGGCCGAGAGCACCAAGCAGTCGCTGCACGAGATGGCGGCCGGCCAGTTCCACTGGGCGGCGCTGCGCGAGCGCGAGGCGCTGACCACCGCCAGCGCCGACTTTGCCGAAGGCCGCGCGGCCATGGCCGCCAAGCGCCCACCGGTGTTCACGCGGCGCTGAAATTGCTATGGATTGTGTAGCTGTTCGTGGCCGCTACATAGCCATCACGGGCCGTTTCTATGCCCTGCAAGCGGCTACCCGGCGGCCGTGGCCAGCGCCTCAAGCAGCTTGCCGTGTATGCCACCGAATCCGCCGTTGCTCATGCACAGGACCTGATCGCCGCGGCGCGCCGCTTGCCTGACCTGTTCGACCAGTTCACCGATGGAGGCGGCCACGCGGGCGCGCGCGCCCATCGGCGCCAGCGCCTCGGCGGCGTCCCAGTCCAGGCCGCCTGAGTGGCAGAAGGCCAGGTCGGCGTTTTCCAGGCTCCAGGGCAGCTGCGACTTCATCGTGCCCAGCTTCATGGTGTTGCTGCGCGGCTCAAAGACGGCCAGGATGCGTTGCCCAGGCGCCAGCCGGCGACGCAGGCCGTCCACCGTGGTGCGGATGGCCGTGGGGTGGTGCGCGAAGTCGTCGTAGACCGTGATGCCGACCACCTCGCCGCGCGGCTCCATGCGCCGCTTGACGTTCTGGAAGCGCCCCAGCGCCTGCGCCGCGCGCGCGGGAGGCACGCCCGCGTGCTGCGCCGCCGCGATGGCGGCCAGCGCGTTGAGCTGGTTGTGCGTGCCCGACAGCGCCCAGCGCACCTGGCCCACCACCTGGCCGCGCTCGAGCACCGCGAAGTCGTGCGCCTCGCCTTCGGCGGTGAAGTCGCTCACGGCGCTGCCAAAGCTGCGCTGCTCGCTCCAGCAGCCCTGGTGCAGCACGCGCGCCAGGCTTTCCTCCAGGCCGTTGAACACCACCCGGCCCGAGGGCGGGACGGTGCGCACCAGATGGTGGAATTGCCGCTCGATGGCGCCGAGGTTGTCGAAGATGTCCGCGTGGTCGAACTCCAGGTTGTTGAGCACGGCGGTGCGCGGGCGGTAGTGGACGAACTTGCTGCGCTTGTCGAAGAACGCGGTGTCGTACTCGTCGGCTTCGATGACGAAGGGCGCGCCGTCGCCCAGCCGCGCCGAAATGCCGAAGTTCAGCGGCACGCCGCCGACCAGGAAGCCCGGCGCCAGGCCCGCGTCTTGCAGAATCCAGGCCAGCATGGCCGTCGTGGTCGTCTTGCCATGCGTGCCGGCTACCGCCAGCACGTGGCGTCCGTGCAGCACCTGCTCGGCCAGCCACTGCGGGCCGCTGGTGTAGCGCTCGCCAGCGTCGAGGATGGCCTCCATCAGCGGAAACTTGGGCGCGCCGTCGGCCAGCCGCGCGCGGCTGACCACGTTGCCCACGACCCAGGCGTCGGGCCGCAGCGCCAGCTGGTCGGCGCCAAAGCCTTCGATCAGCTCGATGTCCAGCGCGCGCAACTGATCGCTCATGGGCGGGTAGACGCCTGCGTCGCAGCCGGTGACGCGGTGGCCCGCCTCGCGCGCCAGCGCCGCCAGACCGCCCATGAAGGTGCCGCAAATACCGAGAATGTGAATGTGCATGGCGCGCAATTGTAGGCGGCCCGTCAGGCCGCCCGTGGGCGCCAGTCAACCATGAGGCGCTGTGTTTTCGATAGCGCCCGCGGTGCCTACTCGGCCTTGAAGCCCGACTCCTTGATCGGCCGCTCCCAGCGCCGCAGGTCGGATGCGCGCGTCTCGGCCAGTTGCTGCGCGTCGCCGTAGTTGGGCACTAGGCCCAGGTTGCGGATGCGCGTCTGGATGTCCGGCTGCTTTAGCACCTCGGCGCAGGCGTCGGACAGGCGCTTGACGCGCTCGGCGCTCATGCCCGCGGGCCCGAACAGGCCGAAGAAGGCCTCGGCGCTGATGTCGATGCCCGACTCCTTGAGCGTGGGCACCTCCGGCAGCACCGTCGAGCGCGTGGGTCCGCTCACGGCCAGGATGCGCAGCTTGCCGGTGCGGTGATGCTCGATGGTCTCCGACGGGGTGTCCACCATCAGCGGAATCTGCCCGCCCAGCAGGTCTTGCACGGCCGGCGCGCCGCCCTTGTACGGCACGTGCGTCATGGGGATGCCTGCCGCCTGCGACAGCAGCACGCCGGTGAAGTGCGGCACCGTGCCCGCGCCCGAGGTGCCGTAGTTGGCCCGCGCCGGATTGGCCTTCATCCAGGCCAGCACGGCGCGCACGTCGCCGGCCGGCGCGGCGGGGCCGGCGGTCACGGCGAAGTCGAAAGTCGCCACGCGCGCGATGGGGGCGAAGTCCTTGATCGGGTCGTAGCCCAGGTCCTTGTAGAGCCAGGGCGAGATCACCAGCGCGCCGCTGGGCGAGAGCACCACGGTGTTGCCGTCGGGCGCGGCGCGCCTGATCTCGCCCAGCACCAGGCGCCCGGCGGCGCCGGGGCGGTTTTCGACCAGCACGGTCTGGTCGAGCAGCGGGCGCAGCCGGTCGGCCAGCAGGCGCGCAACGGCGTCCACCGAGCCGCCCGGCGGAAAGCCCACCAGCACGCGCAGCGGCGCGCGATCCTGCGCGTGAGCGGCCAGCGGCAAGGCCAGGGGGCCGGCCAGCACGCCACAGGCGGCGGCGGTGAGCAGGCGGTGAAGGGCGCGTCGTTGCATGGAGAGTCTCCTGGGGAATGGATCGGACGGAACTACAGCTTGAACAGGCGCTCGGCGTTGCCGCCGCGCACCGCCTCGCGCTGCTCGGCGGGCAGCGTGGCGGTATTGGCAAAGGCGCCCGCGGTGTCGTGCACCTGGTGCGGCCAGTCGGTGCCGAACATCACGCGGTCGGCGCCGACCACGGAGATCAGGAACTGCAGCGCGGCGGGGCTGTAGCTGATGCAGTCGTAGTGGATGTGGCGCAGGTAGTCGATGGGCTGGCGCCGCATCTTGCGCCGCGAGGGGATCTCCACCTCGTTTCCCTTGGCGAAGCGCCCCGCCAGATAGGGCAGCGCGCCGCCCGCGTGCGAGGCGATTATGGGCACGCGCGGGAAGCGGTCGAAAAAGCCGTCGAACATCATGCGGGCGATGGCCAGCGTGGTGTCGAACATGAAGCCCACGGCCCAGCTCAGGTCGAACTGCGTCATGTCCATGAGTTCCGCGCCGGGCGGGTCGGTCGGGTGCACCAGCACCGGCAGCGCCTCCTGGTCGATGACCTCCCAGATGGGCGCGAAGGCGGGGTCGGTCAGGCTGCGGCCGGCCACGTTGGCCAGCACCATCACGCCGCTGGCGCCTTCGGCCTGGGCGCGGCGCAGTTCCTCGACCGCGCGCGCCGGGTATTCCCAGGGCAGCGAGGCGAACCAGCGCAGGCGGCGCGGGTAGCGCGCCTGCGCTTGCGCCAGCGACGCGTTGGTTTCACGCGCGGCCTCGCAACTGACCGCCTCGCCGCCCCAGAACACGTTGGGGCAGGTCAGCGACATGATCGAGACGTCGATTCCCGCCGCGTCCATGTGCGCGATGCGCAGGTCATAGTCGAAGTGGCCTGCCTGCGGGATCACGACCGGGGTCTGTCCGCGAAACACCTCGAACTGCCCGTCGGGGCGCTGCTGGATGTTGTAGAGGCCGCCCGAGCGCTTGAGCAATTCAAGCCATGGGCGGGTGAAGATGTGGGTATGGACGTCGATCACGGGCACCGGGCGTCTCCAGGAGGGAACGGGAGAACAACTGTAACGCCGAAGCGCGATGCCCGCGCCCGCCCGGCCCGGCGCGGGCGGGCTACCCCTCCCAGACCACTTCGTCGGCGAGCAGGCGGTCGATCTCGTCGTCGCCGAAGCCGAACTCGGCCAGCACCGCGCGGCTGTGCTGGCCCACACGCGGCGCGGGGCTGAGCGCGGCGGAGCTGATGCCGCTGAGCGTGAGCGGCGAGCCGAGTCCTGGCGTGGTGCCGCCCTGGCCATCGGGCACGTCCACCACCATGCCGACGGCGCGGGCCTGCGGATGCTGGAGCGCCGCGCCCGCGCCATTGACCGGGCCGGCCGGCACCCCGGCGGCTTCAAAGCGCGCGCACCAGTCGGCCACGTCGCTTGCCGCCAATTGCGCCTCGATCAGCGCGGTGAGCTCGTCGCGGTTGGCCACGCGGCGTTGCGGGTGGTTGAAGCGCCCGTCCTGCGCCCACTCGGGGTGCCCCAGGACCGCGCACGCGCCCACCCAGGCCTTGGGGTTGCCGGCGCCGATCACCAGCCGCCCGTCCCGCGCCTTGAACACCTGATAGGGCGCGATGAGCGAGTGCGCGGTGCCCAGCCTTGGCGTGTCGCGCCCGGTGGAGAAGAAATTGGCGGCCAGCCAGTAGGTCTGCTGCATCGCCGCCTGCAGCAGCGAGGTGCTGACATGCTGGCCTTCGCCGGTCTTCAGGCGGTGCACGTAGGCCGAGGTGATGGCCAGCGCGGCCAGGATGCCGGCGTTGGTGTCGGCGATCGAGATGCCGGGCTTGACCGGATCGCGTCCCGGCTCGCCGGTGGCGTCGATGATGCCGCTGAAGGCCTGCAGAATCAGATCAAATCCACCCGCGCTCGCCAGCGGGCCGGTGCGGCCGTAGCCGGTGATGGAGCAGTAGATCAGCGCCGGATTGTGCGCCTTGAGGGCCTCGTAGCCCAGGCCCAGCCGTTCCATCACGCCGACGCGGAAGTTTTCGGTCAGCACGTCGGCCTGGGCGACCAGGCGGTGCAGCACGGCCTTGCCCTGCGGGGTGCGCACGTCCAGCGCCAATGAGCGCTTGCCGCGGTTGATCATGCGAAACGACGGCGGCATGGCGTCGTCGCCGGGCTTCTGGTACTGGCGCGCGTCGTCGCCGGTGGGCCATTTCTCGATCTTGATGACCTCGGCGCCCAGGTCGGCCAGCATCATGCCGCAGGTGGGGCCCGCCATGATCTGCGCCATTTCAATGACGCGCAGGCCGACGAGGGGGCGGTGGGCTGTTGAAGGCGTGTTCATGGCGACCTCACTGCGGTTCGATGCCGGCGGCCTTGATCAGCTTCTCGGACTGCGCCAGGGTCTCGCGCTGCTGGGTTTGCAGCTCTTGCGGGCTGCCGCCGACGGCCGTGAGGCCTGCCGCCTCCAGCGCGGCGCGCAGATCGGGCGCCGCCAGCGCCTTGTTGATCTCCGCGTTCAGCCGGGTGGTGACCGCAGCCGGCAGGCCGGCCGGGCCAAAAAAGGCCAGCCAGGATGAGATCGCGTAGCCCGGCACCGTTTCGCCGATGGTGGGCAAGTTGGGCAGGCCGGGCATGCGCTTGGCCTCGATCACTGCCAGCGCGCGCACCTTGCCGCTGTCGATGTGGGGCTTGGCAGTGGCCATGCTGGCAAAGAGCATGGGCAGTGTGTTGGCCAGCAGGTCGGCCATGGCCGGGCCGCCGCCCTTGTAGGGCACGTGAACGGTCTGGATGCCGGCCTTCTCATTGAGCAGTTCGCCGGCCAGATGGTGCGCCGAGCCCGGGCCCGAGCTGCCGTAGCTGAGCTTGCCGGGGTTTGCCTTGGCGTAGGCGATCAGCTCGGCCACCGATTTGATCGGCAGCGACGGATGGACCAGCAGCACGATGTGGTTGATGGCCGCCGGCGCGATGGGCGTGAAGCTCTTGACCGGGTCGTAGGGGAATTTCTTGGTCAGGAACACATTGGCGGCGTGAGAGGCGTCGCTGCCCAGCACGATGGAATAGCCATCGGGCGCGGACTTGGCGACGTTGTCGGCGCCCAGCGTGCCGCCCGCGCCCGCGCGGTTGTCCACCAGAACCGGTTGGCCCAGGCTGGTGGCCAGCCGCGCGCCCACCGCGCGCGCCAGTTGGTCGGCCGCCGCGCCGGGCGCGTAGGGCGCCACGATGCGGATCGGCCTGTCCGGCCAGGTCTGCGCCAGCGCGGCGGTGCTCAGACCGCCCAGGCAGGCGAGGGCCAGCGGGAGGAACCCGCGGCGTGAAATCGGGTGAGTCGAAGCGGTCATCGGTGTCTCCTGGAAGGGGTCGCCCGGTACGGGTCGGCCATCAGGCGCACAGCTTAGGGACGCTTGGGGCCGAGTCGTCATAAAATCACAATCGTGAATAAATATCATGGATGTGAAAATTGTCGACTTCGGTGAAGTCGGCGCAGCGGGTGCTGGAATTGCTGGAATACTTTGCCCAGGAGCGGCGCGCCGCCTCGGTCGGCGAAATCGCGCACAGCCTGGGCTGGCCGCAGTCCAGCACCTCGGTGCTGCTCAAGTGCCTGGCTGAAGCGGGCTATTTCGACCAGGACGCGCGGCGCGGCATGTACGTGCCCAACGTGCGCCTGGCGCTGGCCACGGCCTGGATTCAGGAGCATCTGTACAGCGAAGGCAATCTGCTGCGCCTGATGGAGCAGGTGCTGGCCCGCTCGGGCCACTCGGTGATGATCGCGCGCCGCCGTGGCGTGCATGTGCGCTACCTGCATGTGCTGCAGGCCACGCGCGCGGGCCGCTTCATGGCCCGGACGGGGGCGCTGCGGCCCCTGTTTCGCAGCGCGGCCGGCAAGATGCTGCTCACCCGGCTGACCGAGCGCGAGATCGCCAACTTGCTGCGCCAGGCCAATGGCCTGGAGGTCGATCCGGCCAATCGCCGTGAGTTCGAGCAGGTCCTCCGGGAGGTGGGCGCCGCGCGCCAGGACGGCTACGCAATGTCGATGGGCACCGCCACGCCGGGGGCGGCGGCGCTGGCCATCCTGATTCCCGCCGACCGGGGAGCCGATCCGATGACGATCAGCCTGGGCGGGCCGGTTGCGCAGATCGAGGCGGAGCGCGATCGCTTGCTGGACATCCTGCGCGATGCGGTGGAGCCGCTGCGGCGCATGGTGCCCGCTTGAGCGCCTGAGGGAGAACTGGCACCGGCGCTGCCGCGCGCGGGCCAGCATGGCACTTCAAATTCTGTAGCTGCTACTGGTCGTATTTGTTGAATATTCGGCCAATCTGGCACTCAAAAATCGGCTTTGAGATGCGAATTATGTAGAGATTTCTACAAAAAATGTCACAACATCTACAAAATTCTGGTTTCTGACAGGTCTGGATGCTGATATGAGGTCGATTTTGATGCACATTTTGGCTTGGAATGCCCTGAATACAACCACGAGCAGCTATCAATTTTAAAGTTCTCGGCGATGCCGCCAGGGAGCCGTTTGGCTCAGGCGGTCGTTTTGAACGCGGGCAGCTGCTTCGCCAGACGCGCGCCCATCTCGGCGCCGAGCGCCTGCAGGCCGCTGAAGGGGCGCACCATGACCTCGAAGTCGAGGATGCGGCCCTGCTCGTCGAAGCGGATCAGGTCGATGCCCTTGAGCTGCTTGTCCTTGACGCGGGCGCTGAACTCCAGCACCACGTTCAGGCCGTCGGCGCTGGCCAGTTGGCGGTGGTATCGGAAGTCCTCGAACACCTGGACCACGGTTTGCAGCGCCAGCAGCAACGCGGCGGCCGGACCGTAGGGGCTGTGCGCCATGGGCGAGCGGAACACGGCGTCGGGGTGGACGAGGGTGGCCAGGTCGCCGAGGTCGTGGCTGGCGACCATTTCGTGCCATTTTTCGAGCGACTTCCGGACGGCCGGGTGCAGTTGGGGCGGGACAGGGGTCATGGGGAAGTCCTGGTTGGCGGAGAGGAAGGGGCGCTCAGAGCGCGGCCAGGTCGGCGTCGATGCGCGTGAGCAGCGCGTCGGTGATCAGGCCGGCGGAGAACTGCGCCACCGTCGCCAGTGGCATGCCCTGGGCCATGGCCATCT
>DAIOSZ010000015.1:20811-25618 GCA_036752305.1 Burkholderiaceae bacterium
GGGCGGCAAAGCCGGGCAGGTGGCGCTCCAGCACGGCCTGGGCGCCCGGGTTGGCGAGCAGTTCCTTGACGGTGTTGGCGCGGGTCAGGCGGGGCGTGGCGGCGGGCGCCGCCCCCACGGGAGCGGCGGATTCGATGCCGGCGGCCAGCACCGTGCCTTGCCAGATGGCGCGCTTGGCGTCCAGTTCGGCGGCCACGTCGGCGCCGCCGATCAGGTGCACGCGGCAGCCGGCGGCCTGCAGCGCGGCCAGCAGCTCGCGCCGCGGCTCCTGGCCGGCGCAGATCACCACCTGGTCCACGGCCAGCGTGCGCGGCTGGCCGTCCACGGTGACGTGCAGGCCGGCGTCGTCGATGCGCTGGTACTGCACGCCCGAGCTCATGCCGACGCCGCGCGCCTTCAGCGCCGTGCGGTGAATCCAACCGGTGGTCTTGCCCAGGCCGTCGCCCACCTTGCTGGTCTTGCGTTGCAGGAGCCGCACGCGGCGCGCGGGCGGCTCGACGACCGGCTCGGCCAGGCCGCCGGCGCGTGCGTAGCCGGTGTCGATGCCCCATTCGGCATAGAACTTGGACGGCACCAGGCTGGCGCTTTCGCCCCGGTGCACCAGGTACTCGCTGACGTCGAAGCCGATGCCGCCGGCACCGATCACGGCCACGTCGGCGCCCACGGGCTTTTCATCGCGCAGCACGTCGAGATAGCTCAAGACCTTGGCGTGCCCGATGCCGTCGATGGCCGGCAGGCGCGGCAGGATGCCGGTGGCCAGCACGATGTCGTCCCAGCCGCCGGCGGCCAGTTGCGCCGCATCGACGCGGGTGTTCAGGCGCAGGTCCACGCCTTTGAGTTCGATCTGGCGCCTGAAGTAGCGCAGCGTCTCGTAGAACTCCTCCTTGCCTGGCACCTTCTTGGCGATGTTGAACTGGCCGCCGATTTCCGGCCCGGCCTCGAACAGCGTGACGGCGTGCCCGCGCTCGGCCGCCGTCACCGCGCAGGCCAGCCCGGCCGGGCCGGCGCCGACCACGGCGATGCGGCGCGGCTGGGCGGCCGGACGGATGACGATTTCGGTCTCGTGGCAGGCGCGCGGATTGACCAGGCAGGAGGTGATCTTGCCGGCGAAGGTGTGGTCCAGGCAGGCCTGGTTGCAGCCGATGCAGGTGTTGATCTCGTCGGCGCGGCCCTCGCGCGCCTTGCGCACGAAGGCCGGGTCGGCCAGGAAGGGGCGGGCCATCGAGACCATGTCGCAGGCGCCCTGGGCCAGCAATTGTTCGGCCAGTTCGGGCGAGTTGATGCGGTTGGTGGCCACCAGCGGAATGCCCACCTGTCCCATCAGCCGCTGGGTGACCCAGGCGTAGGCGCCGCGCGGCACGCTGGTGGCAATCGTCGGGATGCGCGCCTCATGCCAGCCGATACCGGTGTTGAGGATGGTGGCGCCGGCCGCCTCGATGGCCTGCGCGAGCTGGATCACCTCGGCCAGCGTCGAGCCGCCTTCGACGAGGTCGAGCATGGACAGGCGGTAGATGATGATGAAGTCGGCCCCCACGCGCTCACGCACCCGGCGCACGATTTCCACCGGAAAGCGCATGCGGTTTTCATACGTGCCGCCCCATTCGTCCTGGCGCTGATTGGTGCGGGCGGCGATGAACTCGTTGATGAGGTAGCCCTCGGAGCCCATGATCTCCACCCCGTCGTAGCCGGCGTGCCGGGCCAGCGCGGCGCAGCGCACGAAGTCCTCGATGGTCTGCTCCACCTCGTCGCCCGTCAGTGCGTGCGGCGCATGCGGGTTGATGGGCGCCTGCAGGCGGCTGGGGGCCACCAGATCGGCGTGGTAGGCGTAGCGGCCGAAGAGCAGGATCTGCATGGCGATCTTTCCGCCCTCGGCGTGCACGGCGCGGGTGATGACGCGGTGCTGCTCGGCCTCGGTCTCGGTGCTGAGCTTGGCACCGTGCTGCATCGGGCGGGCGCGCTCGTTGGGGGCGATGCCACCGGTGACGATCAGGCCCACCTCGCCGCGGGCGCGCTCGGCGTAGAAGGCGGCCATGCGCTCGAAGCCGCGTGGCGCTTCTTCCAGCCCCACGTGCATGGAGCCCATGAGCACGCGGTTGCGCAAGGTGGTGAAGCCCAGGTCGAGGGGGTGCAGGAGGTGAGGGTAGCGGTTCATCGTGTTTATGCAACCAGTTGCAGAATTGATGAGCGCGATAATGCAACGCGTTGCATAAACAGTCAATAGGGTTCACCACGACATGTCGCTGCCCCACGCCCTGCTCACGGCGCTGGTCGAGCGCTCCGGCTCCGGCTCGGAGCTGGCGGCGCGTTTCGACAAGTCGATTGGTCATTTCTGGCATGCGACGCACCAGCAGATCTACCGCGAGCTGGCGCGGCTGGAGGCGGCGGGGTGGGTGCAGTCGCAGCCCGAGGCCTCGGCCCGCGGACGCAAGCGGGTCTACCGCATCGTGCCGGCGGGGCGCGAAGAGCTCAGGCGCTGGGTTGCGCAGGAAGACCGGTCACCGGCGCTGCGCGACGCCTTCATGGTGCGCCTGCGGGCCGAAGGCGCCGTCGGCCCCGCCGGGCTGCAGCCCGAGATCGAACGGCGTCTGGCGCTTCACCGCGCCCAACTGGCGCTGTATCAGGACTTTGAGCGGCGTGATCTGGCCGCAGGCGTGCCGCAGGACCGTGAGGGGGCGCTGCAGGCTTTGGTGCTCCAGGCGGGGATCCGATACGAAAGTTTCTGGATCGACCTATTGACGCAGGCCCGGACGGCGCTCGAACTGCCGGCGCGCGAGGCCGGGCAGCCGCCTGCATCGGGGCAAGTCTGACAAAGGGTTCGCGGCGCGCGCGGTCTCGATACGGGGGGGGGGCGCGGCTTGGGCTCAGGCGGCAAAGCGCTCGCGCAGTTTGACCTTCCAGAACTTGCCGGTGGAGGTGCGGGGCACGGCCTCGATGACTTCGTAGCGCTCGGGCAGCTGCCACTTGGCGAAGCCCTTGGCCAGCAGCAGGGCGTTCAGCGCGTCGGCGCTCGCCTGTTCACCGGGCTTGAACACCACGCAGGCGAGGGGGCGTTCACTCCATTTCTCGTCCGGTATCGCAATGACGGCGGCCTCCGCGATGGCAGGATGACCCATGAGAGCGTTTTCCAGATCGACGGAACTGATCCATTCGCCGCCCGACTTGATCAGGTCTTTGGTGCGGTCGCTGATCTTGACGAAGCCCAGCGCGTCCATCGAGGCCACGTCGCCGGTGCGCAGCCAGCCGTCCGGGGTGAATTTCTCCGGTTCGGTTGCTACCTCGTGGTAGCCGCCGGTGATGAACGGGCCGCGCACCTGCACCTCGCCCAGCGACTGGCCGTCCCAGGGCTGGTCGCGGCTGGGGTCGGGCTCGCCACGCAGGCGCAGATCAACCAGCGGCACGGGCACGCCGGCCAACGCGGCGCGGCGGTAGCGCTCATCCTGGCTGACCTGGGCAAGTTCGGCCTTGGGGTAGGAGATGGTGGCCACGGGGGAGGTTTCGGTCATTCCCCAGCCTTGGAGAATCCACACGCCATGCTTGTGGAAGGCGCGGATCAGGCTTTCCGGAACGGCGGCGCCGCCGACCAGCGAGCGCATGCCTTCCGGCAGCCGCCAGCGCTTTCGGGGTTTTGCGCGGCCTCGTAGGCCTGGATCAGGCTCAGCCAGATGGTGGGGACGCCCAGCGCGAGCGTGGGTGGTTGTTCGCGCATGAGATCAAGCAGGTCGTCCGGATGCAGGTGCGGGCCGGGAAAGATGAGCTTGACGCCCATCATCACGGCGCCGTAGGGCATGCCCCAGGAGTTGGCGTGGAACATGGGCGTGACGGGCAGCACGCGGTCGGTGCCGCGCAGGCCCCAGAAGTCGCCCAGGCTGGCCACCAGGGTGTGGAGCACGGTGGAGCGGTGCGAGTAGACGACGCCCTTGGGCCGGCCGGTGGTGCCGGAGGTGTAGCACATGGCGACCGGGTCGTTTTCATCGTGCGGGGCATAGCGAAAGCCATCGGGGTCGGCGCCGGCCAGCAGGGCTTCATAGTCGGTGAAGCCTTGCGCAACGCGCTGGCCGGAGAAGGGGAAGACGATCACTTCCTCGAAGCGGTGCAGATGGGCGAACTGCTGGTACAGAGGAAGCAGCACGTCATCGACGATGAGGAAGCGATCCTGCGCGTGGCCGGCGATCCAGCCGATGTCCTCCGGCGACAGGCGCAGGTTGAGCGTGTGCATCACGCCGCCAGCGGCGGGAATGCCGAAATAGGCCTCCAGATGCGCGTGGTGGTTCCAGCACAGCGTGGCGACGCGCTCGCCCTTCTTCAATCCGCGCGCGGCCAGCGCCGAGGCGAGCGCGCGGGCGCGGCGGTAATACTGGGCGTAGCTGTGCGTGCGCAACGATTTGTCCGGCAAGCGCGAGACCAACTCCCCATTGGGAAAAATGTGGCCCGCGCGCTCCAGGAAATGGTTGAGCGACAACGGCACGTTCATCATCGTGGCTTGCATGGCGCCTCCGTCAGGTGCATCGGGCTCATCATGCGGCAGCCAGCAGCAGGTTTCAAGCAAAAACTGGGCATCAAATCGACCAGGGAAACCCTGGAAACCTCCACGAGCAGCTACAAAAAAAGAAGTATCCTCGACGCATGCAAACCCGCGAAGATGAGATCGCCCAGGCTGCGGCGCGGCTGGTGGCCGAGGAGGGGCTGGACTACGCGGCGGCCAAGCGGCGCGCATTGCGCGATCTGGGGCTTGGTCCGCGCACGGCGCTGCCGGACAACGAACGGGTGGAAGACGCGGTGCGGGAGTATCTGGCGCTTTTCATGGCCG
>DAIOSZ010000015.1:25628-28206 GCA_036752305.1 Burkholderiaceae bacterium
AATTGGCGGTGCTGAGGGCGCAAGCGCTGAGGTGGATGGAGCGCTTGGCGCCCTTTCGCCCGCACCTGGCGGGAGCGGTCTGGCGCGGCACGGCGACGCGTTTGTCGGACATCGTGCTCGACCTGTTTTGTGACGATCCCAAGTCGCTGGAGATCCATCTCGTCAACCAAGCCCTCGCTTATGAGGCGCGCGAGGCTCCCGGAGCGGGGGGGCGGGTCGTCCCGCAACTGTCCTTGCACCATGTGGTGCGGGAGTTCAACGAGGGGGTGGGCGTTCATCTGCGGGTGCATGACCTCGACGCGCTGCGCGGGGCGCTCAAGCCCGACGCGCGTGGCCGCTCCTGGCGAGGAGACGCCCGGGCGCTGAGGGCTTTGCTGGCTGATGGCGGCGCCGCTAACATGACGGTCCCATGAACCGCGAACCCTACCAGCCGCGCCCCCATCCGAGCGACGTGCCGGACCGGGACGTGGACTCGAAGTATCAAGAGCCTCCCAGCCCGGACGACGAGCCCGGCCTCCGACACCGCCGCACCTGGCTGTATGGCTTGGTGGCGGGCGTCGCGGCCACGCTGGGAGCGGGCCTGTCGTGGCGGGTGGTCAATCCCGACAGCGGCGTGCCCATGGTCAAGGATGGCGCCGATCTTTACAACAGCGCCGAGGTCAAGGCCGCGCTGAAGGATTTCTGGGGGCGCGAGTTCCGCACGCCCGACGGCGCATTCATGGATATGGCACGCTACCGCTCCCGGCCACTGCTGATCAACTTCTGGGCTACCTGGTGTCCGCCTTGCGTCGAGGAGTTGCCGTTATTGAATCGCTTTTTCGAGCAAAATCGGCACAACGGCTGGCAAGTGTTGGGTTTGGCGGTTGATCAGCCCGAGCCGGTGAAGGCGTTCCTGATCAAGTCGCCGCTGTCATTTCCCGTGGCGCTGGCTGGCGCGGACGGAGTTTCGTTGACCAAGGCGCTGGGAAACAGTTCGGGGGGGGTGCCGTTTTCGGTGCTGATCCACGCCAATGGGCAGGTGATCAAGCGAAAAATCGGACAATTGCACGAAGATGAGCTGGCCGCCTGGGTTCGGGCAGACGGCAATCGGCATCAGGATTGATACGGCCCCATTCGAGCTTGAGCTTGCCAGCCGAAAAGTTCATTTTCAGCGTTTTTGCGCCCTGATGCGTGCAAAATGTTGCGTGATGGCGGCGGCGAGTGTATCTTTGCGTTACAGTCAGCCCCCGCGCCGGGCTTGGGGTCTGGTGCTGCAAGCCTTTTCTTTTTGACGACACGGCCAAGGCAGTTGCCTTGCTGGAGACCGACATGGATTTACGCAAACTCAAGACCTTGATCGACCTGGTGTCGGAATCGAACGTGTCGGAGCTGGAAATCACCGAAGCCGAGGGCAAGGTGCGAATCGTCAAAGGGCCCGTGGCGACCATGGCAGCGCCGGTCTCGTATGTGTCGGCCGCCCCGGTGGCGATCGCCTCGACGCCAGCCGTTGCGGTGCCAACCCCTGCCGCCGTGGCCGGCGTGCCGCAGGCGGCCGCGCCCGTGGCCGAGGCCCCGGCGGGGCATCAGGTCAAGTCGCCCATGGTCGGGACGTTCTATCGGGCCTCGGGGCCGGAATCGGCGCCCTTTGTCGAGGTCGGCGCGGTGGTGAAGGCGGGAGATACGCTGTGCATCATCGAGGCGATGAAGATTCTCAACGAGATCGAGGCCGACCAGGCGGGTACCGTCAAGCAGATTCTGGCCACCAATGGTCAGGCGGTGGAGTACGGGCAGCCGCTGTTCGTCATTGAGTAAGGCGGGCCACGCTCCATGTTCAAGAAAATTCTGGTTGCCAACCGGGGCGAGATCGCGCTGCGCATCCAGCGCGCGTGCCGCGAGATGGGCATCAAGGCCGTCATGGTCTATTCGGAGGCCGACCGCGAGGCCAAGTACGTCAAGCTGGCCGAGGAGGCGGTGTGCATCGGTCCGGCCGCTTCGGCGCACAGCTATCTCAACATGTCGGCCATCATCTCGGCGGCCGAGGTGACGGACGCGGAGGCTATCCATCCCGGTTACGGCTTTCTGAGCGAAAACGCCGATTTCGCCGAGCGCGTGGAACAAAGCGGCTTTCAGTTCATCGGTCCCACGCCCGAGTCGATCCGCATGATGGGCGACAAGGTGTCGGCCAAGCAGGCGATGATCCGCGCGGGCGTGCCTTGCGTTCCGGGGTCGGAGGGCGAGCTGCCCGATGACCCCGCGCAGATCCGCCGGGTGGCCAAGAGCGTGGGTTATCCCGTGATCATCAAGGCGGCCGGCGGCGGAGGCGGGCGCGGCATGCGCGTGGTGCATACCGAGGCGGCGTTGATTAATGCCGTCCAGATGACCAAGGCCGAGGCCGGCGCGGCGTTCGGCAACCCGGCGGTGTACATGGAGAAGTTTCTCCAGAATCCGCGCCACATTGAAATCCAGGTGCTGGCCGACAAGCACAAGAATGCGGTGTACCTGGGCGAGCGCGATTGTTCGATGCAGCGGCGCCATCAGAAAATCATCGAGGAAGCGCCCGCGCCAGAGCGCCATTTCGAGCAGCGATTCGTCGCGGCCA
>DAIOSZ010000016.1:0-28034 GCA_036752305.1 Burkholderiaceae bacterium
GGTGCAGTGGCTGCGCGACGGTTTGCGGATCATTGAGTCGGCGCAGGCGATCGAGGCGCTGGCGGCGTCGGTGGCCGATACGGGCGACGTGTTTCTGGTGCCCGCGTTCGCGGGCTTGGGCGCGCCCGACTGGGATCCGCACGCGCGCGGCACGCTCGTTGGGCTGACGCGCGGTAGCACGCGGGCGCATGTGGCGCGTGCCGCGCTGGAGGCCATCGCGTTCCAGGTGGCCGATGTGCTGGACGCCATGTCGCGCGACGCGGGCATCGCCGTGGCGGAGCTGCGCGTGGATGGCGGCGCCAGCCGCAACGACCTGCTGATGCAGATGCAGGCCGATCTGTGCGGCGTGCCGGTGCTGCGCCCGCGCGTGACCGAAACCACCGCGCTCGGCGCGGCGCTGCTGGCCGGCCTGGCCGTGGGTGTGTGGACGGGCGCGGCCGAGATCGAGGCTCAATGGGCCGTGGAGCGGCGCTTCGAGCCGCGTACCGGCGCGCCCGAGCGTGCGGCACGCAAGGCGCGCTGGCGCGAGGCCGTCGCACGCTCGCGCGGATGGACCCGATGACGCCACTGCCCGAACCCCCGCCCACCGACCGCGCGGCGCTGCTGGAGCGGCTTGCCGCGCGGCGCGAGCCCTGGGACATGCTCATCATCGGCGGCGGCGCCACCGGGCTGGCGCTGGCGCTGGATGCCGCCACGCGCGGCCTGGCGGTGCTGCTGGTGGAGGCGCACGACTTCGCCAAGGGCACCTCCTCGCGTGCCACCAAGCTGTTGCATGGCGGCGTGCGCTACCTGGCGCAAGGCCATTTGCCGCTGGTGCGCGAGGCGCTGCGCGAGCGCAGCACGCTGCTGGCCATGGCGCCCGGGCTGTCGCACCGACTCGCCTTCGTGATGCCGTCCTACCGTCTGGGGCGCTCGCCGTTCTATGGCGCGGGCCTGGTGCTGTACGACCTGCTGGCGGGCAGCCAGCGCATTGAACGCACGCGCTATCTGAGCCGCGCCGACCTGCTCGCGCGCCTGCCGTCGCTCAAGCCCGAGGGTCTGCGCGACGGCGTTGAATACTGGGATGGGCAATTCGACGATGCCGGCCTGGCGCTGGCGCTGGCGCGCGGCGCCGCCGCGCAGGGCGCGCTGGTGATCAACCACTGCGCGGTGACTGCGCCGCGCCACACGTTCGGCCGCATCATCGGCGCCGAGCTGCGCGATGCCGAGAGCGGCCAGACGCTCAACGTGTCCGCGCGCTGCGTGGTCAACGCCACGGGGGTGTGGGTCGATGCGCTGCGCCAGCAGGACGCCGAGCTGCGCGGCGAAAGCTGCCGGGCCATCGTGGCGCCCAGCCAGGGCCTGCACCTGGTGGTCAGCCGCGACTTCTGGCCCTACGAGCAAGCGCTGCTGGTGCCCGATACCGGTGATGGCCGCGTCATGTTCGCCGTGCCCTGGCTGGGCAAGGTGGTGCTGGGCACCACCGACACGCCGCGCGCCGATTTGCCTCTGGAGCCCGAGGCGAGCCGCGCGCTCGTGGACGCCATCCTGAGCGAGACCGCGCGCTACCTGCGCCGCCCGCCCACGCGCGCCGACGTGCTCAGCCACTGGTCCGGCATCCGCCCGCTGGTGCGCGGTGGCGCCGACGGCGGCGCCACCGCGGGCATCAGCCGCGAACACACGATCGAAGTCAGTCCCAGCGGCCTGGTCACCGTCACCGGCGGCAAATGGACCACCTGCCGCGCCATGGCCGAGGACATTCTCTCGTCCTGCGAGCGACATGGCCTGACGGGGCCCTTGCCGCCCTGCCGCACGGCCAGCCTGCGCCTGCCCGAGGCGCCCGTGCACGATGCCGCGGCCGCGCCCGACGCTCAGGCCGTGCATCGGTATGTGCACCGCGAATGGGCGCGCAGCGTCGAGGACGTGCTCGCGCGCCGCTCGCGCCTGCTGTTTCTGGATGCCGCGGCCGCCGAGCGCGCGGCGCCGGCGGTGGCCGAGGCGCTGGCGCGCGAAACCGGGCGCGAGCCGGGCCTGGACGACTTCGTCAGGCTGGCGCGGCAGTATCAGCAGTTGCCCTAGCTTCGGCCGGCTGCAGCGCAAAGCTGTGCGCACTGGCGCGGTGCCAGAAGCGCTGATAGACGCTTTTATCCCGCCGGTCGCCACCGGGCATGAGCAGGCGGCCGGTGTCCATGTGGGTGATCAGGTCCGACAGCGAGCGCACGTCCTGCCAGGAGACGCGGCGGTAGATCAGATCGGGCGTGATCTCCCCCGGATGCGTGAGCCCGGCGGCCTGGATGATCTCGCGCAGCGCCTCCAGCGTCTGATGGTGGAACTGGAACACGCGCGTGGCCTTGTCGGGCACCACCAGCGCCCGCTGGCGCAGCGGGTCCTGCGTGGTCACGCCCGTGGGACAGGTGCCGGTGTGGCAGCTTTGCGCCTGGATGCAGCCGAGCGCGAACATGAAGCCGCGGGCCGAGTTGCACCAATCTGCACCCAGCGCCATCAGCCGCGCGATGTCGAAGGCCGAGATCACCTTGCCCGCCGCGCCGAGCTTGATCCGCTCGCGCAGCCCCACGCCCATCAGCGTGTTGTGCACCATGCGCAGGGCTTCCTGCAGCGGAGCGCCGACATGGTCGGTGAACTCCTGCGGCGCGGCCCCGGTGCCGCCCTCGGCGCCGTCCACGACGATGAAGTCGGGCGTGATGCCGGTCTCCAGCATGCCCTTGACCATGGCGAACCATTCCCACGGATGGCCGACGCTGAACTTGAAGCCCACCGGCTTGCCGCCCGACAGCTCGCGCAGCCGCGCGATGAAGCGCATCATCTCCACGGGCGTGGAAAAGGCGCTGTGCGAGGCGGGCGAGACGCAATCGACGCCCACCGGCACGCCCCGCGCCGAGGCGATCTCGGGCGTCACCTTCGGCCCCGGCAGCATGCCGCCATGGCCGGGCTTGGCGCCCTGGCTCATCTTCAGCTCGATCATCTTCACCTGCGGCTCGCGCGCATGGGCGGCAAAGCTTTCCTCGTCAAACTGGCCGGCCGCGTTGCGGCAGCCGAAGTAGCCCGAGCCAATTTCCCAGATCAGGTCGCCGCCATGCACCCGGTGGTGCTGCGAGATCGAGCCTTCACCCGTGTCGTGCGCAAACCCGCCGCGTCGTGCCCCGGCATTGAGCGCGAGGATGGCGTTGGCCGACAGCGCGCCGAAGCTCATGGCCGAAATGTTGAACAGGCTGGCCGAGTAGGGCTGCGCGCAATCCGGCCCGCCGATCGTGACGCGAAAGTCGTGGCTGGCGATCTGGGTCGGTCGGTGCGAGTGGTTGATCCACTCGTAGCCACCGGCGCCCACGTCGAGCTGCGTGCCGAACGGGCGTTTGTCCGATTCGCCCTTGGCCCGCTGGTACACCAGCGAGCGCTGCGCGCGCGAGAACGGCGCCGCTTCGTTGTCGCCCTCGATGAAGTACTGACGGATCTCGGGTCGCACGTATTCCAGCAGGTAGCGCAGGTGGCCGATCACCGGGTAGTTGCGCAGCACCGCGCGCCGGTCCTGCGCCATGTCGTACCAGCCCAGCGCGGTGAGCGCGCCGAACACGCCCGCGCTCCAGCCGCCGGCCTCGCGGTGCCCATGCGCGAGCCGCCACAGGCCCACCGCGCAGGCGAGCATGCACAGCGCGAAGGTGAGGTAGCGCATGGCCAGGGTTTCGCGCAGGCGCGACCCGGAAGAGACGGGCATGGAGGGCATGGGACGTGGGGGTGGAACTACACTCGTTTGATCATAAGGACGCGCGATGACCGAGATCAAGAACGATGAGGCGGCTACGCCGTCCGACCTGTTGCACGCCGAGCTGCTTGAGTTTTTCCACGAGCTGGGCGAGCGCGTGCCCGAACTGCCGACCTGGGAATGGCTGGACGGCGCGCTGGCCGCGCTGGTGTGCTGCCGACGCGACATTCCCATGGCTGAGTACCTGCCCCTGCTGATCACGGACGAGAACGACCGCATGCCCTTTGCCAACCTGGCCGAGACGGTGCGCTTCGAGCGCCTGTGGATGCGCCGCTGGAACGAGGTGGTCGAGCAGCTCGACGCCGAGCTGGACGACGCAACCGCCAGCCCCGATGGCTGTCTGTACGAACCGCACATGGTGGACTGGCGCGGCGCGCTGCTGACGGCGCGGCGCGACGATCCCGAGGCAGCCGACGACACCGATATCGGCGAGCCGCCGGACTTTGGGGAAGTCTGGGCCGATGGCTTTATGTCGGTGGTTGACATCTGGCCAGAGGAATGGGCCCGGCCACGCGACAAGGAACTGGCACGCGAGATGGACGCCGCGTTGAAAGCCGTGGCGGCGCTCGTACACGACGATGAGGACGAGGCGCCCCTCCACGCGGAAATCATGGGCGACGGCGCGCCATCGACGAGCCGCGAACAAATGCGGCGCGCGCTCGATGCCGCGGATGCGGTGGTGGCGTTGCGCTTCGTGGGGCGCGAACTGGGGCCCCGCGTGCCGCCGCGCCAGGTGGCGAGCAAACCGGGCCGCAACGACCCCTGCCCCTGCGGCAGCGGCAAGAAATACAAGAAATGCTGCGGCGCTGGTTGATATTGATTTGATAGCTGCCCGTGGTTGATTTTCGGTCATCACGGCGCGATTGGCTTACATAAGCCGCGTGCCGGTGTCAGCCAAGGAAAGACCTCAGAGCCGCTGCCGTGGCCTCGGGCAACTCCTCGGGGATGAAGTGCCCGGCATCCATCGCCTGGCCCGTCACCCGGCCCGCGCACTGCGCCTGCCACAACTCCAGCGGCCGGAACAGGCGCTGCACCACGCCGCGCGCGCCCCAGAGCACCAGCAGGTCGCTGGCGATCTTCTGGCCCGCCGCCCGGCTGGCGCGGTCGTGCTCCAGGTCGATGCCGGCGCTGGCGCGGTAGTCCTCGCAGGCCGCGGTGACGGCGCCCGGCGCAAAGAAGCAGCGCTCGTACTCGGTCAGGGCCTCGGGCTCAATAAAGCCTGTGCCCGAGCCACCCCAGCCGCCCAGCTTGGTCAGCAGGTAGTCGCGCCCCATGCCCTCGATCATGCGTTCTGGCAAGGGGTGCGGCTGGATCAGGTGGAACCAGTGGTAGTAGGCGCGGGCAAAGGCCATGTCGGTGGCGGCGTACATGTCCAGCGTGGGCGCGATGTCGATCACGCAGAGCTTGTTGACGCGCGCGGGATGGTCCAGCGCCAGCCGGTGGCTCACGCGGCCGCCGCGGTCGTGGCCGCAGACATGGGCCGAAACCACGCCCAGCGCGTCCAGAACGCCCACCAGATCGGCGGCCATGGCGCGCTTGCTCGCCTGGGCGTGATCGGCGCAGGGCGGCAACTTCGCCGAGTCGCCATAGCCGCGCAGGTCGGGCATGATGAGGAAATAGTCGCCCGCCAGTTGCTCGGCCACGCGCCGCCACATCATGTGCGTCTGCGGAAAGCCGTGCAGCAGCAGCAGCGCGGGCGCGCCGGCACGCCCGCCGGTGCGCAGGTGGATCGGAACGCCTTGAATATCAAGGATTTGAGCCGGAAAACCTTTAAATACGTCCACCGACAGCTCCTGTTTTCATAGTTCTTCGCTCAGGCGCGCCCGCAGGCCGGACAGCGCATGCCGGCATGCCGCAGCGCGCACCGCGGCGCGGTCGCCGGGGAAATGGCGGTGCTCGGCCTCCACCCGGCCGGCAACCGACCAGCCGAACCACACCGTGCCCACCGGCTTGGCCGCGCTGCCACCGCTGGGGCCCGCGATGCCGGTGATCGACAGCGCCGCCGCAACGCCCGCGCGCCGCGCCGCGCCCTCGGCCATGGCGCGTGCCACGGGTTCGCTGACGGCTCCGTGGGCGTTGATCAAGGTGGCATCCACACCCAGGTCTTGCGCCTTGGCCGCGTTGGAATAGGTCACCCAGCCGCGCTCGAACCATTCGCTGGAACCCGCCAGCGCCGTGCAGGCGGCGGCGGCCAGGCCGCCGGTGCAGGACTCCGCCGTGGCCATTCTCCACCCCTTTTTGAGCAAAATTTTGGCCAAAAAATCAATGGAAACGTCCATGGGCAGCTATCAAAAAAAGAGTTTCCGCCAGAGCGCGATCACCAGCAGCGTGCAGAACGCGGCAACCAGATCGTCCCAGATGATGCCGAAGGCGCCACGCCAACCGCCGCCCTTGAGCACGCGGTCGGCCCAGCGCACCGGCTGCGGCTTGGCCGCGTCGAAAAAGCGGAACAGCGCAAACGCGGTCAGTTGGGCGAGGAACGAAGCCGGCGTAACCAGCCAGAGCACCAGCCAGAACGCCAGCACCTCGTCCCACACGATGGCGCCGGGGTCGTTGATGCCCAGGTGATTGGCCGTTACCCGGCAGGCCCACCAGCCGAGCGCAAAGCCGAGCAGCCAGACGAGCAGCAGCTCGGCATCGCTGAAGAACGGTCTGGCCAGCGCGAAGCTGAGCCAGGCCCACAGCGTGCCCACCGTGCCCGGCGCCACCGGCGAGAGGCCGGCGCCAAACCCGAGCGCCAGCAGGTGCGCGGGATGCTCCAGCGCAAACCGCGCGTTCAACCGCCGAGGCGGCGCGGCCGGGCGGCCAGGCTCGTCCTGGCCCGGCACCGGACGCATCGCGCCGGGTTGATCGGGATCGGGTTCGAGCAGGATGGGCGGGGGCAGCATGCGCCGATTATGGGTAGCCGCCGGGAGGCCGTCCATCGCCGGCCAACCAACCGCGCCAATGCCCGATGCAGGCGGCGATCTTGGGCAGGCGCGCGCGTTCGGGCGGCATCACGGCGTAGATGGGCACGGCCCCGGTGTCGAACAGGTCTTGCAGGATCGGCACCAGCCGGCCTTCGGTGATCAAGGGGCGCACGGCCAGATCGGTGAAGCGCCCGATGCCCACGCCCGCCAGCGCGAGCGAGAGCAGCACGGCGGAGTTGTCGGTGCGCGTCTGGCCGCGCGCGACGAAGACGTCTGGCGCCGCGTCGCGGCGCGATCGCCGGCCGGGGGCCGGGCGCAACGGCCAGCGGTTGATGGCCGGGCTGGTGCTGCTGGTCAGCAGATGGTGGTCGCGCAACGCGTCCACGGTTTTGGGCTCGCCGCGGCGTGCCAGATAGTCTGGCGCGGCGCATATCAGGCGGCCGAAGCTGCCGATCTGGCGCGCCACCAGGGTATCCAGGTGCGGGGTGCCGGTGCGCAGCGCCACGTCGATGCCTTCGCGCGCCATGTCCACCACGCGGTCCTCGGCGCAGATGTCGAGGGCGACGCGCGGGTAGCGCTCCTGCAGCGCGGGCAGGCTGGGCACGATGAGCGTCTGCGCGAGCACCGGGCTCACGCTGACGCGAACCCAGCCGCTGGGCTCGGCCGGAGTTCCGGACAACGCGGCGGCGAGTTCGCCCTGCGTCTCCAGCAGCACGGTGGCGTAGCGCGCGAAGGTGTCTCCCTCGTCGGTGAGCGACAAGCCATGCGTGCCCCGGTGCATCAGCCGCGCGCCCACGCGGCGCTCCAGCCGCGCCAGCGCGCGCGAGACCTGGCTCACGCTTTCGGCGCTCTCGCGCGCGGCCGCAGAGAGCGATCCGAGCGTCTTCACGCGCATGAACAGCGCCACGTCGTCGAGGTCGAGGGGCATCGTATCTATTGCAAATTCTGCAAAACCAGATTGCATTTTACCCAGTATCCGGTGTTCGATCAAACGCCTACAGTCAATCGCATGGCAATTTCCACCTTCAAGGAGTGCTCATGAGAGACCTGCCACCCCTGGTTCACGAAGAGGCCGAGCGCCTGCGGGCCGACGCGCTTGCCACCGCGCAACGCTTGCGCCGCGAGGCCATTCGCGACTTCGACTGGAGCCGAACCGTCAGGCAAGCGCTGGCCTGGCTTCGCCGCAAGGAGACATCCCGTTGGGAGGAGCGCGCATGCCCACGCTGACCCTGCAACTCAACCACCAGCCCAGCGCCGAGCGCGCGGCCGAGATCGCCCGGCGGCTGACCGCGCTGACCGCCACGCTGCTGGGCAAGCGGCCCGAGGTGACGGCGGTGGTCATCCAGGCCATGCCTCGTGAACACTGGTTCATCGGCGGCGAGGCCGCCGCTTTGCCGGCCGCGCGGCTGGGCATCCGCATCAGCTCCGGGACCCACACCGACGGCGAAAAGGCGGCCTTCATCGCCCAGGCCTGGCGGGCGCTGGCGCAGTGGCATGCGCCGCTGGGTGAACTGGCGCCCGCCAGCTACGTGGAGATCAGCGAACGGCCGCTGGAGGATTGGGGCTACGCCGGGCGCACGCAAGCCGCTCGGCGGTGCGCGCACGGGGAGGCTGCTACGCCGGCGTGACGGCCGGCGCGCGCGGCTGATAGAGCCGCACCGCGTTGCGGCCGCTTTCCTTGGCGGCGTACATCGCCAGATCGGCCGCGCGGGTGAGGCTCACGGCGTCGGTGCCGTGGGTCGGGTAGATGGCGACGCCGGTGCAGGAGGAGATTTCCAGGTTCAGCCCTTCCAGCGCAAAGGGCTCGTTGAGCGTGAGGCGGATTTTCTCGGCCACGTGCAGCGCGTCGTCAACCGCGTTGACATTGCGCAGCAACACCACGAATTCGTCGCCACCGACGCGGGCGACGGTGTCGGACGCGCGCACCTGGGCAACGATGCGGCCGGCCACTTCCTTGAGCAGCTTGTCGCCCACCGCGTGGCCGTGGGTGTCGTTGACGGGCTTGAAGCGGTCGAGATCGAGGAACATCAGCGCCAGCTGGGTGCCGTCGCGGCGCGCGTTGGCGATCGCGCTGGACAGGCGGTCCTCGAAGAGGCTGCGGGTGGCCAGGCCGGTGGGCGGGGCCCGGGGCGCCATCTGGCGGATGCTGGCCTCGGCCTTTTTGCGCTCGGTCACGTCGCGGATCACGAACAGCAAGCCGCGCGGATGATCGTCGGGGTCGCGCAAAAACTCCACCGAAACCTCGGTGTCCACCTCGCTGCCGTCGAAGCGGCGCACGCGGAACTCGCGTTCGCGAAAACCCTTGCCGTCTTTCAGCAGGCCCCGGAACTCGGCTTCCAGGTGGGCCAGGGCTTCTGGCGCGCCCAGATCGCGGATGTTCAGGCCCGCCAGATGAACGTCGTCATCCGCGCGCAACAGGTGCATCGCCGAGGGCGAGGCCTGACGGATCACGCCGTCCAGGTCGGTCACGGCCACGCCGTCGGGCGAGGCCAGCATGATCGATTTGTAGAGCGTGCGGCTGGTTTGCAGGTCGTGGGTGAGCCGCCGGTGCTCCGACACGTCGTACAGCGTGCCGATCACCACCTTGCGCCCTTTGTAGACCGCGCGCGTGGCGCTGTGCTCGACCCAGCGCACGTCGCCCGCCTTCGTCGTCATGCGAAACGAGGATCGCTTGGGCACGGTCCCGGCGTTGTCGGGCGGCAGTGCTTGCGCCAGCACGGCGTTGCGGTCTTCGCCGTGCAGCAGCGCGCCAAAGGGCAGCACCGTCAGTTCTTCCATCGAGTACCCGGTCATCTGCGCGAGCGCCGAGTTGGCGGCGAGGATGTGCGAGCCGCGCATCACGTAGACACCGGCGGCGCTGGCTTCGGCCAGCGCGCGAAACTGCGTCTCGCTGTCGCGCAGCTCGTGTTGCGCCTCGGCCAGCTCCTTGACCTTGGCCGACAAGGCCCGATTGGAGCGCCAGGCGAACGTTGCCAGAACGGCCATCAGCACGATGCCGACGACCAGCGCCACGATCTCAAAGCCCGACAGGCTCAGGCACTCGACAAAGCTGCACTCTGACGCGACTGCGCGCGCATCGCCCACGGCCACGACAGCCGCAAGCACGAGCAAGCGGCTCAAGAGGCGGGGCCTGAGAGCGATCACGGTGAACTGAAAATGATATTTTTGATAGATAAGTATAAAACGATAAACGCGCTTGCGCCAAGTCCCGACCTTGGAGCGGGTCTACGTCACCGGGGCCGGATTGAACAACACCAGGGAGTTGTGCAGCTTCCAGCGTTCGGCCCAGGTGCGCGACCTGCCGCTGGCCACGTCGAGCATCAGGCGAAACAGCTCCCAGCCCATGCCCTCGATGCTGGCGTCGCCGTCGGCGATTTTTCCGGCGTTCACGTCCATCAGATCGTGCCAGCGGCGCGCCAGATCGCTGCGCGTGGCGACCTTGATGACCGGACAGGCCGCCAGGCCATACGGCGTGCCGCGTCCGGTGGTGAAGACGTGCAGGTTCATTCCGGCCGCCAGTTGCAGCGTGCCGCAAATGAAGTCGCTGGCGGGCGTGGCGGCGTAGATGAGCCCCTT
Organism: Burkholderiaceae bacterium; assembly: GCA_036752305.1. Lineage (GTDB taxonomy): Bacteria > Pseudomonadota > Gammaproteobacteria > Burkholderiales > Burkholderiaceae_C > DAIOSZ01. Next base: position 10,243 of record DAIOSZ010000016.1, read on the forward strand.
GCGGCTGAGCTTTTCGCCCGGTGAGAGCACGCCGCTGATGGGCGCCGAGCCGGATTTGACGATGGAGCCCATGGCCTTTTCCACGATGTTGGACAGGCCGCCCTTCTTGTTGCCCGGCGTCGTGTTGGCGCTGCGGTCGACCGCGCCGCGCTTGAGGTAGGCGTCGTACCAGGCCATCTCGCGAATCATGGCCTCGGCCACTTGGGGCGTGGCGGCCCGCGAGGTGAGTTGGTCGATGCCGTCGCGCACCTCGGTGACTTCCGAGAACATGACGGTCGCCCCCGCGCGCACCAGCAGATCGGTGCAGAAGCCGACGGCGGGGTTGGCCGTCGCGCCGGAGAAGGCGTCCGAGCCTCCGCACTGCACGCCGACGACCAGTTCGGAGGCGGGCACCGTCTCGCGCCGGCGCGCGTTCAGCCGCTGCAGGTGCACCTCGGCCTGGCGCAGGATGGAGTCGATCATGGAGTCGAAGCCCACATGCTCCTCGTCCTGCAGGCAGACCACGTCGAGGCCGCTGTCGCGCTCGTCCTTGATGGCGATGGCGTCCGGCGGCAGCAGGCGCTCGGGCTGGAGCTTCTCGCAGCCCAGGCTGATGACCATCAGTTCGCCGCCGAAATTCGGGTTGAGGCTGATGTTGCGCAGCGTGCGGATCGGAATCACCGCGTCCGGCGCCTCGATGGCGACGCCGCAGCCGTAGCCATGCTCCAGCGCCACCACGTCGTCCACATGCGGATAGCGCGGCAGCAGTTCGGCCTTGATGCGGGCCACGGCGAAATCCGTCACGCCGGCCACGCATTGCACCGTCTGCGTGATCGCCAGAATGTTGCGCGTGCCGACGGAGCCGTCTGCATTGCGGTAGCCCTGGAACGTGTAGCCGTCCAGCGGCGGCATCTCGGGCGCCTTGCGGTCGGCAATGGGCAGCCCCTCCAATCCGCGCGCCTCGGGCATTTGCAGCAGGCGCTCGTTGACCCAGCTTCCGGCGGGAATTTCCTTGAGCGCGAAGCCGATCGGAATGCCGTAGCGCAGCACCGGCGCGCCCGCCGGCAGATCGACCAGTGCCACCTTGTGGCCCTGAGGCACATGGTCACGCAAGGTGGGGCCACCGGGCAGGACGGTTCCCGGTGGCAGTCCGCCATCGTTGGCCACGATGGCGACGTTGTCCGCGGCATGCATGCGGATGGTGCGAGGCGTAGAGGCGGCGCTGGACATGATCGGAAAGAGCCTGTTTCAAGTGTGTATCTGGCCCACAAGCGTTTGAAAACGCCCACGGGAAGCTATGAATATTGCAGCAGTCTGGATGGCTTACTCACCCTCGCGCGCCTTGCGCGCGCGACCGGACAGCAGTTTGTCGAAAAGCGCGTTGGGCAGCAAGCGCAGCAATTTGGCCACCACGCCCATCTGCCACGGAATCACGCGGTAGCTCGCCCCGGCGGAAATCGTGGCGAAGGCCTTGTCGGCAAAGGCCTGGGCGGGCATGAGAAACGGCATCTTGTAGCGGTTGCGGCGCGTCAGCGGCGTGTCGATGTAGCCCGGCACCAGCGTCACCACGCGCACGCCGGTGCCGCGCAATTCGCCGCGCAGGCTTTCGCAGTAGGCGATGACGCCCGCCTTGCTGGCGCAATAGGCGCCGTGGCCCGGCAGGCCGCGGATGCCGGCCACGCTGGCAACGCCGACCAGCGTGCCGCTGCCGCGCTCGCGCATCGCCTTGACGAAGGGGTGGAACGTGGCGGCCAGGCCGACGTTGTTGGTGGCGAAGGTGCGCGCCATCACCTCGATGTCGCCGCGCACCCGCGTGTCCATGCCCACGCTGATGCCCGCGTTGGCGATCACCACATCGGGCTGCCCCTGCGTGGCGATGCAGCTTTCGGCCGCCGCGAGGATGCTGGCGGTTTGCGACACGTCGCCGCTGTACACCGCGAACTGCCCCGGGGCAAAGCCCTGCGTGCGTGCCCAGGCATCGATTTCCGGTGCGCGGCGCGCCACCAGCGCCAGCCGCCAGCCGTCGCGCGCGTAGCGCGCCGCCAGCGCCTGCCCGATGCCGCTGGAGGCGCCGGTGATGAATACCAGGGGTTGCGTCATGCGTCGGTGCTCCGTGGGGTCTGGGCGAACGGCGGGCTCACGCCGGCTCAGGGGCCGCGCGGCGCGAGCTGGCCCCGCACCTGGCCGCGCAAATCCAGGGTGCGGGCGATGTTGTCGAAGGCCATGCCGTCGGCCGAAAAGCGGTCGCCGCCGCGCGTGATGCGCACCGGCCGGTGTGTCTTGACGCGTTCGGTGTCCATGAAGACATGCAGAAAATCGCTTTCAATCTGCACCTGCGGCGCCGGCCGCCCTGAGGCGTCGTTGCCCGCCTCGCGCACCACGCGCGCGTCGTCGAACAACTGCACCTCGGTGCCGTCGCCGTTGGACAAGGCGCGTCCCGCCGTGGCGGTGCTCACCTGATTGGCCGGGCTGATGCCGCGCATGCGCACCTTATCGATCTCCAGGGTATCGGTGTCCGGGAAATGGCGCGCGACGTCGCCCGAAATCTCGCTTTTGAGTCGCCCGTCCGGGGCGAATGTGCGCAGCGAGAAGCCTTTCATCAGGTAGTCCGGTTCGTGCAGCTTGGGGGGCGCGGCCGTCGGGGCGGCGGCCTCGGGTATCGGGTTGTTGCGAACCATCCAGTAGGTGCCCAGCACCAACAGTCCCATGAGCAGCACCGGCAGATAGATGCCCAGCCAATCCCACACGCGCACGCGGCGCCTGGGCTTGGGTTGGGGGGCCGGATCCAGGTCCGGGAGGATGTCGTCGTCGATCATGGCGGCAGATGGCGCGCCAGCGCCCGGGCGTAGTGGCCCGAGGCCATGAGCAGCAGGTCGCACAGCTCGCGGACCGCGCCTTCGCCGCCGCGGCGCGCCGTGACATGGTGCGCGCGCGCGAGCACCTCGGCGTGCGCGTTGGCGCTGGCGCAGGCCAGTGCGGCGCGCGACAGCAGCGGCAGGTCGGGCCAGTCGTCGCCCATCGCGGCGACCTGATGCCAGCCCAGGTTCAACTCGGCAAGCAGCACCTGGGCGGCGGGCAGTTTGTCCTCGGTGCCAAAGCGCGCGTGGCGCACCTGCAGCGCCGCGAGCCGATTGCGCAGCGCCGCGCCGTCGCGGCCCGTGACCACGCAGGGCGTGATCCCGGCCTCGCGCAGCAGCTTGATGCCCAGGCCGTCCAGCACGTGAAAGCGCTTGAGGGTTTCGCCGCCATCGCCATAGAGCAGGCCGCCGTCGGTGAACACGCCGTCCACGTCGAACAGCACGGCGCGGATGCCCTGCGCGCGCAGCAGCAGCTCGGGTGGATGGTTCAGGGCGGGAATCGTGCTCATATCACCTTGGCGCGCATCAGGTCGTTGCTGTTGACGGCGCCCACCAGGCGGCCGTCCGCGTCGGCCACCAGCACCGTGGTGATGCGTTCGTGCTCCATCAGGCTGGCCGCTTCCGCGGCCAGCGCATCCGGGCTCACGCGGCGCGGGCGGTGGTGCATGACCTCGCCCGCCGTCAGCGCGCGCAGATCGACGCCGCGTTCGATCAGGCGGCGCAGGTCTCCGTCGGTGAAAACGCCCAGAATCTCGCCGGCCGGTCCGGTGACCGCCGCCAGGCCCAGGCCCTTGACGCTCATCTCGCGCATCAGCTCGGTGAAGCCGGTCCCGGGGCTCACGCGCGGCAGCGCCTCGCCCGAGCGCATCACGTCGCGCACATGCGTGAGCAGGCGCCGCCCCAGCGCGCCGCCGGGATGCGAGCGCGCAAAGTCCTCGGGCTTGAAGCCGCGCGCGTCCAACAGCGCCACGGCCAGCGCGTCGCCCAGCGCCATTTGCGCGGCCGTGCTGGCGGTTGGCGCCAGGTTATGCGGGCAGGCCTCCTTTTCCACGCGCGAGTCGAGCACCAGCTCGGCGTGGCGCGCCAGCTCCGAATCCGCGCGGCCCGACACGGCGATCAGCGGCACGCCCAGACGCTTGATGGCGGGCAGGATGGCGGTGATCTCCGCCACTTCGCCGCTGTTGGAGATGGCCAGCACCACGTCGCTGGCGGTGACCATGCCCAGGTCGCCGTGGCTGGCCTCGGCCGGGTGAACAAAAAAAGCAGGGGTTCCGGTGGAGGCCAGCGTGGCGGCGATCTTGCGCCCCACATGCCCGCTCTTGCCCATGCCCATGACGACGACGCGTCCCGGGCGCGAGAGAATCAGCTCGACCGCGCGCGCGAAATCCTCGCCCAGGCGTTCGATGAGACCGAGGATGGCGTCGGCTTCGATGCGCAGGGTCTCGCGGGCCAGGCGCAGCGCGGCCTGTGCGTCAAAGGGCAGGAGTGTGGACACGCGCGAAATTGTAGGTGCGGGCATGCCCTACCATCGGGCGCATGGGATCCCTGGGCTTTTTGCTGCTGTACCTGCTGGCCGCCGTGCTCGGCGTGGTGGCCTGCCGCAGCCTGCGCCTGCCGCCCATGCTGGGGTACCTGGTGGTGGGCGTGCTGCTCGGGCCCAACGCCTTGGCGCTGGCGCGCGAGAACGATGTGTCCGGCCTGCAGCACCTGGGCGAATTCGGCGTGGTGTTCCTGATGTTCGTGATCGGACTGGAATTCAACCTGCCCAAGCTGCGCGCGATGCGCAAATACGTGTTTGGTCTCGGTCTGGCGCAGGTGCTGGTGACCATGGTGGTGGGCACCGCCGGCCTGGTGGCGCTGGCCTACGTGGCTCCGCGCTACTGGGAGACGAGCTGGCAGGCGGCGCTGGCGCTGTCGGGTGCCGTGGCGATGAGCAGCACGGCGATTCTCGTCAAGCTGATGAGCGAGCGGCTGGAGCTCGACAGCGAGCACGGCAAGCGCGTGATGGGCGTGCTGCTGCTGCAGGATTTGGCCGTGGTGCCGCTTTTGGTGCTGATTCCCGCGCTGGGGGCGGAGCCCGAGAAATTGCTCGGCGCGCTGCTGCTGGCGGGCCTGAAGGCGAGCGTGCTGATTGGCCTGCTGCTGCTCGGCGGCCAGCGGGTGATGCGCTGGTGGCTCACGCTGGTGGCGCGGCGCAAGAGCGAGGAGTTGTTCGTGCTGAACATTCTCTTCGTCACGCTGGGCCTGGCCTGGCTCACCGAACTGGCGGGCCTGAGCCTGGCGCTGGGCGCCTTCATTGCCGGCATGCTGATTTCCGAGACGGAATACAAGCACCAGGTGGAAACCGACATCCGACCGTTCCACGATGTGCTGCTGGGCATCTTCTTCATCATCGGCATGCTGCTGGACTGGCGTCTGGTGCTGGAACGCTGGCAACTGGTGGTCATTTTGCTGGTGGGGCCGGTGCTGTTCAAGGTGGGGCTGATCACCGTGCTGGCGCCCGTGCTGGGCGCCACCACGGGGGTCGCCTTGCGCACCGGCCTGTACCTGGCGCAGGCGGGTGAATTCGGCTTCGTGCTGCTCACGCTCGCCCAGCGGGAGGAGCTGGTGTCGCCCGGGCTGCTCAACCCGATCCTGGCGAGCATGGTGCTGTCGATGATTCTCACGCCCTTCATCGTGACCTACAGCAACGCCATCGTGAACAAGCTGGTGGCCAACGACTGGATGCAGGCCTCGCTGCAAATGACGCAGATCGCGCGCAAGTCGATCAACACGGCGCAGCACGTGATCATCTGCGGGTTCGGGCGCTCGGGCCAGAACCTGGCGCGGCTGCTGGAGGCCGAGAAGATTCCCTACATCGCGCTGGACCTCGACCCCGACCGCGTGCGTCAGGCCGCCGCCGCGGGCGATTCGGTGGTGTTCGGCGACGCCGCGCGCGTGCAGGCGCTGACGGCGGCGGGCCTGACGCGCGCCAGCGCCGTGGTGGTGACCTTCCTGGACGTGAACGTGGCCCTCAAGGTGCTGGACACGGTGCACCAGCACGCGCCCAAGGTGCCGGTGGTCGTGCGCACGCAGGACGACCTGGCGCTGGACAAGCTGCGCGCCGCCGGCGCCGCCGAAGTGGTGCCGGAGGCTCTGGAGGGCTCGCTCATGCTGGCCGGTCATGCGCTGGCGCTGGTCGGCGTGCCGATGCGGCGCGTGATCCGCATCGTCCAGGACCAGCGCGACGCGCGCTACAACCTGCTCAAAGGCTACTTCCACGGCGCCGACGACGACGGCGTGGACGATCTGGCGCACGAGCGCCTGATGAGCGTCACCTTGCCTGCCGCCAGCGTGCAGGCGGGCCGAAGCCTGGGCGATCTGGGCCTGGACGCAGCGGGCGTGCGTGTGGTCAGCCTGCGCCGCACGGGCGGCCGCAGCCTGGAGCCAGCCGCCGACACGGTGCTGGAGTCGGGCGACGTGCTGGTGCTGTCGGGAACGGCGGAAATGCTGGCGGGAGCCGAGGCGCGCCTGCTCGGCGCGTGATCGGCCGCCAGGCGTTGGCCGCATCAATGCTATATTTTTAGTAGCTGCCCGTGGTCGTTTTTAATGGCCTGTAGGCCAAAAAGACCCATAAAAACAGGTGGCATGAGAAGATTTTTGTAGAGATCTCTACAAAATATGTCACAACATCTACAAAAATAGCGCTAAAACCAGGGTATTAGGCCGGATTTTATGAATCATTCAGGCCGTTTGACCAATAAAGACGACCACGGGAAGCTATCAATATTGAAGTTCTCTAGTCGAGCCGGATACCCAGGTCCACCGCCAGTTTGATCCAGGTCGGCACGTCGCGCTCCCAGTCGCGGCGGGTTTCGGTCAAATTCTTGGGCTTGTTGGGAATGGCGAAGTTCTCGCGCAGCCTGGCCGAGCGCTCACTCTCGGCGCCGTCGACGGCGGCCTTGTTGAGCACGCGCAGAATGTCCTCTGGCGTGCGGGCGGGCGCCATCACCGGCAGCACGCCTTCCAGGCTCACGAGCTTGGCCTCGGCGCCCTGCTCCACGAGCGTGGGCACGTCGGGAAGGCGCGGCGAACGGTAGGGGCCCGTCACGCCGATGGCGCGCACGCCGCGCCCGCTGATCGTGTTGAAGCCCTGGTAGCTGCCCACGGCCACGGGCACCTGGCCCGACACCACGTCCACCCACATCGGCGACTCGCCCCGGTAGTGCACCGACTGGATCGACGTGCCTTCCGCGCGGTTGGTCTGGTCGGCCAGCATGTGCGGGTAGGAGCCTGGCGCGTAGGTGCCCATCGCCGCCGGGTTGACCTTGGCCCAGGCGATGAATTCCTTCCAGTTCCGGGCGCCGGTGCGCTCAGCCGCGCCCACCACCAGCGGGCCCGACGGAAAGCCGACGATCGGCACCAGGTCGGTGTCGAGGTTGTAGGGGAGCTTGCGGTAGAGCACCCGGTTTTGCCACACCGTGCCCGAGGTGGTCACCAGCAGCGTGTAGCCGTCCGGCGGCGCCTTGGCAACCGCGTCGATGCCGATGATGGCGCCGCCGCCCGGCTTGTTGTCCACCACGACGGTGGCGCCCAGCGCCGTGGTGAGCTGCTCGGCGTACAGGCGGGCGTAGGCGTCGGTCAAGCCGCCCGGAGCGAAGGGGACGACCAGGCGGATCGGTCGGTTCGGGTATTTGGAGCCGCTGGCCTGCGACCAGGCCGGCAGGCCGAGCGCCGCGGCGCCCCAGGCTGAGGCGGCGCGCAGCAACTGACGGCGCCGCGCGGGATTGGCGGTCAGGGGAGGCGGGGTTTTCATGCGGCACAGTCTAGCCAGCGGCTGTCTCGGCCGGCGGGCGAGTAAACCCTAGGAGTCGTCGTTGCCGTCGTCGCCGCCGCGCACGCCGACCAGGGCGATCGCCGCGCCGGTGCTCAGCAGCGCGGCATACAACTGGTGCGCCAGATTCGCGTTGGTCAGGCTGGTGCTGGCGTGGATGGCGAACAGGCCCGCCAGCTGCAGCGCCGCCACGGCGTCCTCACGCCGCAGCCGCCAGGCCATCACGGCCAGCCCGACCATGGGCAGCAGCACGCCGAGCAGCCCCGGCAGCCCGTGGGCGAACCAGGCGTTGAGGTATTCCGAATGGGCGTGGGCCAGCCCGCCAAAATGTGCCGAGCGCGCGCGGGTGGCCTCTTCGTGGATGCGGGCGCGCAGCTCGTTCTGGCCATGGCCGATCCAGGGTGACTCGCGGATGCCGTCCCAGGCCATGCCCCACAGCAGCATGCGCGAGCCCAGCTCGGTGTCCTGCGGCCGCTGGGTGGGATGCGTCATCTGCTCCCAGCCGGCGCGCACGCGCAGCGGGTCCTGCGGCAGCCAGGCCGTGGCGGCCAGCGCGGCGGCGGCCAGGGCGATAAGTGCCGCCGAGCGCGCCAGCCGCGCCGCGTTCAAGCCGCCGCGCACGGCGTCCAGCGCGGAGGGCAGCAGCACGAGCAGCAGCACCAGGCCGAACGCACCCCGCGAGCGGCTGAGCAGCACGGCGGCCAGCCCCGCCCCCACGCCGACGGCCCAGAGCCATTTTTCCCACGGCCTGGCGCGGCTGTCCGCCGACTTCCAGCGGTCGATTGCGCGCGGCGCGAGCACGGCCACCAGACAGGCGACGCCCGCCGCCCACGGAATAGCGTTGGACGGCAGCGCGCGCCCTTCGGTGAACGTCGCCACGCCAGCGGCCACCACGCAGGCCAGCGCCGTGGCGTGAAGCGCCCAGCGCGCAACCCGCGCATGAGCCAGGTGTCCGGCCAGCCACGCGGCGGCGAGCGCGCCGAGCGCCAGCCGCGCCTCGGCCTCCACGACCCGAAAGCGCTCCTGCCAGACCAGGGCGCCGAGCAGCGACAGCACCAGGCCCGCCAGCGCCGTCAGCCACCAGACCCGCGCGGCGCCGCGTTGCGCGGGTGAAGAGGACTCCACGGGCAGCGTGCACGCCAGGATGCCGGCGAACACCCACAGCCACCACATGGCGCCGGTGGCGCTGCGCGCCGAAGGCGCCGCGACCAGCGCCAGGCCCGACAGCGCAAGCAGGCCGAGCACGGCGCTGCGGGTATGGCGGTGCACCCGGTTCACCGGACTACCCTCCGCGCACGGCGCTGCGGGATTCGCGCTTGGGAGCGGCCCGGCGCGCTCACTGGACTACCCTCCGCGCACGACGCTGCGGGGATTCGCGCTTGGGAGCGGCCCGGCGCGCTCATGCGCGGCGCGCCGGTTCGGTCAGCCGATCGCGGTCCACTTCCAGCGCGACGTAGCGAAAGAAGCACTCCAGGCCGACGAAGTAGCTGTGCAGAAAGCCCGCGCGTCCGCACAGGAAGCCGCGCTGGAACAGGTACACCCGAATGAAGTTGGCGCCGCCGGAGGCCAGCCCGCGCCACACGCCGCCGCGCTTGCCGGCGCGCGCGCGCTTGAGCGCGCCCAGTTGCACGTACTGCGCCAGCTTCAGCAGACTGGCGTGCACCGTCTCGCGCGAATGGTGGACGAGCCGGGTGGCAAAGCGCAGCCGCGGCAGATCGTCGCGCGCCAGGCGCGGCCCTTCGTGCACGGCGCCTTCAAAGCCGAGCAGGGCGGCGCGTGGAAACAGGCGCGGCAGCGCATGGCCCGCGCTCATGCGCGCGAGCGAGCCGCCGAAGGCGTGCTGTTCCCAGACGATTTCGCCCACCAGCGGCTGGTTGCGGCTGACGGCGGCGCGGATTTCATCGGCCAGCGGCGGCGGAATGGTTTCGTCGGCGTCCAGGTAAAACAGCCAGTCGCCCGTCGCCGCTTGCAGCAGGCGCGTGCGCTGCTCGCCAAATCCGGCCCAGTCCGCGCGCACGAGCACCTCGGCGCCCGCCGCGCGGGCGATCGCCTGCGTGTCGTCGGTGCTGCCGCCGTCCATGACCAGCACCTGGTCGGCGAAGGCCGCGCTGCGCACGCACGCGTCGATGCGCGCCGCTTCGTTGAGCGCGAGGATGCCGATCGTCAGGCGGGTCATGGCGCGGCTTTCGTCAGATCGCCCGCCGACCACAGGCCGCCGATGCGGCCCAGCCAGCGTGCCACATGCCGTGGCGAGAAGGCGAGCACGCGCAGCGGCAGCCCCAGCATTGCGGCCAGCAGCGCCCGGCGGCGCAGGCGCCGCGCCTCGCCGGGCTGGCCGTGCTTGGCGGTGAACAGGACTTTGGAGCGCGCGTGGTGCCAGCCGCGCCGGTATTCCAGCTTCCACGGCTTGCGCCCGCGCACCGAGCCGCGGTTGGCATGCGCCACGCGCACGGCGGGGGTCACGATGACCGAGCGGTGCGCCTTCCACTGGCGCAGGCACAGGTCCTCGTCCTCGTAGTAGAGAAAAAAGCGCTCGTCGAACCATTGCCGCGAAGGCTGGGCCGCCATGCGCAGCAGCATCACCGCTCCGCAGGCATTGCCCACGCAGACCGGGCCTGCGGCGGCGGGGCCCGTGCTGGAGTGCCGCAAACGCGGAAAGCCGTAGTTGAGCTGCTCCTGACCGGCACGGTTCAAGAGCTGCGGCGCGACGATGGCCGCGTCGGGAAAGGCGTCGGCCGTTTCCACGAGTTCCGTGGCGGCTTCGGCCGTGATGGCGCAGTCGGGGTTGACCAGCAGCGCATAGGGCGTCTCGCACCGGGCCAGCGCGCGGTTGTTGGCGGCGCCAAACCCCAGATTGCCCGGCAGCGCCATCACCTGGGCTTGCGGCAGGAACTGGCGGACCAGGCGGGCCGTGCCGTCGGCGCTGCCGTTGTCCACCACGGTGACGAAGGGGAAGCTTCCCAGCGCCCGCGCCAGCGCCGGGAGACAGTGCGCGCTTTCGTACGTGACGACGATGGCCGTCAGCCGGGCGAGCGCGGAGGCTTCAGTGGGCGGCTTCGAAATGCTCGCCCGCCTTCAAGCGATAGAGCGTGCCGCAGTACGGGCACTTGGCCTCGCCCGTGTGGGCCACGTCGAGGTACACGCGCGGGTGGCCGTTCCACAACTCCATCGCGGCCTTGGGGCCAGGGCAGTAGACCTCGCCCGCGCGGTTGAGATCGGCGGCCAGCAATTCCACGGTCATTTTGTTCGTCACGGCGGGCTCCTCGTCAGACCTGGGTGAGCCAGTGGGCGTATTTGGGGGTGCGGCCGTTGACGATGTCGAAGAACCCGCTTTGGATTTTTTCGGCGGTCGGGCCCCGGCTGCCCGAGCCGATTTCCACGCGGTCGAGTTCGCGGATCGGCGTCACTTCGGCGGCGGTGCCGGTGAAGAAGGCCTCGTCGGCGATGTAGACCTCGTCGCGCGTGATGCGCTTTTGCACCACGTCCAGGCCCAGATCCTTGGCAATGTGCATCACCGTGTTGCGGGTAATGCCGTTGAGCGCGCCAGCCGACAGGTCGGGCGTATAGACCACGCCGTCCTTGATGACGAAGATGTTCTCGCCCGCGCCTTCGCTCACGAAGCCGGAGGGGTCGAGCAGCAGGGCTTCGTCGTAGCCGTCGTCGGTGGCTTCCGTGTTGGCGAGGATCGAGTTGCTGTAGTTGCTCACCGCCTTGGCCTGCGACATCGTGATGTTCACATGGTGGCGCGTGTAGCTGGAGGTCTTGACGCGGATGCCGCGCTTGAGCCCTTCCTCGCCCAAATACGCACCCCAGGCCCAGGCGGCCACCATGCAATGGATCGTGTTGCCCTTGGGGCTCACGCCGAGCTTTTTGTCGCCAATCCAGATCAGCGGGCGGATGTAGCAGCTGTCGAGCTGGTTGGCTCGCACCACGGCTTTCTGGGCTTCGTTGACCTGCTCGGCGCTGAAGGGAATCTTCATGCGCAGGATCTTGGCGCTGTTGAACAGCCGCTGCGTGTGTTCCTGCAGGCGAAAGATGGCCGTGCCGTTGACGGTGTTGTACGCGCGCACGCCCTCGAACGCGCCGCAGCCGTAGTGCAGCGTGTGGGTGAGCACGTGAATCTTGGCGTCGCGCCATTCGACCATCTGGCCGTCCATCCAGATTTTGCCGTCGCGGTCGGACATCGAAGGGGGGCTGGCAGTCATGTTGTGAGGCACTCGCGGAAAGTCGTGGGAATCAACGCGGCATTCTACGGCGCGCCTTCGGCGGGGCTGTCCTGCGAGCGGTCCAGCGTCCACGCCACCAGGCGCCCGCGCGAAAACTGCGCCACCACCCGCGAGCCGCCCGCATCGCGCCAGGCGTACGCCTCGATCCCGCCCTTGGCATCGCCGTCAGCGGAATCGACCCGCTCGCCGATGGAGCGCGTGCGCGCCAGCACGTGCATCAGCGTCTGGCCCTTGGCCAGCTTGGCGTTGAGCATCACGGCGCTGTCCACGTAGCCCACGGGCCGCCGCGCGGCCCGCTGCATCACCGTCATCATGCGCGTGTACTGCAGCAGAAACCACATCAGCAGCCCGCCGCCCAGCATGGCCAGTCCGGGCCAGCCCATCTGGGCATAGGCCGCCCAGCCGGCCATCAAGAACAAGGCCCACAGGGCCAACGAACGCATTTTTTGCATGGCCGGGTTATACACGCCGGGGTCTGCCGGCTGACCCTGGGCGCGAAGAATGTCCAGTCAAGCCCATCCCCCTTTTTGGGTATGACAGGTGCCACGCCTTTCGCCATATTCGGCTCTCACCTTTGAGGAGAAGTCGCCATGCGCAAGCTTTTTGGATTTTCAACGTATAGGCCCAGGCGCGCCGCCAAGACCTTGCTGGGGCTGGCCGCGGCCGCCGCGGCTCTCTCGGCGCAGGCCCAGTTCGAGTCGTCGTTCAGCTACGCCCAGACGGCGTTTCCCGCCGAATTTCCGGGCTCGCCCACCACGCAGTTCATCCGGCCCTTCGTGGCGCGGGCCTACAGCAGCGGCAACTACCTGGGCTTTGCCGACGAGCGCGCCTACATGCTGGGCCCCATCACCGGCAACCAGGTGGCCGATCTGGGCTCCAACGTGTATTTCCGCTGCGCGGTCAAGAATGACTGCGGCATCGTCGCCGGCTCCGGCGGCACTGCGCAGGATCTGGCGGACCTGAACGCCGCGCTGGCGCGCATGGATGCCACCCATGCCACCACGCAGCCCGCCACCGGCGCGGCCTACTACAGCTTTGCGGACAGCTGCGCGCTGTATCGGGGGGCCTACAAGGCAGATTACGTCTCCAAATACGACAGCGACGCGCTGTTCCGGCAATCCTTCGCTTATGACGTCGGCGAAAAGCGCCTGAATGCGCGCATCCTGAGTGCAAGCACCTCGACCAACGCGGACGGCAGCACCCGCCGCGAAATCATGGCCACCTACGACGTTCTCTACGCCGATGGCTCGGTCAGTTGGAACGTGGAGCGCAAGTTTCTCAGCGGGAGCTCCTTCGGCAACTGCTCCACGCCGCAAACCGGGGCCGAGATGCGCTGGATGGGTGACGGCCGGGCGGTGGATTTCCGGGTGCAGCAGCGCGCGCTCAACATCACCAACTACAACATTGCCGACGGCACGCTGCGCAGCAAGAGCCTGCGCCGGGAAATCCGCTTCAAGATCGTCGATCCCCTGCAGATTGCCACCTACGCCATCGTGACCGGCTCCGGCCCCAACAGCACCTCGCCAACGGGCCAGACGGCCACCTGGTCGCTCAAGTTCGTCTCGCCGCGCATGATCCGCAGCGACCCGATGTTTGCCAGCAAGACCAATGGCTACACCAACCTGGATGACCTGGACATGTTCCGCTGGTGCACGGGCCCCAATACCAACGCCTTCGGCGCGGAGCTGGCCGATTGCGCGACCAACGGCGCCGCAGGCGGCTATGGCTGGACGTCCACGGTCACGCAGGACGCATCGCTCACCGCCAACGTCACGGCGCAGGACCAGCGCCTGGCCAACTGGAAATTCCAAGGCACCTACACCGTCAAGCTCTACAACGACGACGGCTGGAAGACCGTCAACGGCCATGTCGGCAAGACGCCGGTGGCCACCGTGACCGACGCCATCTCCGGCGTGCCCGCCACGTTCGCGCAGATGGCCAACGGCTCCGACCCAACCGGCAACATGCCCACGCTGAGCCTGGGCATGACGCCGGTGGACATCGCGACCGCGCTGCGGAGCGGCAACATCCCCGCCACCACCGCCACGTTCGGCAAGCCGGTGCCCACCGACGGATCGGCGTACCGGCTGTATGAAATGGGCCAGTACTGGGAAGGGCCGCTGACCACCAACGCCGCCACCGCCTACTGGCCGTCCCGGCGCGACTACACGCCCATCTACCCCGGCAGCACGGCCACCAGCGGCAACTACGCCGCCATCGCGCGAGACGCTGGCATCGGCCGCTTTGGCTACGTCAACTACAGCGTGCTGTACCTGGACCGCAACGACCGGTACTTCGAGACGCAGATCTCGTTCAACTGACACCGCAACGCTGTCACGCAACCTGAAAAGCCCGGCACCCGCCGGGCTTTTTTGTGGTGCGGCCAATGTGGTGCGGGCCTACAGCAGCGGCATCCACCTGGGCTTTGCCGACGAGCGCGCCTACGTGAGCTACCGCGCGGATTACACGGACCGCAACCACCGGACTTTCAGCGCGGTGATCTCGTTTCGCTGATCGGGGTCTCGGACACGCCAGATGGATCGCCCCGCCGAGCGCGAACGCATCGGGGTTGACGGGCGGAAACTCCTATAAACGTAGCTGCTCGTGGAAGTATTTTCTGGTGATTCGGCCGATTCAGTCATCAAATACGGACCGAATGATTTCAATTTTGTAGAGATTTCTACAAAATTGTCGCAACGTCTACAAAACCCCCGTTTGGCGCCGCTCAAGGGGTGTCAGGGGGTCATTTATTCAGAACAAAATGGCCTGTAGGCCAATGATAACGGCCACGAGCAGCTATACAAATAATAGCTGTTGACGGCTCTCAAACCAGCCTGGCGATCGGCAGTCCGCGGGACGAGTGGCGCGGCTTGTCTCAACCTGCGTTCAGGTGCGCGCCAGATGCCCCCGCGAGTGCGCGCTCCGAAGGCGGCTGGCGTATGTCGAGCATCAACCCGCCCAGCGCGGCGGAGCGGGATACCTCGATCGTCAGCCCCTGGAGATCGGCGATGCGCCGCACGATGGACCAGCCCAGTCCGCTGCCACTGGCCCGCGTGCCCAACACCCGGAAAAAGCGTTCGCCGAGCCGGGAGATGTCTTGCGGTGACAAGCCCGGGCCGCTGTCTTCGACGGTGACCTGGATGCCGCCGTCACCCGACGCATGCGCCTGAATGTGTACGGTGGCACCCGGCGGGCTGTAGCGCAGCGCGTTGTCGATGAGGTTGCGCATCAGAATTTGCCACAGCGTCAGGTGCCCATGAGCGATCAGATCGGCTGCCAGATCCAGCTCCAGCACCTGCTGGCGCCGTAACCCGGCCAGCGCCAGTTCGGCGCATACCGGCTGCAGCGCGTCGATCAGTGCGAATGGTCGGGCCTGCGGCGTGTGCGCGCCCTCCAGTTGCGCCAGCGCCAGCAACTGCTCCACCACGTGCGTGGCACGGTCGCAGCCTTGCAGCGTAGCCCGCAGCGGTTCGCGGATGGCGGCGTCGGCGTCCGTCGGCAGGGCGCCCAGCGCCACCTGCGCCTGGGTACGGATGGCTGCGATCGGGGTGCGCAGCTCATGCGCGGCATCGGCGGTGAAGCGCCTTTCAGCCTCCACCTTGTCGGCCAGGCGCAGCAGCAGATCGTTGAGCGAACCCAGCAGCGGCAGCAGTTCCGCGGGCGCGCCGTCCATGTGCACGGCCTGCGTGCTGGTGACGTCACGCGCCCGCAGCAGTTGGCGCAGAACTTCCAGTGGGCGCAGGCCCCGCCCGGTGGCCCAGTAGAGCATGAGGACGATCAGCGGCAGCACACAGGCCAGCGGGATGACCAGCGCGGACAGGATGGCCCACATGATGTCGTCGCGCACCGTCATTTGCTCGGCCACGTAGACCCAGATCCGCGGCGGGTCGGCTGGTGTGGCAAACACGCGCCAGGCTTGGCCACCGCTGCGGACGGTAGCAAAGCCGGGCCGCTGCGGCGCCAGCGGTTCGACCCCGGCATTGCTGGAACGCATGACCACGCGCTCGCCGTCGAACACCTGATAGGCCACGCTGGTGCCGTATTCATGCAGGATGGGCGGACTGCGCCGCTCCTGTGCGTCGGCAAGGCCACCGTCGCCGTGTCGCACCATCAGGAGCGCGGCGACCTGGGCGAGGTGGGCATCCAGCAATTCCTCCACCTCGTGTTCGGCGTCCCAAAATACCCAGGCGGCCATGGCGCACCACACCAGCGCTACGCCTACCAACGTGTGCAGCAACAGATTGCGGCGCAGTGAAGGGGGCGACCTCATGGAGTGCCCGGCACCACGTAGCCGACGCCGCGAACCGTTTCGATCACACCTGAGCCGAGCTTGCGGCGCAGGTGGTGGATGTGTACCTCGATGGCGTTGCTCTCCACCTCGTGGCCCCACTTGTACAGATGCTGTTCAAGCTGGCCGCGCGACAGAACCCGGCCGACATTGATCATCAGCGCGTGCAGAAGATCGAATTCGCGCTGCGACAGCGCAATGGCCTCGCCATCGCGCGAGACCGTGCGGGCCTGCGGGTTGAGGCACAGGCCCGCAGCGCGCAGCGCGCTGACGCCCTGGCCGTGCGAGCGGCGTATCAGTGCGTACAGCCGGGCGCCCAGTTCGTCCAAATCCACCGGCTTGATCACGTAGTCATCGGCGCCGAGGTTCAGCCCCTCCACCTTGTCGGCCACGCCGTCGCGGGCGGTGAGCACCAGCACCGGCGTGCGCAGGCCGCGCTCGCGGCAGCGGCGCAGCCCCGCCAGGCCATCCTGGCGGGGCAGGCCGATGTCCAGCACCGCGGCGCGGTGCTCCTGCCGCTCGAGTTCCTTTTCGGCGGCGTAGCCGTCGCGAACCCAGTCCACCTGAAAGCCGCGCTGTTCCAGCCCGGCGCGAAGGCCGGAGCCCAGCAGGTCGTCGTCCTCGGCCAACAGAATCCGCATGCCCACCTCAGTACCGTAACGGGTGGTGATCCGTGCGGATCGGCACATCGGCAAAAGACATGATGGCTCCGCGAGTGCGCTCAGCTCAGAATGTGCAGGTCGTCCGCCGACAGGCCGCCCGCCCGAACGCCGACCAGGGTCAGCGACAAGTGGCCTCCCAGGCTGACGTGCAGATCGTCGCCCTGCCACTGGAGACTGTCGATGTGAGACATGAGATCGTCAACGTCGCGCAATCCGAGGCCGGTGTCAAGCACCAGGCTGTCGTGCTCGGTGTGGTGGAAGTCGGCCACCACCAGATCGCCATGCCCGCCAATCACGAAACGGTCCGCGCCGAAGCCGCCCCGGGCAACGCTGGCGGTCGACACCGGGATCACGTCGTCGCCGTCGGTGGCTCGCTCGCCCCAGGGCTGCGCCGTGCCGGTTCCGCCAACGCCGACGCCATGCTCGGCCGCCTCCGGGCCTTCGGTCACTTCGTGCGAATCGCCCCGTCCGTCATCGCGGTCGTTTGACATGGTTTCTCTCCTTCAGATCGGTTTGCCTTGTCGCCGCGGCCCCCGTGGCCCCGGGGTGGGTCTAACTGTGCGCGGCGCACATTAGCGTTGGCTTAACCGACGGTCGTCGGCTGTTGAGCCGGGTGCGAGACGCTCGGTCCGGTCAGGCGCCACGCGCCCAATCGATGGCTTCGGACACGCGCTCGACCGCCACCACGCTCAGGCCTTCGGGCGGGGTTTTGGGCGCGTTGGCCTTGGGGACCACGGCGATCGAAAAGCCCAGCTTGGCGGCTTCCTTGAGCCGCTCCTGTCCGCGCGGGGCGGGGCGCACCTCGCCGGCCAGCCCGACCTCGCCAAAGGCGATGAAGCCGCGCGGCAGCGGCCGGCCGCGCAGGCTGCTGGAAATGGCCAGCAGCACGGCCAGATCGGCGGCGGGCTCGCTGATGCGCACGCCGCCCACGGCGTTGACGAACACGTCCTGGTCGTAGCTGGCCAC
>DAIOSZ010000017.1:0-7663 GCA_036752305.1 Burkholderiaceae bacterium
CGCCGGCTTCCGTGCTGCTCAAGCGCGCTGCGAAGCTCGAGAAAGGCGCGGGCAACGTCGGTCAGTACCACGCGGCGCGTGCTGCGATCGAACAGGCGCACGCCGAGATCCTTCTCCATGGCGCCGATGCGGCGCGAAACCGTGGAGGTTGGAATGCCCAAGGCCACCGCGGCCTTGCTGAAATTGCAGGCCCGCGCCACCTCCACGAACAATTGCATGTCGTCCAACGATCGCCTATGTGCCATGTGGGGCAATGTAGCTCAGCGGTGAGCAGCGGCGATGGAGCCAACCCCGCACGCTCGCGCGCGCCGACGGTGGCGCGGCGGCACGGCAAGCGCTTGTTCAGACCGCGTGGGCCGTCGGGTTGCGCAACCGGATGTGCAGCTCGCGCAACTGTTTTTCGTCCACCGGCGATGGCGCCTGCGTGAGCAGGCATTGCGCGCGCTGCGTCTTGGGGAAGGCGATCACGTCGCGGATCGATTCGGCGCCGGTCATCAGCGTGACGATGCGGTCCAGCCCAAAAGCCAGCCCGCCGTGCGGCGGCGCGCCATATTGCAGCGCGTCCAGGAGGAAGCCGAACTTGGCTTGCGCTTCCTCGGCGGTGATCTTGAGCGCGTCAAACACCTTTTGCTGCACATCCGCGCGGTGGATACGCACCGATCCGCCGCCAATCTCCCAGCCGTTCAAGACCATGTCATAGCCCTTGGCGATGCATTTCTCCGGCGCGCTGACCATCCAGTCCTCGTGGCCGTCCTTGGGCGCGGTAAAGGGATGGTGCACCGCCGTGTAGCGCTGCGCCTCCTCGTCGAACTCGAACATGGGGAAATCCACCACCCACAACGGCGCCCAGCGGTCTTCGAACAAGCCGTTCTTGCGGGCCAGTTCTCCATGGCCAATCTTCAGCCGCAGCGCGCCAATGGCATCGTTGACGACCTTGGTCTTGTCGGCGCCAAAGAACAGGATGTCGCCATTCTGGGCTCCGCTGCGGGCCAGGATTTCGGTGATCGCCGCGTCGTGCAGGTTCTTCACGATGGGCGACTGCAGGCCTTCGCGGCCGCGCCCCGCTTCATTGACCTTGATCCAGGCCAGGCCCTTGGCGCCGTAGATCTTGACGAACTCGGTGAAGCCGTCGATCTCGGAGCGCGAAAACTCGGCGCCGCCAGGCACGCGCAGCGCCACCACGCGGCCATTGGCCATCTGCGCCGGGGCCGAGAACACCTTGAAGTCCACGTCCTTCATCACGTCGGTGAGCTCGGTGAACTCCAGCTTCACGCGCAGATCCGGCTTGTCGGAGCCGAAGCGGAACATGGCTTCGGAATACGGCATGACCGGGAACTCACCCAGGTCGATGGCCAGCGTCTGCCGGAACACATGCGTGATCATGCGCTGGAACAGGTCGCGAATCTCCTGTTCCGACAAGAAGGAAGTCTCGATGTCGATCTGGGTGAATTCGGGCTGGCGATCGGCGCGCAAGTCCTCGTCGCGGAAGCACTTGGTGATCTGGTAGTAACGGTCAAAGCCGGCCACCATGAGCAACTGCTTGAACAGCTGCGGCGACTGCGGCAGCGCGAAGAACTGGCCGTCGTGGACGCGGCTGGGCACCAGGTAGTCGCGCGCGCCCTCGGGCGTGCTGCGGGTGAGCATCGGCGTCTCGATGTCGATGAAGCCGTGCTCGTCGAGAAACTTGCGCACCGCCATCGCCACCTTGTAGCGCAGCATCAGGTTGCGCTGCATGAACGGACGGCGCAGGTCGAGCACGCGGTGCGTCAGGCGCGTGGTCTCCGACAGGTTTTCGTCGTCGAGCAGGAAAGGCGGCGTGACCGACGGGTTGAGCACCGTCAGCTCATGGCACAGCACCTCGATCTTGCCGCTCTTGAGGTTTTCATTCGTCGTGCCCTCGGGGCGCGCGCGCACCAGGCCCTTGACCTGCACGCAGAACTCGTTGCGCAGGTCCTCGGCGGTCTTGAACATGTCGGGCCGATCAGGGTCGCAGACCACCTGCACCGAGCCTTCGCGGTCGCGCAGATCGACAAAGATGACGCCGCCGTGGTCGCGGCGGCGGTTGACCCAGCCGCACAGCTCGACGGTCTGGCCCATCAGGGCTTCGGTCACCAGACCGCAATAGTGGGAACGCATGGACATGAAACGGCTCCGGGGGCGCTCCAATGGCGCCCGACAAGAAAGAAAAAGGTCAGTGAGGCAAGGCGCGCGGGACCGGCGAGACGGCGCCCATCGAGATCACGTAGGTCAGCGCCTGATCGACACTCATGTCGAGGAAGACGACCTCCGAGCGCGCCATCAGCAGGAAAAAACCGCTGGTGGGGTTGGGCGTGGTCGGCACGTAGACGCTCAGGTACTCGCCGGGCAGGCAGTCGGCCACCTCGCCTTCGGGCGAGCCGGTCTGGAAAGCGATGGTCCACGCGCCCTCGCGCGGGTACTGAACGAGCAGCGCACGGCGAAATGCGTTGCCATTGCTGGAAAACAGCGTGTCCGATACTTTCTTGACGCTGTTGTAGATGCTCTTGACGATGGGCGTGTGCGTAAACAGCTTGTCCCACTGCCGGACCCACCAGCGGCCAGCCACGTTGGACACCAGCGCGCCGGTCAGCAGCAGCGTGAGCGCCAGCAAAAGCAAGCCCAGGCCGTGGATCGACTTGAGCTGTTCCAGCGTGGGCGCGCTGGCCGAGGGCAGCACGGCGCCCAGGCCGGTGAGCACGCCGCCAAAAATCCCATCGATCAGGTTGACCAGCCAGACCAGCACCCATACGGTGATCACCATGGGCAGCCAGACCAGCAGGCCGGTGATGAGGTATTTTCGAAAGGGCATGGCCGCTCAGTGGCAAGCGCACGAAGCGCCGCAACCGCCACTGGACGCGGTGGGCGCTGCCGCTGGCGCGGCGGACGAATCGCCAGACTTGCCTTCAGCGGGCTTGCCCTCGCCTGCCGGTTTGTCGCCCGAAGCGGGTGCGCCGGTGCCGGCCGAGCCCGAGGAGCCGCCCTTGAAATCGGTCGCGTACCAGCCGCTTCCCTTCAACTGGAAGCCTGCGGCTGTCAGCTGCTTTTGAAAGGTTTCCGCGCCACAGCTCGGGCACACGGAAAGCGGCGCATCGGAGATTTTCTGCAGCACGTCCTTGGCATGACCACAGGACGCGCAGCGGTAAGCGTAGATAGGCATGGCGGTCAATCAGATAAACCCGCCATTATATTTCGGCGCGGGCCCGGCGAACCCTGCGTGGCGCGCGAGCGCCAGAAGCCATGCAGGACAGAGTCAATGGAACTTCAAAAACAATAGCTGCCCGTGGTTGTTTTACCTAGAAAATTCGGCAAAAAGATATCTAAAACTCGTTCAGAAACGCCGTTTGGGCCGTGGTTTTCGATGAGTTTTGTTGATGTTTCTACATTTGTTGTAGATGCCTCTACAAAATTTCTGCTTTAAGGCTGAATTTTCAGTAAGAAAACCGTTATTTTCCATTACATATCGTCCACTGATAGCTATCGTTTTTGCACTTCGCTGGGGCCCACTCGGGGAACGGGCGTCACGGGCTCCAATCCCCTACGAAACGATTTTTGCGGCGCAGCATAAAATGGGCCGCTTTTACACGCGGCCAGCCGCCGGCCGCCCGCCGTTCACCGATGAACGCTCCGCTCCTACCCGAACCCTTGCAGGCCGCTCAGGCCGAAGCGCCGCGCCTGCGCGAGATTCCCTACAACTACACGAGCTTTTCCGACCGCGAGATCGTCATCCGCCTGCTGGGCGAGCGCGCGTGGACCTTGCTTGATCAACTGCGTGCCGAGCGCCGCACCGGCCGCTCCGCGCGCATGCTCTACGAGGTGCTGGGCGACATCTGGGTGGTGCAGCGCAATCCCTACCTGCAAGACGACCTGGCCGACAACCCGCGCCGCCGCGCGCTGCTGGTGGAGGCCCTGCACCACCGGTTGAGCGATGTCGAAAAGCGCCGCACGCCGCAGGACGACCCCGAGCGCGACGCGTTGGTGGGCGAACTGCTCGCCCTGGCGCGCCAGGCCGTGGAGGCCTTTGCCGCGCGTTTTGACGCCGAAGCGGCGCTGCGGCGGCGCGTGCAAAAGGCCTTTGGCCGCGTGACCGCCAAGGACAACATCAAGTTCGACGCGCTCTCGCACGTGACCGACGCCACCGACTGGCGCGTCGAATACCCCTTTGTCGTGCTCACGCCCGACACCGAGGCCGAACTGGCGCCGCTGGTGAAGGCCTGCGTGGAACTGGGGCTGACGATCATTCCGCGCGGCGGCGGCACCGGCTATACCGGCGGCGCCGTGCCGCTGACCTGGCAAAGCGTCGTCATCAACACCGAAAAGCTCGAGGCGATGACCGAGGTGGTCCCGTTGGCGCTGCCCGGCGTCGCCCATGAAGTGCCGACCATCTGGACCGAAGCCGGCGTGGTCACCCAGCGCGTGGCCGACGCCGCCGAGCGCGCGGGCTTCGTGTTCGCGGTCGATCCGACCAGCGCCGAGGCCTCGTGCATCGGCGGCAACATCGCCATGAACGCCGGCGGCAAGAAGGCGGTGCTGTGGGGCACGGCGCTGGACAACCTGGTCTCGTGGAAGATGGTCACGCCCCAGGGCCAGTGGCTGGAGGTCACGCGCCTGGACCACAACCTGGGCAAGATCCACGACGCGCCGGTGGCCAGCTTCGAGCTGAACCTGTACGACACCAGCGGGAAAAAGCTGTTGTCCACCGAGCGGCTGGACATCCCCGGCGCCACCTTCCGCAAGGAAGGCCTGGGCAAGGACGTGACAGACAAGTTCCTCGCCGGCCTGCCGGGCGTGCAGAAGGAAGGCTGCGACGGCCTGATCACCAGCGCGCGCTGGCTGCTGCACCGCATGCCCGAGCACACGCGCACCGTCTGCCTGGAATTCTTCGGCAACGCCAAGGACGCGGTGCCCAGCATCGTGGAAATCAAGGACTACATGTTCGACCTGCAGCGCCAGGCGCAGGCCAGCGGCGAGCCACCGGTGCTGCTGGCCGGCCTGGAGCATCTGGACGACCGCTACCTGCGCGCCGTCGGCTATGCCACCAAGGCCAAGCGCGGCGGCCTGCCCAAGATGGTGCTGATTGGCGACATCGCCGGCGACGACGCCGACGCGGTGGCGCGCGCGGCCAGCGAGGTGGCGCGCATCGCCAATTCGCGCTCGGGCGAGGCCTTCATCGCCGTGGCCGCGGACGCGCGCAAGAAGTTCTGGGCCGACCGCAAGAAGACGGCGGCCATCTCGCGCCACACGAACGCCTTCAAGATCAACGAGGACGTGGTCATCCCGCTGCCGCGCATGGCCGAGTACACCGACGGCATCGAGCGCATCAACATCGAACTGTCGCTGCGCAACAAGCTCAAGCTGTGCGACGAGTTGCAGGCCTTCCTCTCGCGCGGCAACCTGCCGCTGGGCCAGGACGAGGCCGGCGACGTGCCGCCGCCCGACCAGCTGGCCGAGCGCGTGGCGCAGGCGCTGGCCGTGGTGCGCGGCGTGCGCGCGCAGTGGCAGGGCTGGCTGCGCGACGTGAACGCGCTGTTCGGTCCGCTGCAAGACCACACGCTGCGCGCGAGCTGGAAGACGCAGATCCGCGCGCCGCTCACGCAAATCCTCACCGGCAGCGGCTTTGCACCGATCCTGGCCGAATGCTCGGTCATCCATCAGCGGGTGCTCAAAGGCCGCGTCTGGGTGGCGCTGCACATGCACGCGGGCGACGGCAACGTGCACACCAACATCCCCGTCAACAGCGACGACTACGAGATGCTGCAGACCGCGCACGAGGCCGTCGTGCGCAGCATGGCGCTGGCGCGCAGCCTGGGCGGCGTGATCTCGGGAGAACACGGCATCGGCATCACCAAGCTGGAATTTCTCTCCGACGCGGAGTTGGCACCCTTTGCCGCCTACAAGGCCAAGGTCGATCCGGACGGTGTGTTCAACCGCGGAAAATTGCTACGAAATCCGCAGCTGACCGTGGACGTGAATAAAGGCGCCGAGTCCGAAACCGTTCATTTTTCAGACCTGCGCTCGGCCTACACGCCTTCGTTCGGGCTGATGGGCCACGAATCGCTCATCATGCAGCAAAGCGACATCGGCGCGATCGCCGATTCGGTCAAGGACTGCCTGCGCTGCGGCAAGTGCAAGCCGGTGTGCGCCACGCATGTGCCGCGCGCCAACCTGCTGTACAGCCCGCGCAACAAGATCCTGGCCACTTCGCTGCTGGTCGAAGCCTTCCTGTACGAGGAGCAGACGCGCCGCGGCGTGAGCCTGCGCCACTGGCAGGAGTTCGAGGACGTGGCCGACCACTGCACCGTCTGCCACAAGTGTCTCTCGCCCTGCCCGGTGAAGATCGACTTCGGCGACGTGACGATGAACATGCGCAACCTGCTGCGCAAGATGGGGCAAAAAAGCTTCCGCCCAGGCAACGCCGCCGCGATGTTCATGCTGAACGCGACGAACCCCGACACCATCAAGCTCGCGCGCACCGCCATGGTGGGCGTGGGCATGCGCGCCCAGCGCTGGGCCAACAACTTCTTCAAGCCGGCCGCGCGCGCTCAAACCGCCGCGCCGCCAGCCACGGTGGGCGCACCGCCGCTGCGCGAGGAGATCATCCATTTCGTCAACAAGAAGATGCCCGGTGGCCTGCCCAAGCGCACCGCGCGGGCGCTGCTGGACATCGAGGACAAGCACTATGTGCCGGTGATCCGCGACCCGGCGGCCACCACGGTGGACAGCGAGGCGGTGTTCTACTTTCCGGGCTGCGGCTCCGAGCGCCTGTTCAGCCAGGTGGGCCTGGCCACGCAGGCCATGCTCTGGCACGCGGGCGTGCAGACCGTGCTGCCGCCGGGCTACCTGTGCTGCGGCTACCCGCAAAAGGGCAGCGGTCAGTTCGACGTGGCCGAGAAAATGATCACCGACAACCGGGTGCTCTTCCACCGCGTGGCCAACACGCTGAATTACCTGGACATCAAGACCGTGGTGGTGAGTTGCGGCACCTGCTACGACCAGATTGCCGGCTACAAGTTCGAGGACATTTTCCCCGGCTCGCGCATCGTGGACATCCACGAATTTCTGCTGGAAAAAGGCATCACGCTGCCCCAGGCGGCGCAGGGCGGCTACCTGTTTCACGACCCCTGCCACAGCCCGATGAAGCAGCAGGAGCCCATGAAAACGGTGCGCGCGCTGCTGGGCGAGCAGGTCGTCAAGAGCGATCGCTGCTGCGGCGAATCGGGCACGCTGGGCGTCACGCGGCCCGACATCTCCACCCAGGTGCGCTTTCGCAAGGAAGAAGAGATCCGCAAGGGCGAGGCCACGCTGCGAGCCAGCGGCGCCGTGGCGCCCAAGGCCAACATAAAGATCCTCACGAGCTGCCCGAGTTGCCTGCAGGGCCTCAGCCGCTATCAGGACGATCTGCGAAGCGGCTTGCTGGAGGCGGACTATGTGGTGGTCGAAATGGCCCGCCATATCCTGGGCGAGGACTGGATGGCGCAGTACGTCAGGCAGGCCAACGCCGGCGGGATCGAACGCGTGTTGGTCTGACACCCGATCGGTAGCGGATCACATTGATTCCGGGCAAGCCTGGTTTACAGTATGAGCGCTTGAGTGCAGGCTGCGGTGCAGGAGGTGTCATGCGAACGCAAGGGTCGAGGGGAAGCGTGCG
>DAIOSZ010000017.1:7673-27767 GCA_036752305.1 Burkholderiaceae bacterium
GCCGGCGTGCTGCCGGCGCTGGCGTTTTGGTTCGGCGCGCAAGGCGCCATGGCCCAGACCGCGCCCGCGGCGGGTGAAGTGCTGTTCTCCAAAGGTGTTGGCTTTGCACAACAGCCCGGGCAGAACGCGCGCACCCTGGGCAAAGGGCTGCCGCTGCAGCCTGGAGACACGCTGAGCACCGCCGCCGACGCCACGGCCATCGTGCAGTTGCAAGACGGAACCAAGCTCACGCTGCGGCCAGGAACCGAGTTGCAGCTGGAGCAATACCAGTACCGTGCCGGCGCCAGCGACAACAGCATGGTGATGCAACTGCTGCGCGGCGGACTGCGCGCGATCACCGGGCTGATCAGCAAGGGCTCGCCCAACGCGGCGCGCATCAAGACGCCGACCGCCACCATCGGCATCCGGGGCACCGATTTCGACGCCCGCCTGTGCACCAGCGATTGCGCGCAGGAAGATGCGCGCCACCCCGAGCGCCCGCGCCAGATGTCCATTGGCGCCAGCGCCAAGCTCGCGCAGATCCAGGGGGAAATGACGGCGCGGCGAGCCAATGGGGAAGCACGGCGCGTGGTGGAGGGCGGCGGCCTGTTCCCGGGCGATACCGTGGAGACGGCGCCGGGCACGCGCGCCGTCGTGGTGTTCCGCGACAACTCGCGCGTGACGCTCGGGCCGCAGACGCAATTGCGCGTGGACGACTTCGTCTTTGACGACCGCAATCCGTCTGATGGCCGCTTTCTCGTCTCGCTGCTGCGCGGCACGGCGAGGGCGCTCACCGGCCTGATCGGCAAGGCCAACCAGCGCAACGTGGCCTTCAAGACGCCCACCGCCACGATTGGGATTCGCGGCACCGGTCTCGACATGGCCTGCGGCGACGCGGAATGCAGCTATTTCGTCTGGCAAGGGCAGATTGAAGTCACGCCGACCCAGGGCGCTGGTGGCCAGCCGGGTTCGGCCATTGTGCTCAGCGAGGGCGAAGGCGTGCGCCTGGGTCCGCAGGGGCAGGCACCGCAAGGCGAGTCGCCGATTCCCTCGCTGGTGCGGCCCGACGGCGTGACCATCGACCTGGGCCCGCTGTTTGAAATGATCGAACCCTATCTCGGCGAGAGCGGACTGTTCGTCGTGGTGCGAGAGGGGCACATCGAGCTGACGACCGCCACCGGCGTGCTGCAACTGGGCCCGGGCGAAGTCGGACGGGTGAACCCCCAGCAATTGCTGGCGCGCGTGCAAAGCGTGCCGCCGTCAGCCGACTTTGACGGCATCCCCAAGCCCGACGTGAAGAATCCGCTGCTCTTCCTGATCCTGGGAGAGTCCGGCGTCCGAACCAGCGAGCAGTGCAAATGATCCGTTCATCGATTTCCTCGCCCTGCTGGCAGCCGGTTTGCCTGGCGCTGGCAGCGGTCCTGGCCTCGTCCGCCGCGCCGTCATTGGCGCAGCAGCCGTCTGGCGCGGTGCTGATCCAGGGCTTTGACGTGTCGGGCGACAACCCGCTGGGCGCCGAGCGCGCCAACCTGAGCCTGGCGCCCTTTCTGCGTCAGCCTGCCACATTGGAGAACCTGCAGAAGGCGACGTCCGCTCTGGAAAAGGCGCTGGAAGCCGATGGGCACGGCCTGCACCGTGTGGTGCTGCCGCCTCAAGAGATTGGCGGCATGGTGCGCCTTCAGGTGGTGGCCTTCAGCGTGGGCAAGGTCGAAGTGGTGGGCGCCGAGCACCATGGTGCCGACAACATCCGCCGCAGCCTGCCGGAACTCCAGGAAGGCGGGGCACCCAACTTCCGCGTGCTGGCGGTGCAAACGGCCATCGCCAATGAAAATCCCGACAAGAACGTGCAGGTGGCTTTTCGCGCGGCGCCCGAAGCGGACAAAATCAACGCGCAGGTCAATGTGCGGGACAACCGCCCGCTGCGCCTGTCGACCGGGCTCTCGAACATCGGCACCCCGGCAACCGGCCGCGATCGCTTTACCGTCGCGCTGGCGCATTCCAACGTGTTTGACCGCGATCACCAGTTCGCGGGCGCCTACACGACTTCGCTGGCCCGGCCGTCCGACGTGCAGCAGGTCGGGCTGTCCTACCGCATACCCTCCTACGGCCTGCGCGGTGTCACCGGCTTGAGCTACACCCACTCGAATGTGGCGGGCAATTTCGGCGGATTTACGAGCACGGGCGCGGGCTCCGTGTTCGGCGCCTCGCACACGCACTACTTCGTCAGCCAGGGCGGCTGGCGCCACTATGGCACGGCCGCCTTCGACGACAAGCTGTTCAACGTAACCGAGATCGACGGCGTGCCGTGGCCCGGGCAATTGCGCCGCCGCAGCCGTCCATTGCCCTTGGGCTACGGAGCGCGCTGGGAGACCGACGATGCCGTGCTGCTCTACAACGTCGATCTGGCGGCCAATGTCGGTGGCGGTGGTGGCAACAACCTCGTGGCGTATCAGACGGAAGACCCCCGCATCACCACCTCGCGCTGGCGAGCGTTGCGGGCCGGCGCGAGCTACCTGTCCCGCATCGGCGGCCAGTGGCAGTTGCTCGCCCGCGCGCAGATGCAGGCATCGCCGAACGCCCTGATTTCGGGCGAGCAGTTCGGTGTGGGCGGAGTGACCAGCGTGCGCGGCATGGCCGAGCGTGCGCTGTCGAGTGATCGCGGCGTCTTCGGGTCGGTGGAACTGCGCACGCCTGAACTGACATCGGGTTTGCGCGGCGTGGTGTTCGTCGATGCGGCGCGAATGACCAATCGTGGCCCGGTCACCGCCTTCAAGCCCGGTTCGGACAGCGTGGCGAGCACGGGCCTGGGCCTGCGCTATGACAAAGGCAGCCTGAGTATCCAGGCCGACTACGCGCATGTGTTCGATGGCAGCGTCGTCCCCGTCACCGTCAACTCGCTGGCACCGCAGAAGGGCGACGGCAAATTCCACGTGGCGCTGTTCTGGCGCTTCTATTGACCATGGCAGGACTCAAGCCGGGACAACCCACACCCGTGAACATCGTGGTGCACGCGGCGTCGCGCGTGCTGGAGGTAGCCTACTCCGACGGCGCGCAGTTTCGCCTGCCGTTTGAGTTGCTGCGGGTGTATTCGCCCTCGGCTGAAGTTCAGGGCCATGGTCCGGGGCAAGAGATTTTGCAGACTGGCAAGCGTCAGGTGGGCATCGACTCCGTGGAGCCGGTCGGCCTCTACGCCATCAAACCGGTGTTTTCGGACGGTCACGACAGCGGCATCTTTTCGTGGGATCTGCTTTACGAACTCGGCGTCAATCAGGACGCCCTGTGGGCCGACTACGAAAACCGCCTGAACAAGGCGGGCGTCTCGCGCGACGATCCCATGCCCGCCAAGCCAGCCTCGGGCTGTGCGTCGCACGGCCATTGACTGTGAACCATCGGGCCGCATGCAGCCGGGCTTGTTAGCCGGACGCGGCGTCAACCAGGAACTCCTCCCGTGACCCAGACCCATTTCGGCTTCGAGTCGGTGGCCGAGAACGACAAGGCCAGCCGCGTCAAAGGCGTGTTCGATTCGGTCGCCTCGCGCTACGACCTGATGAACGACCTGATGTCCTTCGGACTGCACCGCGCCTGGAAGGCCTACACGGTGTGGGTCGCCAACCTGCGCGAGGGGGATCGCGTGCTCGACATCGCCGGCGGCACGGGCGATCTGGCGCGGGCATTCGCCGCCCAAACCGGCCCGAGCGGCATGGTCGTGCACACCGACATCAACGAGGCCATGCTGAGGACCGGGCGCAACCGCTTGCTCGACGCCGGCCTGGTCTTGCCAACACTGGTCTGCGACGCCGAGCACCTGCCCTTTGGCGATGCCAGCTTCAATCTGGTCAGCGTTGCCTTCGGCCTGCGCAACATGACGCACAAGGACGCGGCCCTGCGCGAAATGGCACGCGTGCTCAAACCGGGCGGGCGCCTGCTCGTGCTGGAGTTTTCCAAAGTCGCCGCGCCGTTGCAAAAAAGCTACGACTGGTATTCATTCAACGTGCTCCCACGCCTGGGTCAATGGGTTGCCGGCGACACTCGGAGCTACCGCTATCTGGCCGAGTCGATCCGCATGCACCCCGATCAGGACACGCTCAAGCGACTCATGCTCGATAACGGTTTTTCGCATGTGGACTACCACAACATGACCGGCGGCGTGGTCGCCCTTCATGTTGGAATACGAGCGTAGTCGAAATTCAACAGTTGGCCAGGCACGGGGCCTGGCCTGCGCGAGGAGTCACTCAATGAAGCTGTGGTCGTATGTGTTGTGCGCGGCGCTGGTTGCCGTCTCGTTGGACGCGGACGCCGCGCGGCGCCTGGGCGGTGGCAAGTCGGTCGGGCGTCAATCGTCCAACGTGACGCAAAGCGAGGCCGCGCGTGCGCCTGCCGGCGGCGTCGGTCAGCCGGGCGCGCCCAGCCAGGCGGCGGCTCCCGCGCGCAGCGCGGCGCCGCCGGCTGCCGCCGCCACGCCCAAGCGTCCCTGGGGCGCGATGCTCGGCGGCCTGGCCGCGGGCCTGGGTCTGGCCTGGCTGGCCAATTCCCTGGGCCTCGGCCAGGGGTTGGCCAACGTGATGACGATGCTGCTGCTGGCGGCGCTCGTGTTCTTCGCGGTGCGCTGGTTCATGCGCTCGCGCACGCGCGGCTCCGAGCCCGCTGGCGCGGCAAGCCCGGGCCTGGCCTTGCAGGGCGCGGGAGCGGGCGCGGCTGGTCAGGTGCTGACGCCCAAGCAATATCGGCCCGAGAACGTCGGCAACGACGCTTCGGCGCGCCCCTGGGAAAGCCAGCAATCGACCTTTGACGCCGTGACGCAGCATCAGCAGCGCACGAGCGGCGGAGGCATCCGCATCGGCTCGGCCTTGCAAAACGATGCCACTTGGTCGATCCCCGCGGACTTTGACCGTGCCGGCTTCGAGGCAGCCGCCAAGCGCAACTTCATCACCTTGCAAAACGCCTGGGACCGAGCCGACATCAGCAGCCTGCGCGCCATGATGACCGACGGCATGGTCCACGAAATCCAGCAGCAACTGGCCGAACGGGAGCGGGAATCGGGCGGCCGCATCAACACCACCGAGGTACTTGCCCTGGATGCGCGCCTGCTGGGCATTGAGGAATTGCCTGACGAATACATGGCCAGCGTCGAATTCACCGGCACCATCAAGGAAGACCCGGCCGCATCGCCGAGCCCGTTCCGCGAGGTCTGGAACATGGTCAAACCCCGCAACGGCTCCGCGGGCTGGCTGGTGGCGGGCGTTCAAGCCTTGCAGTAGCGCCAGAGCAACTCTGGCGTGGCGCGGGGCGCATACGGCCCCTTGCGTGAATAATCGGGGACCATGGCAACACCATCGTCCCCTTTTCAAATGCCCTTCGTCTGGATGGAGGAAATCGGCCGCACCGTCGCCGCTGGTCTGGTGCCCCCGGCGTGGCTTCAGGCAGAGTTGCGGCGGCGCGTGCTGCTGGTGCTCAACCATCTCCTGGCCGCCGAGCCCCAGGCGGTTGAGCGGCTGGCCCGTCAACAAGGCCGCACGGTGCGTGTCAATGTTCCGGTCCTGCCCCCCGCGTTCCAGGTTCAGTCCGTGCGCATCACGCCCGCTGGCCTGCTGGACGAACAGGCGCTGGAGGCGCCCGCCGACCTGACGATCACGCTGGAAGACCGCTCGCCGCTGAACGTGGCCGGCACGTTGGCACGCGGCGAAAAGCCTTCGCTGAGAATCGAGGGCGATGTGCAACTCGCCGCGGACATTCAGTGGCTGGTCGACCACGTGCGCTGGGACGCCGAATCCGACTTGGCGCGCCTGATCGGCGACGAGCCCGCCCACATGCTCGGGCAAGGCGCGCGCCAATTGTTCGGGGCTTTGCGCGCCTGGACGCCCGGCCGTGGTGAAGGGACAGGCCCGGCATGATTTCCCGCTTGTTCCGTGGCACGTTCATCGTCTGGATTTTTCTGCGCTTCGGGCTCGATGAATTGGTGCTGTCGAGTTTCGAGCGGCCCTGGATTCGCAGCGTCGCGCGCTGGTCGCGCTTCGGCCGCAAGCTGGACGCCCCACGCGGCCAGCGGCTGCGCGAGGCGCTGGAAAGTCTGGGCCCGATCTATGTGAAGTTCGGCCAGGTGCTGTCCACGCGCCGCGACCTGATGCCACCCGACATTGCCGAGGAACTGGCCTTATTGCAGGACCGGGTGCCCCCTTTCCCGTCGGCGGTCGCGATCCAGACCATCGAGGAGTCGTTTCGCAAGCCCATCGGCCAGATCTTCGAGACGTTCGAGGAGCAACCCGTCGCCAGCGCGTCCATCGCGCAGGTGCATTTCGCGCGCATCCGCGATCGTACGGGCGAGTCGCGCGAGGTCGCGGTCAAGGTATTGCGACCTGGCATGCTGACCGTCATTGAGAAAGACCTGTCGCTCATGCGCATGATGGCCGGGTGGCTCGAAGGCCTGTCGGCGGATGGCAAGCGTCTGAAACCGCGCGAAGTGGTCGCGGAGTTCGACAAATACCTGCACGACGAACTCGATCTGGTCCGCGAAGCCGCCAATGCCGCGCAACTGCGGCGCAACATGTCCGGGCTTGATCTGGTGCTCATTCCCGAAGTGTTCTGGGACTTCTGCCACTCGGACGTGATGGTCATGGAACGCATGACCGGCGTGCCGATCAACCAGATCGAGCGACTGCGCGAGGCAGGCGTGGACATTCCGCGCCTGGCACGTGACGGTGTGACGATATTTTTCACTCAGGTGTTCCGTGACGGCTTCTTTCACGCCGACATGCACCCGGGCAACATCCAGGTCAGCCTGGACCCCGAAACCTTCGGCCACTACATCTCGCTGGACTTCGGCATCGTTGGCACGCTCACCGAGTTCGACAAGGAATACCTGGCGCAGAACTTCACGGCCTTTTTTCGGCGCGACTACAAGCGCGTGGCCGAGCTGCACATCGAATCCGGGTGGGTCCCCCCGCAGACCCGCGTGGATGAGCTGGAAGCGGCCATCCGCGCGGTTTGCGAACCGTATTTCGATCGCCCGTTGGCCGAAATTTCACTTGGCATGGTGCTGATGCGCCTGTTCCAGACCTCGCGCCGCTTCTCGGTCGAAATCCAGCCGCAGCTCGTGCTGTTGCAAAAGACCCTGCTCAACATCGAAGGACTGGGGCGTCAGCTCGACCCCCATCTGGACCTGTGGAGCACCGCCAAGCCCTTTCTCGAAAAATGGATGCTGGAACAGGTCGGTCCGCAAAAGTTCGTCACGCAGATGCAGGCTCAGGCGCCGCACTATGCCAAGCTCGTGCCCGAGTTGCCCATGTTGCTGCACCAGTTCCTGCGCATGCGCACCCAGGCGCAGGGCGATCAAATGGAGCAGTTGCTCGTCGAGCAGCGGCGGACCAACCGGCTGTTGCAGTCGCTGCTCTACGGAGCGGTCGGCTTCCTGCTCGGGCTGCTGGTCATGCAAGTGATCGTCCGCGTGAAGCTGTTTTGAAACAATCCGCCCTTTTTCTGCATTGCCGGAGCGCCCTGCCGTGCTGTTGACCCTCGTCATCGCGTATCTGCTCGTCACCATCGCCATCGGACTGCTGGCCGCGCGACGGGTCAAAAACTCCGCCGACTTCGCCATTGCCGGCCGCCATCTGCCGATGGTGATGGTGGTCACCACCACCTTCGCCACCTGGTTTGGCGCCGAAACCGTGCTGGGCATTCCGGCCAAATTCGTGCAAGGAGGCCTGGGCAGCGTGGTCGAAGACCCCTTCGGCGCGGGCATGTGCCTGATCCTCGTGGGCATGTTCTTCGCAGGCAAGCTGTACAAGCGCACCCTGCTGACCATCAGCGACTACTACAGCGAACGCTATGGCCGCACGGTGGAAGTGCTGTGCACCGTGCTGATCATGGTCAGCTACCTCGGCTGGGTTTCGGCGCAGGTCACCGCGCTGGGCCTGGTCTTCAACACGCTGTCGCAAGGCGCCATCTCGCTGCCCGTGGGCATGACCATCGGCGTGGTCTCCATCCTGGCCTATACGCTGTTTGGCGGCATGTGGTCGGTGGCCGTGACGGACTTCATCCAGATGATCATCCTGGTACTGGGCCTGTCCGTCATCGCCTTTTTCGCCTCCAGCATGGCCGGCGGCGCGGACAAGGTCATCGCGCTGGCCGCCAGCCGGGACATGTTCCGCTTTTTCCCCGAGCCGGCGTTCAAGGACGTGATGTTCTTCATCGCCGCGGCGATCACGATGATGCTCGGCTCGATTCCCCAGCAGGATGTATTCCAGCGCGTCATGTCGGCCAACAGCGAAAAAGCCGCCACGCGAGGACCGGTGATCGGCGGCATCTGCTACATCGCGTTCGCGTTCGTGCCCATGTTCCTGGTCACCAGCGCGCTGATCATCATGCCGGAGCGCACGGCCGAACTGCTGCAGGACAACCCGCAAAAGGTGCTGCCCGCGCTGGTGATGGAGCGCATGCCTTTCTTCATGCAGGTCGTCTTCTTTGGCGCGCTGCTGTCGGCCATCAAATCCACCGCCTCGGCCACGTTGCTGGCGCCCAGCGTCACCTTCGTCGAAAACATCTGGCGCCAGTTCCGCCCAGGCCTGTCGGACAAGCACGAGTTGCGCACCATGCGCATCGCGGTGCTGGTGTTCAGCGCCCTCGTGCTGGCCTACGCCATCGCGATGCAGGGGACCTCCATCTACGAAATGGTGTCCGGCGCCTACCAGGTTACCTTGGTGGGGGCCTTCGTGCCATTGGTCTTTGGCCTGTATTGGCGGCGCGCCAGCACCCAAGGCGCGCTGTTTTCCATCGTGTTTGGCCTAGTCGCCTGGCTTGTATTCCTGCTCACACCCGCGGGCGCCGAGTTCCCGGCACAACTGGCCGGCGTGCTGGCGTCGCTGGCCGGTATGCTGATCGGCTCGCTGGGCCCGCAAGCCATGGCCAATCGTCACGCGCCGCATCACGACATCGTGCGCCCCTAGGAGTCTCCAGTCTGGGCCGCAACGCAATAATTTCAAGGCCTGGCCGGCGGATTTCACTTGGCTGAGCCACCCGAGTCTGCCGACAATTTCGACCATTCCAGAAACACCCCTACCGAGGAGCGGCGATGAGCCCCGTGATCACCAACATTGAAGACCTTCGCCTGCTGGCCCAGCGTCGCGTGCCGCGCATGTTCTACGACTACGCCGATTCCGGCAGCTGGACCGAGAGCACCTACCGCGCCAACGAGAGCGACTTCCAGAGCATCAAGCTGCGCCAGCGCGTGGCCGTCAACATGGAAGGCCGCAGCACCGCCACCACAATGATCGGCCAGCCCACGGCCATGCCCGTGGCCATCGCACCCACCGGCTTGACCGGCATGCAGCACGCCGACGGCGAAATCCTGGCGGCGCGCGCTGCCAAGAAATTCGGCATTCCGTTCACGCTCTCGACGATGAGCATCTGCTCCATCGAGGACGTCTCGCGCGGCACCGATGGCCATCCCTTCTGGTTCCAGCTCTGCGTGATGCGCGACCGTGACTTCATCGAGCGGCTGATCGACCGCGCGAAGGCGGCGAAGTGCGGCGCGCTGATGTTGACGCTCGACCTGCAGATCCTCGGCCAGAGGCACAAGGACCTGAAGAACGGTCTCTCGGCGCCGCCGAAACCCACGTTCGCGAACCTCGTCAACCTGGCGACCAAGCCGCGCTGGTGCCTGGGCATGCTCGGCACGAAGCACCGGGGCTTCGGCAACATCGTCGGCCACGTCAAGGGCGTCGACAACATGGGTTCGCTGTCCGAGTGGACCGCCAAGCAGTTCGACCCGCGGTTGAACTGGGACGACGTCGAGTGGATCAAGAAGCGCTGGGGCGGCAAGCTGATCCTCAAGGGCATCCAGGACGTGGAGGACGCGCGTCTGGCGGCCGCTTCCGGCGCCGACGCGCTGATCGTCTCCAACCACGGCGGGCGGCAGCTCGACGGCGCGGAAAGTTCCATCCGCGCCCTGCCCGCCATTGCCGACGCCGTGGGCCAGCAGATCGAGGTGCACATGGACGGCGGCATCCGCAGTGGCCAGGACGTGCTCAAGGCCCGCGCGCTGGGCGCGCGCGGCACCTACATCGGCCGCGCCTTCCTCTATGGCCTGGGCGCCATGGGCGAGGCCGGCGTCAGCAAGGCACTGGAGATCATTCACCGGGAACTCGATCTGACCATGGCGTTTTGCGGCAAGACCCAGATCGATCAGGTCGACCAGGGCATTCTGCTTCCCGGCACCTTCCCCGTCGCGTAACCCCCCCCTACGCGCGTACCGCCGGCCGCCCGTCCGGCCGGGCGGTGCGCGGCCGGGCGCCTTACCGCACGCCCGCGCACCGCGACAGGCAAAATCGGCGGCATGCTGTTTGCCTCCGCCGCCTCCTGGGCCTGGATACCCATCGCCCTCACCGGCGCCGCTCTGCAGACCGCCCGCAACGCGGCGCAGCGCTCGCTGGTCAGCGAAGTCGGCACGCTCGGCGCCACGCTGGTGCGTTTTCTCTACGGAATTCCGTTTGCTGCCCTGTGGCTGTGGGCAGTGATTGCGCAGTCGCCGCCGGGCACCGGCCACGGCTGGCCGGGCTGGAATGCGCCGTACTGGGCCTGGCTGGCCTTCGGTGCGCTCGCGCAGATTCTCGCCACCGCCTTCCTGCTGCTGGCGATGAAGGAGCGCAACTTCGTCTTCGGCACCGCCATGGCGCGCACCGAAGTGTTGCAGGCGGCCCTGTTCGGCATGGTCTTTCTGGGTGACGTGCCCAGCGGCATCGTGCTGGGTGCCGTGCTCTGCGCCACGCTGGGCGTATTCCTGCTGGCCATGCCCACCGCAGCGGCAAACAGCGCCTGGCTGGGTCGAGCCTCGCTCGCCGGCCTTGCGGCGGGCGCCAGCTTCGCTCTGGCCAGCGTGGGCTACCGGGGCGCCGGCCTGGCGCTGCCCGGCATCTCGCCCTGGTTGGTGGGCGCCTGGGGGGTGCTGCTCGCGCAATGCCTGCAAACCCTGTGGCTGGGAGGCTGGATCGCCTGGCGGGACGTGCAAACCCTGCGGCGCATCCTGCGCGCCTGGCGCATCTCCACG
This sequence comes from Burkholderiaceae bacterium, assembly GCA_036752305.1. Lineage (GTDB taxonomy): Bacteria > Pseudomonadota > Gammaproteobacteria > Burkholderiales > Burkholderiaceae_C > DAIOSZ01. The sequence goes on from DAIOSZ010000017.1 coordinate 18,691, forward strand.
CTGGCGGGTGCGATGGGCGCCGCCGCGTCCATCTGCTGGTTCACCGCCTTTGCGCTGCGCCCCGTGGCCGACGTAAAAACGCTGGGCATGATCGAAGTCGTCTTCAGCTACGCCGTCTCGCGCAAACTGTTCGACGAAGCGCTGAGCCGGCGCGAGAAGATCGGCCTGCTGCTGCTCACGCTGGGCCTGGCGGTCATCTGCACGCAGCTGTAAAGCCATGACGCGCCGCATCGCGCACATCGACATGGACGCCTTCTTCGCGTCGGTGGAATTGCTGCGCTACCCGCAACTGAAAGACCTCCCGGTGGTCATTGGTGGACGCGACGTGGGCTTCGCGCACACGCACGACGCGCCCGGGTCGATCCCGCTCGATGCCTTCCCACGCCTGGCGTCCTACGTCGGCCGTGGCGTGATCACCACCGCCACCTACCCGGCGCGCGCATTTGGCGTGGGCTCGGCCATGGGCATGATGAAGGCGGCGCGGCTGTGCCCGCAGGCCATCCTGCTGCCGGTGGACTTTGCCCGTTACCGCGACTTTTCGCGCCGCTTCAAGCGCGCCGTGCTGGGCGAAGTCAGCGTGATGGAGGACCGCGGCATCGACGAGGTCTACGCCGACTTCACCCAGGTGCCCGGCGGGCAGGACCTGGGCGGGCGCCTGCTGGCCGAGCGCGTGCAGCGCGCGGTGTGGGACGCCACGGGCCTGACCTGTTCCATCGGCGTCGCGCCCAACAAGCTGCTGGCCAAGTTGGCCAGCGAATTCAACAAACCCCGGGGCATCACGATCCTGCTGCCCGAGGATCTGCGCACGCGCATCTGGCCGCTTGCGTGCCGCAAGGTCAACGGCATCGGGCCCAAGCTCGACGCCAAACTGGCCGCCCACGGCATCCACACCGTGGGCGATCTCGCCGGGCGCGAGCCGGCCTGGCTGGTGGAACAGTTTGGCAAAAGCCACGGCGCCTGGCTGCACGCGGTGGCCTGGGGCCGCGACGAGCGGCCGGTGGTCACGCAAAGCGAGCCGGTGAGCCTCTCGCGCGAGACCACCTTCGAGCGTGACCTGCACGCCCGCCACGACAAGGCGGAACTCGGCGCCATCTTCACCACGCTGTGCGAACAGGTGGCGGCCGACCTGCGGCGCAAGGGCTACGCGGGCAAGACCATCGGGGTCAAGCTGCGCTACGGCGACTTCAAGATCGCCACGCGCGACCAGACGCTGAACCACCACACGCAGGACGCCGCCGAAATCCGCCGCGTGGCCGGCCGCTGCCTCACGCGCGTGGACTTGACGCGGCGCTTTCGTCTGCTGGGCGTGCGCGTGGGCTCGCTGGTGCCACTGGCGCAGGCAAGGCCAACACTGGTGCCAACAACAGGAACGCTAGACCTGTTCGCCTAGGCGGCCACATCCGGGAACTCACGGACAGGTTCCTGTGTTCGTGTTGCGTAAGCTCACTCGGCCGGTGGCACCGACCGACACCACCTTTTCTCGCGCTCCGTCGTCGCTGCAAACCGTCACGCTGGCTGCGGTACTGCCAGCTCCCGTCGCATCAAAATCCAAGGCCGTTTTGCTTGCTACCTCGGAGATTCTCAGTCCAAGGCCAGAGCCCGGCTCCGCCTGAATCACCGTTGTTCCAACCAACACGATCCATCCTTGCTGCCAGCCCCCGGAGGCGGCGCAACTGGTCTGGTTGATGGAAATGCACATCCGCACACTGGTGTTTCGCTTAACGGCCTCTGATCGCGCAAGCCGCACGCTCGCAGCCCACCGTCCCGCCTCGGAGCCCACCCGGGAATTGAGCGTCATCTGCCGCAGCGCCGGCGCGGCCAACGCCAGAACGATGGCGGCAATTGCCACGACGACCATCAGTTCGATCATCGTGAAGCCAAACCTTGACGCCCTGGCTGGTCGCGGCCGGATACTCATACGCGGACAAATCCCGAATTCACGCTCGGCAATCACCGTTGCCTAAACCAATAAACCCGGCTCTTGGGTTGCGACGCCGTTGACGACAATGGCTTAACCAACTTAGCCTGAATCGACGATTGACCGCTCGCACCAATGATGAATACGACCGTTTGCCCATTGTCCAGCGTCACTTTTCCGGCCACCGGAGAAGGTGAAAGTCCGCCCCCCGTAACATTTTCAAAGCGGGAATTTCCGTTGCCTGGGGACGCATTCATGTAGTTGATGTTGTAAACATTGGCAACACCAAGATTGCTGGTACATGAAGCTGCGGCGGGCTGCGCAGGAATATGCGTACTGAAAGTCGTGACGCCAAAAGTCGAAATGGAGGACGTAACGACCTGCTCCTGCGTCGCCAACCCCAGATACCAACCCTTCTTGGCGTCAATCGCCGTCTGACTTGGTGTCGTGCCATCTGGAATAGCCAACAGGGAGCTGGTGCAGATGACATTGCCACCGCAATTTACATATTCCGCTGACAACCAACTGGCATCCGAGGGCTTGTCTTTGATCATGAACATCCGGTTCGCAACTGTGATGTTGGAAACGTAGTCACGCAACGGCTTCTCGCGGTCGCCCGACCCAATCATCAGGTAATGGATTGAACCTTCCACCACAACGTCGGGGGCGAACATGAATTTGCGGTTTGCGGTACAGGTCGCAGCCGTTGCGCAGCCTAAGGAGGCGATCTTGGTCCATCCCCAGGTGCCCACGAGGCCCGCACCAAAGCTCAACCGGTATATGTTTCCGCCCAAGTCGGCGGCATACGCGTACACCGCGTTTCCAGCACTGTCGTTCAGCACGGTGACATCTGCTACGACGCCGCGATCCGTATCCAGCTTGCGCTGAATGACCCCCGAATAAGCGTCGATGAGATAGACACCCTTACCCTTGGAGCCTGCGGCGCATGTATTGGGATCACCATCCTCACAGTTGTCGTAGCCCCCGCCGACAATCGCCAGAGGCCCTGCCGTGTAGCCGCTCGCGGTCACAACTTTTGGCGACGCCCAGGTTTGACCAATATCAGAGGCCCCGGTGGTGCATCCAACGTCGTTGGTCAGGTTAGGGCAGCCAATACGCCACGAAACGGAAGGCGAAGCCGGTGTCGTCACGTCAAACGCGTAGATTGAGCGCCCGCCCCGCCGCTGCGTGGCATACAGCATGGTCTTCGCTTCGGTCCGATAAAGCGACATCGGTCCATCCATACCGTAATTCTTGGGCAACGCGCTCGCTGACGTGATGGTCTGGTATTTGATCAGCACCGTGTTTTCGCGCAGCCGTTTGACCGAGCTGAAAAACTCAGGCGTGGCAAAGGACCAAATTTCCCCACCGGCGGCCACACTGCCAATGGCTTCCGTCCGGTTGCCATTGACAGCGCGCAAAATCCCGTCGTTACCACCATAGAACACCACCACCTGACGGGAGGCATCTGTGCCGTAGTTCACGGCCACCGGCCTTGAATGCACCACGTCACCGTGCGCGGAGGGTCGCATCTCCGAAAGAGTGACCGTGTTCGCATTCTCATCGTCTACATCCAGACCCTTGAGCCAACGCACCAATTGCCCATGCTCGGTCGAATCGGCCGCACCCAGCGCCGTTGCTGACACGGTGGTGGTGCTAACCGGCGAAAGGGATCCACAACTGCTGTTGGAACAGGTGTACATGGTCCGCGTGGTACTGGCCCGCAATCGGTAGGCCTGCGCTCCTTTCTCGACCACGCTGCCGTCGGGCGAATTGGATATGTTGGCGCCCGAGATCAAACAGTCCCCCATGGGCCTGAAGGTCCAATACGTGTCGGCGGTATCCGATGTCCAATAACTTCGTACGCACTCGCTTATGAAGCCCGTCTGCGCATTGATGGCAGATGCTCCCGTAGCGTCCTCTAAGCGGAGATCTCCACTGGTATTCAACCCCATCTTGTAATGCTTGAGATTACCAGCCCAGCGCGGCTTGGCATCGGCATCCGGGCGAAACATGCCAATATAGACCTGGTTGAGATAGGTACCTTGCGTGTTCACGCTGACCGGAAGACTCACGGAAGCAAACACAGAGTTAACGGCTTGAATCTCAGAAAATATGGTCTGCAACGCGCGCCCTATGGAGGATGCTGAGCCTGCCGCAGCCGTGGAATCCACAACGTAATAGCCGCCGCCGCTGTTCTTTTCATTGCCCATGCTCTTGAGCAATTCTGACCAGCCAGGTCCCTGTCCAGTGGTTATCGGATTAACATCAATCGTATAGGTGCGGATTTTCTTGGCGCTCTTAAACATGAAGCGCGCCCATTCATCACCCACGTTATCCTGCGAACCCGAAGGATTTAACGAGATTGCCGCCGTAGCCGTCGTACCTCCTACTGTCTGGAGCCGATCCGTTGCCCAAGTTGTGTCATTGCTATTGTCCTGTACCGCACCATTGCTGATATAAATAATGTAATTTTTTTCACAATCAGAGCCCACAGGGGAGCTGTAAGGCGTACCGGATTTTCCCGTCAATGCATTCCCGCTGAGCGCCCATATAGCCTTTGAAGGAAGAGATGCGCCATAGGTGTTACCGGTATAGTCTGTTTTGTTCTTGTTGTTTCCAGAGTTCGGAGCACCGCCAACGAAATATTGATAAGCTTCGTACATTGTTTTTCCGAGCTTTCCTCCGTTAGACTTGTCATCCCCAACATCCAACCCATTGATCATCGCACCATAAAGAGCCTTATTTGCAGTCGTCATTTGCCTCACGGCCGCTCGAACATAACCTCCATCTTCATTGCTATTTCCTCCACCTGATTCTGTAAACATCATCACGCCAACGCGAAATTTATTCGCATCCAACCCCGAGAAAAGGTCCACCAGCGCAGCCTTTTCAGCAGTAAAGGGCGTATTCCAGTTCGCGGTGTTGTCCAAAATGATCAGCACGTTCGGAAGGTCTGCCGACGCCATCGGTGGTTGGACAAACAAATCAATGTCTTCGGCATGTAGGGACGTCACCGCAGCCAGTGCACTCAGCGCCAGCGCCCCGAATTTGATGACTGAATTGGAAAACCAGGATCGGATCATGATGTTTTTCCCCTTGTTGCGGCCATGCGAGCACCCTTCTAGGGGCACACGAGCCCTTTCTGCGTTTCATCCAGGACGACGCGCACGCCTTGGTGCAGGACCGTTGAGGCGCTGCTGACGACGTCGTTGACGGTGGCCTGGATGTCCCACACCGTCAAGAAGTTGGTCGTGGCGCCAAAGCCCAGCGACGCACTGCTGCCTTTGCCCGCCGCTGTCGTTGGAACAACCACCGCGCTGATGCACACGGGTTGCGCCACCGCAACGGTGTAGTCCGCGGTGCCATCGTTGTTGATGTCGACGCTGATGGTTTGCGCGGTGGGCACGGTGGTAAACGCCGAGCCCAGCACCTGTTCAATTGCCTTGCTCGCGGCCGCCTCGGCCTGAGCCCTGAACTGCATGTTGCCCACGGTCTGCGTGTTGCTGCCGCTGAGGGTGAACGTTCCGAGCACGACCAGCGTGATCATCACGAGCAAGACCATGCCAATGATCAGCACAATGCCCGACTGCCGCCTGGCCGAGTTCGTGCGCCCTGGGCGCCTAGCGCGCCGTTTGTCGATCCGCGCCGGGCTCATGGTGTCTGCCTCCGATCCGACACGTTGCGCAGCGTCACCACCGAGGAATAGACATGGCGCTTGAAAGCGTCGTTGAACGGCCCCATCGTGCTTGAACCGAGCGAATACGTCTTGGCGTCCGTGTATCCCGGCGTAGGTTCGGGTGCGCGTGCCAGCACCCATATGCGCGCCGCAACCGCGTTGGTCATCTGCGCCACGGTACAAGGCACGGCGGTCGTGCAGCGAACAAAATCACCATCGGCGACACCGTCACCACGGTTGCGGTTCACGGTGCGCGTCGCGTCGGTCCAGTCCACTGCCGTGCCGTAGTCCACGGCGGAGCCGGCCTCACTGAGGCTGTCAATCCCCCATTCGACGCGAAAGCCCTCAATGCCTTCAACCAAGGCCTCGGGCGGCTGGAAGGCAATGGTGCTGGTACCTTCCATGCGCGAACGCATGAGGGTCGGCAGGCCGTCCCCGCTGCCGTTGGCAAAGCTGCGGACGAAATACACCGCTGCCACCAGCTTCCGCTTCTTGTTCACCGCGCGGGAACAATCGACGCGAGTTTCCAGGCCATCGGCCGTCGTGGAACTTCTCCAGTCGGGTGTGGTGCCCGTGAGCGTGAGCGGCAGCGTCATCGTCGACATCGCCAACGAGTTGCTGATCCCCGCACTGCCACACATCGGCATTTCCACGTACAGCGCGTTGGTGACTTCCGCCGCGCAATTGCCAACGCCGGGCAAACAGGTTTCGGCGTGGACGAGCGAGAGAATGTCCGTGTTGGCCTGCCGGTTGGCCATGAGCGTCGTGCACGACGCGGGTGGTGCGTCCAGGCTTTGAGCGGGTATGCCGGCAATATTGCGCATCTGGGCCGCCGTCCAGGGAAACGGGGTACAGATATCCGGCAGCGCCGTCGGGGTGTCCCCGGGGATCGACCCCAGCGTGAGATTGTCGTAATCGGGAACGAACGACCCCCAGTACCCAACGTGCACGACCTCTTGTTCCAGAATCTGGAGCGCCGCGCGGCCGTTTTCAACCTGCTGGTTGACACGAATCAGCTCCGCGCTGCTGCGGCTGACATTCAGAAACACCGCCATCAGCGCAAGCGTGACAATCAGTCCAATGGCAATGCCAATCATGAACTCGATCAGCGTCACGCCCAGGTAACTGCTTTTGGGCGCGCGAAGTGGCGTCAACTGGAACATGGCCATTCCTACAGCGCTCCCATGCGCACCACCATGGTGACGGTACGTCGGCACCGATCCGCGGCGCATGCATTGCCCCCGTCGTACAAGTCCTTTCCGCAGGCCACGCTGGTAGGCGGCGCGGCGATCGGAGCCAGCCCTTGCCACGCCACGGTGATCATGTATTCGTTGCTGCCAAGACTTTCGACGCAGCCACGGCCTCCAATCAGGGTGCCCGCCTTCTGCGCGCCAGCAGCCAGCGTTTCCGCCGCGCCTTGCAAGGATTCGCACCACGCCTTCAAGTCCCGTTGCGCGCGCGTACTCGGGGTTGGCAAATCGGGGCAGGTCATTCCCGCGCCAACCGGGTTGGCCGCCGTCGTCACATAGCTGGCCGCCGCAGGGCGATTGGCGGCCATGCTGTTTTGGATGTCCGCCATGAGAAGCAAAGCCTGCGAGCGTTGGTAGGCCTCGCCTTCACTCACCGACATGCGCGTTTGCAATCCCGCCAGCCCCAGCAAACCGAAGGCCAGAACAACCATGGTGACGAGTACTTCAATCAACGTCACGCCGGCTTGGTGGACCCACCCCTCGCGGACACGTTTTCTCGCGCCGTGGCCTTCGCCAGTTCTCCTAGCAGACAGGCACATCAACGACTCCATTTGTCGTCGGGAGCCTTCACCCCCGCGCTGTTGAGCGTCAGCGTTCCATCGGACGTCTGGCTGCCGGTCGGCGTAAACGTCACGGTGAATGCGGGCACCGTCGTGGTAACCGCAATGTTGTAGCTGTACTTCGCGCCGACCTCGGCCGGCAAGGCGTATCCACTGGCTTCCAGCGTCGTCTTATCCGCATAGGAGCGGTTGGCCAGCAGAAACTGCTGTTGGCGCGATGCAATGTCCATCATCTGAGCCTTGGCCGCGGCCCTATTGCTGCGCATGACCTGGTTTTGATACGCCGGCAATGCCACGGCCGCCAAAATGCCGACGATGGCAACTGCAATCATCAATTCGATAAGGGTAAACCCTTTTAGGCGGTAACTAGGTTGGCTCATGTGCGTCCTGCGTAGCGCCTGAATCACACAGATTCTTCAGGCATCGGCAGCGCTAGTATTCCTCAAAAATGGGAAAAATGAGCATTTAGAGAAAAATCAATCCGACAAACGGTGTTGTACATCCGACAATCGGCGTCATAGGCTATGAGCCAACGCCCATGCTCCCGGGTGTAATTCATCCATGAACAAGCGCCTGGCATTGGTGTTGCAAGCGTGCGGGCGCATCGCAAGGCCCTTGGTGCGTCTGGCGCTGACCTATGGCGTGAAGTACCCCCATCTGGAGGAAATGCTGCGCGAGGTGCTGGTGGACGAAGCCGCCAGGGCTTGGCGTGAGCGCGGCATAGCCAAGCCCAACGTGAGCCAGATCTCCATCAGCAGCGGCCTGAACCGAAAAGAAGTCACGGCGCGCCTGCGTCATAGCAAGGAAACCTTGCCTCACACCGAAATGTCCGCGGCGGCCAAGACCTTTACGCTGTGGCAACATCTCGTCGTCAAGGCGCCATCCTTGATGGTGCTGCCCGTCTCTCTCGGCAGCGCGGCCCACCCGGACCTGTCGTTTGAATCCCTCGCGCGCCAAGCCACGCGAGGCAATGTGCACTTTCGCACCGTGCTGAACGAGATGATTGCCCTGGAGCTGGTGAGCGAATCAGAGGGCCACGTCTCGATGCAAGCTGACGGTTTCGTGCCGTCCAAGGATTTTCAAAGCATGCTCGCCTTCATGGGCGACAACGTGCGCGACCACCTGCTCGCCGCAGGAAGCAATGTGCTCGGGCGCGAAACACCGCATCTGGAACGATCCGTGTTTGCCGCCGGTCTCACCCGTGAGCAGGCCGAGGCTACCGAGGCGTGGCTTAGAGTTCGCTGGGAGCAGGTCCATCACGAACTGGTCGATCTGCTAACCGAGGCTGTACGGGCAGCCGACCAGGAAGGGCCCTACCGATACCGCGCAGGCGTCTACAGCTACTTTGAACCCAACGCAGTTGAAGGTCCTTCCGCATCCGTGGACAATGCAGACGAACAGGCGAAATAGATCCATGAAAGCGCGCTGGCTATCAGTGTTTCTGGCTACGGCCATGCTTACCGCATGCGGCGGTTCGGATGCGCCCTCCCCCAGCGCCCCGCCCACGCCTACCACAACGACACCCACAACCCCGGTTACGCCCACCACCCCGACAACATCGACACCCACTGCTCCGGCGCCGTCCGTTCCCGAAGCCCCTAACCCGGGCTCCTCAGACAACGGCGGTGGCACTTCGTCATCCGGCAGCGGATCGGGTGATTCTGGAAGTT
>DAIOSZ010000018.1:0-6827 GCA_036752305.1 Burkholderiaceae bacterium
CAGCGCGCAGAAGCACGGCGTCCTGCCCATCAGCCAGCAAAGCACCTTCGTGCTGGGTTCGCTGGCCTACCACGACTACGAGGGCGTGGCCTTCCGCGACGAGGAAAAGCCGCGCCTGCAGGCCGACCTGGGCCACAAGAATTTCCTGATGCTGCGCAACCACGGCCTGCTGACCGTGGGCCCGTCGGTGGCGGAAGCCTGGCTGGCGATGTACACCTTCGAGAACACCTGCCGCATCCAGATCGACGCGCAGGCCGGAGGCGAGCTCGTGACCATCGATCCGCGCATCATGGACGGGCTGGCGCAGGTCATGAAGACGGTGACGGCGGGACAAGGCGCGCAGATCGCCTGGCCGGCGCTGTTGCGCAAGCTCGACCGCACCGACCCGGGCTACGCGACTTGAAAACCATCACCCTCAGGGAAGGCAAGGAGCGGGCGCTGCTGCGCCGCCACCCCTGGGTCTTCGACAGCGCCATCGCCAAGGGCCGCGCCGACGCCGGCGAGACGGTGCGCGTGGCCGCCCACGACGGGCGCTTTCTCGGCTGGGCGGCCTACAGTCCCAGCTCCAAGATCCGCGCGCGGGTTTGGAGTTTCGACGAGGCGCAGCGCATAGACGCTCCTTTTTTTGAAGCGTCTCTTGGGCGCTCCATAAGGGCCAGGAGCTGTTTTGATATTCAAAGCGACGGCCTGCGACTGGTGCACGGCGAATCCGATGGACTGCCGGGCCTGATCGTTGACCGCTACGGCGACACGCTGGTCGCGCAGTTCCTGTCGGCAGGAAGCGAACGCCACAAGGGCTTGCTGGCCGACGCGCTGCTCGCGCTCACCGGCTGCCCGCGTCTGTACGAGCGCTCGGATTCCGGCGTGCGCGCGCTGGAGGGGCTGCCGAGCGCCGCCGGCTGGCTGCGTGGCCAGGGGGCGACCGAGCTGACGATCCGCGAGCATGGCTGGTGCCTGTCGCTGGACATCGCCCAGGGCCACAAGACGGGCTTCTACCTCGATCAGCGCGACAGCCGGGCGGCATTTGCCGCTCATGCGCGGCGGCTGGGTTTTCAGCGCGTGCTCAACTGCTACTGCTACACCGGCGGCTTTACCGGGGCCGCGCTGATGGGCGGCGCGGCGCGGGTCACGTCGGTGGATTCGTCGGCCCCCGCGCTGGAGCGCGCCGCGGCCAACGTGGCGCTCAATGGCCTGGACACTGCGCGCGCCGATTTTGTGGACGCCGACGTGAATACCACGCTGCGCGAGTTCATCAAGCAAGGCCAACGCTTCGACGCCATCGTGCTCGACCCGCCCAAGTTCGCCCCCACCGCCGCGCATGCCGAGCGGGCGGCGCGGGCCTACAAGGACATCAACCGGCTGGCCTTCAAGCTGCTGGAGCCGGGCGGCGTGCTGTTCACCTATTCATGCTCTGGCGGCATCGGCGCCGAGCTGTTCCACAAGATCGTCGCCTCGGCCGCCAGCGAGGCAGGCGTGGACGCCTACATCACCGCCCGTCTCGAAGGCGCTCCCGATCATCCGGTCAGCCTGGCGTTTCCCGAAGGGGAATACCTCAAGGGGCTGGCGGTGATGCGCAAGGCGGCGTAGCGCGCCCAGGGCGGCATCTCGGCAAAACACCGGGGATTTACCCCGTTGCGACGGCGCCTGTGACGGCCTAACATCTGCAATACTTTGCATAGGCTGTCGTCAGGAGTCCTTCGGTGACCAAATCCGCGCATTCATCCCCGTCTTCCGAGCTTTCCCGTCGCACCGTCTTCCTGGGCGCATCCACGGCGGGCGCGGCTGCCGCGCTGGCCACCCTGGCGCGCACGCCAGGGCCGGATGCAGTGGCGATCGCAGTCGAGCGCCCCGTGCCGCCGGAGCGCGGTGGTGGCTACCACCTCAGCGAGCATGTCAAGCGCTACTACAAGACCACGACGATATAAGGGCCCACGATGAACCGTTTGCTTACCCGCAAGCCCGCGCACGGGCACACGCACCGCGTGGTCAACACGTCCTTCGTCGATGGGCTCAAGCGCGGGCTCGCGCAGGCCATGCCCACGCTGGACCGGCGCACCTTCCTGCGCCGCTCCGGTCTGGGTGTTGGTGTCGGCATCGCCGCCACGCAACTTTCGCTGGTGCAAAAGGCCAAGGCGGCCGATTCGGCCGCTGCCTCTGGCGGTGGCAAGCTGGAAGTGCGGCGCACCGTGTGCACGCATTGTTCGGTGGGCTGCGCGTCGGATGCCATCGTCGAAAACGGCGTTTGGACGCGCCAGGAGCCGGTGTTCGACTCACCCATCAATCTTGGTTCGCATTGCGCCAAGGGCGCGGCGATCCGCGAGCATGGCCACGGCGAATACCGGCTGCGCTACCCCATGAAGCTGGTGGCGGGCAAATATGAGCGCATCTCCTGGGATCAGGCGCTTGACGAAATCAGTGCCCGGATGCAGGAGCTGCGCAAGGCCAGCGGGCCCGACAGTGTCTACTTCGTCGGTTCGTCCAAGCACAGCAACGAGCAGTCGTACCTGATGCGCAAGTTCGTCAGCTTCTGGGGCAGCAACAACTGTGACCACCAGGCACGCATCTGTCACAGCACCACGGTGGCCGGCGTGGCCAATACCTGGGGCTATGGGGCGATGACCAACAGTTACAACGACATGCAAAACAGCAAGGTCGCGCTGTACATCGGCTCCAACGCGGCCGAAGCTCACCCGGTGAGCCTGCTGCACATGCTGCATTCCAAGGAAAACGGCTGCAAGATGATCGTGGTGGACCCGCGCTTCACCCGCACGGCGGCCAAGGCCGACGTGTATGCGCGCATCCGCTCGGGCAGCGACATTCCCTTCCTCTTCGGCCTGCTCTACCACATCTTCAAGAACGGCTGGGAGGACAAGAAATACCTGCACGACCGTGTCTATGGCATCGAAAAGGTGCGCGAAGAGGTGCTCGCCAAGTGGACGCCCGACAAGGTGGAGGAAGCCTGCGGCGTGCCCGAGGCGCAGGTGCTCAAGATCGCCACGATGCTGAATGAAAACCGTCCCGGCACCATCGTGTGGTGCATGGGCCAGACGCAGCACACGATCGGCAATGCGATGGTGCGCGCCTCGTGCATCTTGCAACTGGCGCTGGGCAACGTCGGCAAGTCCGGCGGTGGCACCAACATTTTCCGTGGTCACGACAACGTGCAGGGGGCGACCGACGTGGGCCCCAACCCCGACTCCCTGCCCGGCTACTATGGTCTGGCCGAAGGTTCCTGGCGTCACTTCGCCAAGGCCTGGGGTGTGGAGTACGACTGGATCAAAGGTCGCTACGCCAATGCGGGCATGATGACCAAGCCGGGCATCACGGTCTCGCGCTGGATCGACGGCGTGCTGGAGAAGAACGACGTCATCGATCAGGATCCCAACCTGCGTGGCGTCTTTTACTGGGGTCATGCACCCAACTCGCAAACGCGCGGCCTGGACATGAAGCGCGCGATGGACAAGCTGGATCTGCTGGTCGTCGTCGATCCCTATCCATCGGCCACGGCTGCTATGGCGGCCATGCCGGGTCAGGCCGGCGACCTCAACCCCAACCGCGCGGTGTATCTGTTGCCAGCGGCGACGCAGTTCGAGACCAGCGGTTCGTGCACCGCGTCCAACCGCTCGATCCAGTGGCGCGAGCAGGTGATCGAGCCGCTGTGGGAAAGCCGTCCCGATCACATGATCATGTACCAGTTGGCCGAAAAGCTCGGCTTTGGCAAGGAACTGGTCAAGAACTACAAGATGCAAAAGGTCAAGGGCATGGACGAGCCCGTGCCCGAGGATATCCTGCGCGAGATCAACCGCTGTGTCTGGACCATTGGCTATACCGGCCAAAGTCCCGAGCGCCTGCAGGCACACATGCGCAACATGGCCGCCTTCGACGTGAAGACGCTCAAGGCCAAGGGCGGCAAGGATGCCAAGACGGGCTACGACCTCTCGGGCGACTATTTCGGCTTGCCCTGGCCGTGCTTTGGAACGCCCGACCTCAAGCACCCCGGTTCGCCCAACCTGTACGACACCTCCAAGCATGTGATGGACGGCGGTGGAAATTTCCGCGCGAACTTTGGCGTGGAACGCGACGGCGTGAACCTGCTGGCCGAGGATGGCTCGCACTCGCTGGGCGCCGACATCACCACCGGCTACCCGGAGTTTGACCACATCCTGCTCAAGAAGCTCGGCTGGTGGAGCGACTTGAGCGACGCCGAAAAATCCGCTGCCGAGGGCAAGAACTGGAAGACCGACCCCTCTGGCGGCATCATCCGCGTGGCGATGAAAGTGCATGGCTGCCACCCCTTTGGCAACGCCAAGGCGCGCGCCGTGGTGTGGAACTTTCCCGACCCGATCCCGCAGCACCGCGAGCCGCTGTACGGTACCCGGCCGGACCTCGCGGCCAAGTACCCCACCCACGACGACAAAAAGGCCTTCTGGCGCCTGCCCACGCTCTTTAAGACGGTGCAGCAGAAGAATCTGGCCGACAAGCTCTACGAGAAGTTTCCGCTCATCCTCACGTCGGGCCGCTTGGTCGAATACGAGGGCGGCGGCGAGGAGACGCGTTCCAACCCGTGGTTGGCTGAACTGCAGCAGGACTGCTTCATCGAGATCAACCCCAAGGCGGCGGCGGACCGGGGCATCCACAACGGCCAGCAGGTCTGGGTGCACTCTCCCACCGGCGCGCGCCTGAAGGTGATGGCCCTGGTGACCGAGCGCGTCGGGCCCGACACCTGCTTCATGCCGTTCCACTTCTCTGGCCACTGGCAGGGCCAGGATCTGCTGGCCTACTATCCCAAGGGCGCGCATCCCATCGTGCGCGGCGAGGCGGTCAACACCGGCACCACCTATGGGTACGACAGCGTGACCATGATGCAAGAAACCAAGACCACGATCTGCAACGTCGAGAAGGCTTGAGGAGACGCCATGGCACGCATGAAATTCATTTGTGATGCCGAGCGTTGCATCGAGTGCAACGGCTGCGTCACCGCCTGCAAGAACGAGAACGACGTCCCCTGGGGCGTGAACCGCCGGCGCGTCGTCACCCTCAACGACGGCGTACCTGGCGAGCGCTCGATCTCGGTGGCCTGCATGCACTGCTCCGATGCGCCCTGCATGGCGGTCTGTCCGGTCAACTGCTTCTACAAGACGGAAGAGGGCGTGGTGCTGCACGACAAGGACGTGTGCATCGGCTGCGGCTACTGCAGCTACGCCTGCCCCTTTGGCGCGCCTCAGTTTCCGGGCCAAGGTGCCTGGGGCGTGCGCGGGAAGATGGACAAGTGCACCTTCTGCGCCGGTGGCCCCGAGCCCAACGGGAGCCAGGCCGAGTTCGAAAAATACGGCCGCAATCGCCTGTCCGAAGGCAAGCTGCCGGCCTGTGCCGAAATGTGCTCCACCAAGGCGCTGCTCGCCGGTGACGGCGACGTGGTGGCCGACATCTTCCGCCAGCGCGTCGCCAAGCGCGCCAAGGGCGCGGAGGTGTGGGGCTGGGGCACCGCCTACGGCTCGCGTCAGGCTGGGACGCCCACGGGTGCTGTGCCCGTGCCCGCAGGCGCCCAAACGTCGGGAGGTAAATCATGAGCTGCTCCAAACTCATCAGTTGCGCGGGCGCGATGGCGCTGGCGATGGCGCTCGGCGGTTGCAGCGAGCCTCCGCAGACGCTGGGCGCCTCGCGCCGCGACGCAGAGCCCTACACCGGTGGCGCCGCGCGCTACATGACCTCGGGCTGGAAGGTGGGTGATCGCGCGAGCTGGGAGTCGCACCTGCGCGCGCGTGCCCAGTACGGCCAGAACGAGTACACCCACGAGCAATAGGCAGGGAGGCGCGATGCACGCACGAGCATGGTGTCAGCGGCTGGCTGCGCTGGTTGTCCTGGGTTTGATCGGCTGGAGCGCGGGCGCGCAGGACAAGCCTGCACAACCCCGGCCCACACCAGTCCCCGCCGCGGCGGTAGCTGGCGTTCAAAGCCAGAATATTTTCGACGTGAAGCCTGCAGCGAGCGAGGATCCTGGTTACGCCAGCCAGACCAACGGCGAACGGGCCAAGGTCCAGCCAGGTAACAACGCACCCATGTGGCGTCAGGTCAGTGCGGGTGTCACGGGCTATTCCAGCCTGCCCCTGCGAGAGGCGCCAGAAGCGGGTCAGTTGATCCAGCAGCGCGTCAAATATCCCCTGGTGCCCGAGACCAACGCGGGCGAGGCTTGGCGGCAGGTGCGCAACCAGTGGATCATTCCGTACGGCGGCGCGTTGATTCTGGTCGCGCTGGTCGCACTTGGGCTCATGGCGGTCACCAAGGGCCGCATGGGGCGGGACTACTCTGGCCAGAGCGCGCGCATTGAACGTTTCACGCCGTTCGAGCGTGCAGCGCACATGACGAACGCCGTCGCTTTCGTGCTGCTTGCCCTCTCGGGGCTGACCATGGCGTTCGGAAAGTTTGTGCTGGCGCCGGTGATCGGCTCGACCTTGTTCGGCTGGTTGGCCTACGTGCTGAAGAATGTGCACAACTTCACCGGGCCGGTGTTCGCGGTCTCACTGATCGTCGTGCTGCTGACCTTTCTGAAGGACAACATCGCCAACCTGGCCGACTTTGCCTGGCTGGCCAAGGCCGGCGGCATGTTCGGCGGCGAGCATCAGATTCCGTCGCACCGTTTCAACGCAGGCGAAAAGGGCATGTACTGGTGGGGTATGTGCATACCTGGTCTGCTGATCGTTGCCACGGGTCTGGCGCTGGACAAGCTCATTCCGGGCTGGGGCGAGCTGCGCGGGGAAATGCAGATCGCGCACATGATCCATGCCACGGCTGCCATCTGGATGATGGCCGTGCTGTCGGGCCATATT
>DAIOSZ010000018.1:6837-14187 GCA_036752305.1 Burkholderiaceae bacterium
CGCGGTGCGCGGCGCCATGGATGCCCTGAAGACGGGCTACGTGTCCGAGGGCTGGGCGCAAGAGCACCACAACTTGTGGTTGGACGACATCAAGGCGGGCAAGATTCCCGCGCAGCGCAGTGCCGCCGCGCCACCCGTCGCGCCGGTTGCCACGGCCAACCCTTCCGCTTGAAGAGGACAGCATGAAACCACGCGCCATTCTGACCACCCTATGCGCCCTGGGCGCGCTGACGCTCAGCGCGGGCGGTGCCCTGGCCAAGCTTCCGCCGCTGGACGAGGCGGCCAAGGCCAAGGCCGCCGAGGCGGCCGCCAAGGCGGCCTGGGCCGCAAAGGCGGATGCCTTTCAGCTCTGCCGTGCACAGGACCGCCTCGTGGGTTACGTGCAGCGCACCTTCGGCGAGGTCGAAGCCGGCCATCAGCCCGATCGGCGCGCCGGTGCCGACGCCCGCGTGCAGCGATCCCGGCCCCTTTGTCTACGAGCCGCCCAAGCCTGCCGTGGCCGCCAGCGCCCCCGCCGCGGAGGCCAAGAAGCCGTAAGGGCGATTTCGCCTGATCTCTCCCGCGGACGGGGCATCCGGTAGGATGCCCCGTTTGCTTTTTTGACCCCTTGCATCTTGAGCTTGCACCTGACCGAGGCGCGCGCGCCGCTGACCGAGCGCATTCTGGCCTACGACGAACGGGGCCTGGCCCAGGAAGTCTCCATTCCCGCCGAACGGCCGTTGACCGTCTACGTGGACAAGGCCGAACTCGTCACGCTCATGACGATGGGCCAGCGTCCTGAATGGCTGGTGCTGGGCTATCTGCGCAACCAGCGGTTGGTGCGTGACTTGGCTGAACTGGTGTCGATCACCGTCGATTGGGATGTGGACGCCGCCGCCGTGCGCACGCGCGACGGCATCGCCGACCTGGCCGAGCGCACCGCGCGCAAGGTGGTGACCACCGGTTGCGGCCAGGGCAGCGTGTTCGGTTCGCTGATGGACGATGTGGACCGCATCGAGCTGCCGCCCACGCGCGTGGCGCAACAGCGCGTCCACCAGATCGTGGAGGCAATGCGCCTTCAAGAAAGCACCTACAAATCTGCCGGCTCGGTGCACGGCTGCGCACTCTTCGTCGATGGTCGGATGCGCGTGTTCGTGGAAGACGTGGGCCGCCACAACGCGATCGACACGATCGCGGGATGGATGTGGCTGCACGACGACGCCAGCGGGGATGCCGAGCGCGTGTTCTACACCACCGGTCGCCTGACCAGCGAGATGCTCATCAAGGCCGCGCAGATGCGCGTGCCGGTGGTGATCTCGCGCAGCGGCATCACGCAGATGGGGCAGGCCATTGCCGCGCGGTTGGGCCTGTGCGCCATTGGCCGCGCGCTGCACCAGCGCTATCTGTGCTACGCGGGCCGCGAGCGGCTGATCGGGCAAGGGGCGGAGGCATGAATGGCACATCGGCCTGGGCGCTCGGCTGGCGCTCGCTGTGGCGCGACCTGCGCGCCGGGGAACTCAAGCTTTTGCTGCTGGCCGTCGCGCTGGCCGTGGCCGCGCTGACGGCGGTGGCGTTTCTGGCCGAGCGCATCCAGGGCGGCCTGCAGCGCGACGCGCGGCAACTGCTCGGCGGCGACGCCGTGCTGGCCGCCGACACGCCGCTGGCGCCCGAGTACGCGCGGATGGCGCGCGCGCAGGGCCTGCGCGCGGCCACCACGGTGGTGTTTCCGACCATGGCGCGCGCCGACGAAACCCGCGGCGGCCAGACACGCCTGGTCGCGCTCAAGGCGGTCGAGCCGGGTTACCCCTTGCGCGGCACGCTGGGCGTGGCCCGGGCGCCGGACGGCCCGCCGCAGGCGCTGGCGCAAGGGCCGTCGGCGGGCAGCGCCTGGGTGGACGCTGGCGTGCTCGACGCGCTTGGCCTGGCCGTGGGCGACGACCTGCTGCTGGGCAACGCGCGCCTGCGCATCGACCGCATCCTGGTGACCGAGCCCGACCGCGGCTCGGGCTTTTTGAACTTTGCGCCGCGCGTGATGATCGCCAGCGCCGATCTGCTGGATACCGGCCTGGTGCAGCCGGCCAGCCGTCTGACCTTCCGTCTGGCCGTGGCGGGCGAGGATGCCGCCGTCGCGCGCTGGCTGGCCGAAGTCAAGCCGCGCGTGGAGGCGCCCGCCTCGCGCGGGCTGCGGCTGGAAACGCTGGAAGTCGGCCGCCCCGAGATGCGCCAGACGCTGGACCGCGCCGAGAAATTCTTGCGCCTGGTGGCCCTGCTGTCGGCGCTGCTCAGCGCGGTGGCGGTGGCGCTGGCCGCGCGCAGCTTTGCCGGCAGCCGACTCGACGCCTGCGCCATGCTGCGCGTGCTGGGTCTGTCGCAACGCCGCATGGCCGGCGCCTACGTGCTGGAGTTCACCGTGGCGGGCCTGGCGGCGGGGGTGGGCGGCGTGCTGCTGGGCTACGCGGTGCATTTCATCTTCGTCGCGCTGCTCGGTGGCCTGGTCGATGCGGCACTGCCGCAGCCCGGCATCTGGCCGGTGCTGCTGGGGCTGGGCACCGCGCTCACGCTGCTGATCGCTTTCGGCCTGCCGCCGGTGCTGCAACTGGCGCAGGTGCCGGCGCTGCGCGTGATCCGCCGTGAAGCGGGCTCGCTCAAACCGGCCTCGCTGGGCGTGATGGCGCTGGGTGCCATCGGGTTTGCCGGGCTTTTGCTGGTGGTGAGTGCTGACTTCACGCTCGGCCTGGCGGCGGTGGGCGGCTTCGCCGGCGCGGTGGCGCTGTTCGCGCTGGCCGCCTGGGCCTGCCTGAAGCTGATCGCGCGGCTGCCGCTGGAGCGGCTGCCGCAGTGGCTGGGGCTGGCGCTGCGCCAACTGGCGGCGCGGCCCGCGATGGCCGTGGTGCAGGTCAGCGCGTTGTCGGTGGGCCTGCTGGCGCTGGTGCTGCTCGTCTTGCTGCGCACCGACCTGATCGACAGCTGGCGCAGCGCCACGCCGCCCGACGCGGCCGACCGCTTCGTCATCAACATTCAGCCCGATCAGGCCGATGGGGTGCGCGCCGCGCTGGCCAGTGCGGGCGTTGCGCGCTACGACTGGTTTCCCATGGTCCGGGGCCGCCTGGTGGCGATCAACGGCCAGGACATCGACCCGGCCGCGCTGGCCACCGACCGCGCCCGCCGCATGGTGGACCGCGAGTTCAACCTCTCCCATGCCGCCCGCCAGCCCGCGCACAACCTGGTCCCCCAGGGCCGCTGGCAGGAGGGTGAGCAGGGCGCTGTGAGCGTGGAGGAAAGCGTGATGAGCACGCTGAGCCTCAAGCTGGGCGACCGGTTGCGTTTCGACATCGCCGGGCAGCCGGTGGAATCCGTCATCCGTTCGGTGCGCAAGGTCGATTGGGGCTCCATGCGGGCCAATTTCTACGTGATGTATCCGGTGGATCAGCTCGACGGCGTACCGCTGACCTACCTGGCCGCCTTCAAGACACCGCCCGCGCCCGGGTTCGAGCGCGAGCTTCAGCGCGACTTTCCCAACCTCACGCAGGTGGACATGCGCGCCACCGTGGCTCAGGTGCAGAAGGTGCTAGACCAGGTGATCCGCGCGGTGGAATTCCTGTTCGGCTTCACGCTGGCGGCCGGGCTGGTGGTGCTGCTGGCGGCGCTGTCGGCCTCGCGCGAGGAGCGCGTGCGCGAGCTGGCGGTGATGCGCGCCCTAGGTGCCAGCGCCGCGTTGTTGAGGCGCATGCAGCGTGCCGAGGTGGCCGGCCTGGGCCTTCTGGCCGGTACGCTCGCTGCGCTGGCTGCGCTGGGGATTGCTGCCTGGCTGGCGCTGAAGGTCTTCGAGTTCGAGCCCAGCCTGTCACCGCTGACGCCGCTGCTGGGCGCCTTGAGCGGCGCGCTGCTGGCGCTGGGCGCCAGCGCCGTCACGCTGCGCGGACTGCTGGCGCGGCCGGTGGTGGAGAGCCTTCGGCAATCGGCGGAGTAGTCAAGGCGGCATTTTCATCACCACAGAATGCTATATTTTGTATAGCTGTCCGTGGTTGTCTTTCTTGACAAATTCGCTCAAACTATTCTGAAAATTGGCTCCAAAACGGCTTTCCGGACGCCAAATATACAAAATTTGTTAATGTTTCAACAAAAAATGTTGATGCATCTACAAAATTTTGCCGATTTGAGTCGATTTCTATGAGCAAATCTGCCTAAACGCCAATAAACACATCCACGGGCAGCTATGAGTTCAGGAGTTCTTCTTTAGGTTGTTGAGGCCCGCAGCCCAGACGCCTAGTGCAGTGTTCGATGCTATGCAGCACTTATGGCGCCGCGCCTTTGCCTCCGTGGCGTCGTTGCAAATCCTCGCGATGCCACTGAGCATCGCTGTGGTTTGCGCCTAGCCACGCAGGCAAATCCGCTGGCCCATAAGTACCGCAAAGCGTCGAACACTGCACTAGCGGGCCTTGGCGCATTCGGCCTGCCAGGCCGGCTCAAGGCGTCCGTCGGCCGCGAAGCGGTAGCGGTTTTCGAGGAAGCCCTGCGCAAACAGGTTGAGCACATTGTCATAGTAGGCGTCGGCGGCCATGGGCTTGGCGGTCAGGCGCGCGGTCTGGGCGTCAAAGGCCGCCTTGTCGCCGCGCGCGCGCAAAAAAGGCAGCAGCGCGGCCGAGAAGCCCGGCGGGCCGGCGGCGCCATCCTTGTGCGGGGCGCCGGTGTTCGTGTCCAGCGATTCGGGCGGAAAACCCAATCGGTCTACCAGGCGCGCCATGGGCACGTAGCGGGCGAGCAGCTGCGCGCGCACCGGGTCGGCGGGGTTCATCAGCCCGGCCCAGAGGTAGACGCGGATGGCGTCGTGCGCACCTTCGGCATTGCGGCCGTCCTTGGGCTCGTCGGGCTGGAAGCCCTGTTTGCCGTCGTAGACGATCCAGTCGGGCGCTAGGCCGGACTTGGGCGCCAGCAGCACCTTCAGGCCGCTGGCGCGCAACTGCTGCCACTGCGGGTCGGCCGGAAACGTGGCGGCGAGCCAGCGCAGCTGCTGCATGGGGTAGTAGCTCGGGTTGAGGCGCCAGCGCTCATCACCGGTCTGAAAGCCCCGCACGCCGGGCAGCAGCGTCAGGCCCAGGCCAGGCATGTCCACCGCCGCCTCGCGCCACAGGCGCCGCGCGAGCAGCGCGGCCAGCGAGGTGTAGCGCGGCTGGTTCCACAGCCGCCCGGCCTCGCCCAGAGCCTGGATGAGCCACAGGTCGGCGTCGGTGGCGGAGTTTGCATCGACCACGCCCCATTGCCCATCGTCGCGCTTGCCCCATTGCCAGGCTGGCAGGCGGGCCGTCAGATCGCCGCCGGCCAGGTTGTTCTCGGTCCACAGCAGCAACCTGGCGAAGGTCGGGCGGTCATCGGCGACCAGCGCGAAGAAGAGCGCGTAGGCCTGCGCTTCCGAGACGGTCTGGCCGCGCGGGGACGATTTGTCGATCACGCGGCCGTCGTCGCTGATGAACTGCTGCCGGAAGGCGACCCAGGCCGGCCAGGCGCTGCCGTCGGCGGGGCAGCTGGCCGCCGACGCGCCGCGGGCGAAGCCGATCAGGCACAGCGCGCCACCGGCACGCAAGGCGGCGCGGCGCGAAGCGGAAAGGGCGGGCAGGGGCGGCGGCGGGGTCATGTCGGGATTGTCGGGCCTGACGGCGGTCCGCTGTGCCTGATGGGGACAGGTCAGCAGGGATAGAGCGCGCCCAGCATGCGCGGGCCGCGTGCGCCGGTGACTGCGGGGTCGCTGGCCGGCTGGCCGCTCAGGTGGCGCCACGCGAGCCAGGCAAAGGCGGCGGCTTCCACCTGCTCGCAGGGCAGGCCCAGCGCGTCGCTGACCGTGAACCGGCAGTCGGGCGCGGCGGCGGACAGGCGCTGCAGCAGGTCGGTGTTTCGCGCTCCGCCGCCACAGCAGACAACGGCGCGGGTGCCCGCGGCGTGGCGGGCGAGATCCCGGGCCACGCTGCGGGCGCTCAGTTCGGCGAGCGTGGCCTGGACGTCGGCCGGCCGGGCCGCGGGCGCAAGCGCATCGAGATGGGCTTGCAGCCAGGCGAGGCTGAACAGGTCGCGTCCGGTGCTCTTGGGCGGCAGGCGTTCGAAGTAGGGCTCGGCCAGCAGGTGCGCGAGCAGGTCGGGCCGCACGCGGCCGGTGCGCGCCCAGGCGCCGTCCGCGTCAAACGCTTGGCCGGTGTGGCGGCGGCACCAGGCGTCGAGCAGGGTGTTGGCCGGCCCGCAGTCGAAGCCGCGCACGGCGGCGGCGGTGCGGCGAGGGGGCAGCAGACTCAGGTTGGCAATGCCGCCCAGGTTGAGAATGGCAACCGGCTCATCCTCGCGGCTGAACCAGGCGGCGTGAAACGGCGGAACCAGCGGCGCGCCCTGGCCACCCGCGGCGAGGTCGCGCGAGCGCAGGTCGGCCACCACTGGTATGCCGCAGAGCTCGGCCAGCAGCGCCGGGTTGTTCAATTGGAGGGTGTAGCCGGTGCCGTCGAACTCCTGCGGACGGTGCCGCACCGTCTGGCCATGCGCGCCGATGGCGGCAATGGCCTCGGCGCCCAGTGCGGCGCGGCGCAGCAGGTCGGCAACGGTGTGCGCATAGACCCGTGCCAGGCCGTTGCCGGCCAGCGCGGCGCGGTGCAGTTCGTCCGCGCCGGGCCGGTTGAGCGCGTCGAATTCGGCGCGCAGTGCCTCGGGGAAGGGCTGGCTGGCAGCGGCGACGACACGCCAGGCCCGGGCGGGCGAGAACTCGGCGAGGACGCCATCGACCCCGTCCAGCGAGGTTCCGGACATCAGGCCGATGGTGAGCAAGCGCTCAGTCCGCGCTGGCCAGACGTACCGAGCCCGCGGCGTCCAGCGTCTGGCGCATGGCAAGCGAAAGCTTGCCGAAGGCGGCGCGCGCCGCCGGCGGGACGGGTTCGGTGCCGCTTTGCCGTGCCAGCGTGAGCGGATCCTGGTGCTCGCCGCCGACGCGGAATTCAAAGTGCAGGTGCGGACCGGTGGACCAGCCGGTGGAGCCCACGCCGCCAATCACCTCGCCCTGGCTGACTTTTTGGCCCTTGCGCACGTTGATGCGCGACAGATGCGCGTAGAGCGTGGAGTGGTTGTGCCGGTGCTTGACGATGATCACGTTGCCATAGCCGTTTTGCACGCCCGAGAACTCCACCACGCCGTCGCCAACGCTCAGCACCGAGGTGCCGATGGGCGCCGCATAGTCCACGCCGAGGTGGGCGCGCCAGGTCTTGTGGATGGGGTGCAGGCGCATTGCAAAACCGCTGGTCATGCGCGAGAACTCCATCGGCGAGGCCAGGTAGGCGCGGCGCAGGCTTTGCCCGTCGAGCCCGTAGTACTGGCCTTTGGTGGCGCCGGATTCCTGGAACC
>DAIOSZ010000018.1:14197-27630 GCA_036752305.1 Burkholderiaceae bacterium
CGGGCCTTGCCGGCGTTGACGAATTCGACTGAAAGCACGCGGCCGGCGCGCATGGGCTCGCCGTCGGCTTCGAGCGACTCGTAGACCACCGAGAAGCGGTCACCCTTGCGCAGGCCGCGGTGGAAGTCGATCTCGCTGGAGAAGATGTCAATGATCTGCTTGGCGATGTTGTCGGGCAGGCGGGCGTCGTCGGTGGCGCCGAAGAAGGTGCTTTGCACCACGCCACTGGATACGCGCGTGGTGGGCGTCAGGGGCGGCGTTTCCAGCGTGGCCGAGAAGCCCTGTTCGCCCGAGGCGCGGCGCACGACGAGGCGATTGAAGCGCGTGGCATCGTCGCCCGCCCAGCGGATCGACAGGCTGGCCAGCGCGTGGCGCTCGGTTGCCTCAGCCACCAGGGTGCGCTGTGCCTTGCCCAGCACGTTTGCGCGAACCAGCGGGTTTTGCCGCAAGAACGCGGCGGCCTTGGGGTCGTGGATACCCAGGCGCTTGAGGATTTGCTCCGGTGTATCGCCAGCGCGCGTGGCGCCGCTGCGAAAAAGCGAATAAGCGTGCAGTTCGAGCGCCTCGGACTGCGCCTGGAGCGGACTGGGCAGTGGCGACTCGACGACGATGGCGGGTGCCAGCACGGGAGCGGCATCCAGCGATGCCACGGCAAAGGCCGCGCCGCCCGCGCCCATGAACAGCGCCGCCGCCGCGGCGGCGACCCGTTTGGGATGGTTGCGCAGCGAACGTGCAACGTGCTGGGTCAGGTGAGCGAGGCGGGACCCCGGAGCGAACAAAGAATGGAAAGTCGAGCGGAAATTCAAACGGTGGTCCTCGCAGGCCAAGCTCTGTTTCTAAAAAACGACAGAAGCTGGTTAAGATTCACGCTTTTGAGAAAAGCGCGAAGTATAGCGACTCACCCATGAGGTGCATAGGAAAAATCCGCATCTTTTTGTGAGCCGGGTTCTACAAACAGCTTGACACGACTTCCTCTTCATGACAGACGAAAACCTCTCCCTTGAGGAGCCCGTGGCCCAGGCGCTGGCCGTGACACGCCGTGGCTGCGATGAACTGATCCCCGAAGCCGACTGGATCGCCAAGCTGCGCCGCTCGATCAAGACGCAAACGCCGCTGCGAATCAAGCTCGGGCTGGACCCCACGGCGCCGGACATCCATCTGGGCCATACGGTGGTGCTCAACAAGATGCGCCAGTTGCAGGATCTGGGCCACCAGGTGATTTTTCTGATCGGCGACTTCACGACGATGATCGGCGACCCGTCCGGGCGCAACAGCACGCGCCCACCTCTCACGCGCGAGCAGATCGAGGCGAACGCGCAGACCTACTACCGTCAGGCCAGTCTGGTGCTGGACCCCGCCAAGACCGAGATTCGCTACAACAGCGAGTGGAGCGATCCACTGGGTGCGCGCGGCCTGATTCAGCTGGCGTCGCGCTACACCGTGGCGCGGATGATGGAACGCAACGATTTTCATCAGCGCTTTTCAGCCGGGCAGTCGATCTCGATCCACGAGTTCCTCTATCCGCTGATGCAGGGCTACGACAGCGTGGCGCTGAAGGCCGACCTGGAGCTGGGGGGCACCGACCAGAAGTTCAACCTGCTGATGGGGCGCCACTTGCAGCAGGAGTACGGGCAGGAGCCGCAGTGCATCCTGACCATGCCGCTGCTCGAAGGACTGGACGGCGTGGACAAAATGTCCAAGAGCAAGAACAACTACATCGGCATCAGCGAGAGCGCGAACACGATGTTCGCCAAGGTGCTGTCGATCAGCGACGAGCTGATGTGGCGCTGGTATCTGCTGCTGAGCTTCGTGCCTCTGGACGCGGTGGAGGCGTTGCAGCGCGAGGTGGCGGGCGGGCGCAATCCCAAGGACGCGAAGGCGCTGCTGGCGCGCGAGATCACGGCGCGCTTTCATGGAGCCGCCGCGGCCGAGGCCGCCGCTGCGGATTTCGAGTTGCGCGCGCGGGGCGGCGTTCCCGACGAGATTGAGGAGCGTCAGGTGAGCGGAGCGCCGCTGGGCATTGGCGCGCTGCTGCGGCAGACAGGGCTGGCGCCCTCGGCGTCGGAGGCCAACCGCCTGATCGACGGCCGGGGCGTGAAGATCGATGGAGCCCCGGTGTCCGATCGTGGGCTCAAGCTCGACGCCGGCATTTATGTGATCCAGGTCGGCAAGCGGCGCTTCGCACGCGTTACGTTGACGGCTTGAGCCAGCTGTTGAACTGACGGACGCTGTCTTCGTTGGCGTCTCCGGCCAGCGCGCTCAGGCGCAGCTTGGACAGCACGAACTGGTATTGCGCCGACAGCAGGTCGCGGCGCGCAACGCTCAACTGCTGCTCGGCGTTGAGCGTGTCCAGGATGGTGCGCGTTCCGGCTTTGTGCGACTTGATGTTGGAGTCCACCGCGGTGGTCGCCGAGCGCACCGCCTGTTCCAGCGCCTTGACGCGCGCCACGCCTTCCGTGATGCCGCGAAATTCCTTGTGCACGCGCACCGCGATGTCGCGCTTGGTGCCTTCCAGGGTCTGATCGGTGCGCTCCAGTTCGGCCATGGCCTGGCGCACCTGGGAGCTGACGTAGCCACCGGCGTAGATCGGCACGTTGAGCTGGACGCCGATGGAGCGTTGGCGGTATTCGTAGGCGATGCGCGTGATGTTCTCGCTGGTGCTGTCGGAAATCTGCGCCACCGCATCGAGCGTGGGGTAGTGGCCGGCCTGGGCCTTGCTGATCTCGAGTTTGGCGGCCTCGCGGCGGGCGACCAGGGCTTGCAGTTCCGGGCTGCGTTCCTCGGCGCGGGCGATCCAGTAGTCGAGCTGCGGCGGCTCGGGTTGGCTCAGCGGCAGCACGTTGACGTCGAGGGTGGCCAGTTCAGTGGCGGGCAGGCCGGTCAGATTTTCCAACTGGCGGCTCGTGAAACCGACGTTCTGTTGAATTTCCAGTTCCTGCGCGACGCTCAGGTCCAGGCGGGCTTGCGCCTCATCGACATCGGTGCGGGTGCCGGTTCCCGCCTCAAGGCCACGCTTGGCCGCCAGCAACTGGGCTTGCACGGCACGCTTTTGCGCGCCAATCAAGGTCAGCTGATCGCGCGCCTGCAGGGCCTGAAAATAAGCCTCACCCACCCGAACCGCCAGGGTTTGCAGATCGCGGTCGAAATTCGCATCGGTTTCAGCGACGTTGAATTTGGCTTGCCGGTAGCCGGCCCATTGCTGCGGACGATAAAGCGGCTGACGGATCTGCAGCGTCTGGTTGCCGCTGCGGTAGCGATCATGCGTGGTGGTTGGATCGCCGGTCAGACTGGGGGCCGTGGTGGCCAGCCAGTTCTGGTTGCGGCCCGCCGAGAACGCCGCGTAAGGCAGCAGCGCGGCCCTGGCTTGCGGCAGGCGTTCGCGGCCCGAATCCGCCGCCGCGCGCGACGCCTTGATGTAGGGATCTTCGGCCAGGGCGGCGCGGTAGGCGCCTTCCAGATCGAGTGCGAGCACGCACGAACTGCCGAACAGGGCGCCAAGGGCCAGGGCGAGGGTGGGGCGGCGCATGCGTCACTCCTCCTTCATGGCCGATGCAATGCGGCGGATGATCGGGTAGGTGATGTAGGTCAGCAGGCTGCGCTCACCGGTCTTGAACACCACTTCCACGGGCATGCCGGGTTGCATGCGCCGCTCGCCCAGCTCCTTCAGGCCCGTTGGCGTGATGCCGACCCGCGCCAGATAGTAGGGCGGCTGATTGGGCTGATCGGCGAGCAGGTCCTTGGATACCGAGACCACCGAGCCTTCCACCACGAGCTGCGGAGTTTTCTTGAAGGTGGAAAAGCGCACGTCCACCGGCATGCCTTCGTGTACGCGGTCGATCATGTGCGGGGGGACATGAATTTCGAGCAACAGCGCTTCGTCAACGGGCACGATGTCCATGATCTTCTGCGTGCCGGGAATCACGCCGCCAACCGTCTGAAACATCAGCCCGACGACCTGGCCATCGGCAGGCGAGAGGACCTTGGTGCGGCCCAGTTCCTCACGCGCGGCCTGCAGCCGGGTCGCGTCGCTCTCAAGCTCGCGTGAGACCTCGGCCAATTGGGTTTCCAGTTCCTTGCGGTAGTCCTGACGCCGCGCCACGGCACGCTGGCGCAGCTCGGCGATGGACTGGCGCGCGCGCATGATGTTGCCCTGGATGTCGGTTTGCGCGGCCATTGAGTCGGCCAGCATGCGCTCAAGCTCGGATTGGCGCGTCTTGGGCGCATAGCCCTCCTTGACGAGGCCGCGGATGCTGTTCAGCTCTTCGTTGATGAGCGTGTATTGCTGTTTGCGGCTCGCGAGGACGCCGTCATAGGCCTTGATCGAACCCTGCAAGCCAACGATGTTTTCCTCGATGGCCTGGGTGTCGGCGGCGAGCGCGGCGCGCCGCGTGCTCATCAGCTGTTCCTGGTTGGCCATCTGCATGGCGATGTGCGGCTCCTTCGCCGCCGCCAGCACGTCGGGGTGGAACGTGATCCTGGGGGCGCCAGCCAGTTCGGCGCGCAAGCGGCTTTCGGTCGCGCGAAAACTGAGATAACGCTGGCGAACCGCTTCGTAATTGGCCTTCAGAACGGCGTCGTCGAGTTTGATGAGCAGGTCGCCTTCCTTGACAACGTCGCCTTCGCGGACATGGACTTCGCGCACGATGCCGCCGGTCTGGTGCTGGACGCTTTTGCGCTTGGTATCGAGGGCCACGTTGCCATTGGCCGGAACGCCTTCGTCCAGCGGCGCATAGGCGGCCCAGAGCAGGAATCCACCAAAGCCGATGCCCAGGACCCACAGGCCGAAGCGTGCCGCCTTGCGGGACTCCTTGCGGGCCGAGGAGCTTGCGGTGTCGTGGGGCGCATCAGGAGGGGATGCAAGAGAGGTGCTGTTCATATTCCAATGCTGGTTTCAAGCCGCGACCGGCGCAGCGATGACAGGTGTGCTCGCCGCGGCGGAGGCGATGGCGGCGCGCGTTTGCAGCGCGGCCACGACTTCGTCCTTGGGGCCTTGATAGGGAATGCGTCCGTTCTCCACGACCACCAGGCGATCGGCCAGTGCGATGACGGCAGGACGATGGGTGACCAGAATCACGGTCTTTTTCTGTTCCTTCAGTTGGCGCAGCGTTTCGTTCAGCGCTGCTTCTCCCGCGTCGTCGAGGTTGGAGTTGGGTTCGTCGAGAACGATCAATTGAGGCCACCCATAGACCGCGCGGGCGAGGCCGATGCGCTGGCGTTGCCCGCCCGAGAGCAGGTTGCCGCCATCGCCGATCGGCGTGTCGTAGCCTTTGGGCATGCGCAAAATCATGTCGTGCAGGCCGGCCAGTTTGGCGGCGGCGATGATGCGCTCCGAATCCAGCGTGCGCAGCCGCGCGATGTTCTCGGCGATCGTGGCGTCGAACAGTTCCACGTCTTGAGGCAGATACCCGACGTGCGGCCCCAGTTCAACGCGTGACCATCCACTCAGCGCCTTGCCGTCGAGCAGCACCGTGCCCTGGGTGAACGGCCAGATGCCCAGCACGGCGCGCGCGAGAGTCGATTTGCCGGAGCCTGATGGGCCCACGACGACGGTCAGGCTGCCAGCGGGGAACTCCGCCGACACGCCGTCCAGAATCGCTTTCTGCTTGTCGGCGCCCGTGAAGGCCGACAGCGCCGACACGCTGAGTTCCCCCAAGGGAACACCGGCTGTGGGATCCAGTGCCGATGGATTGCTGTCGTCGAGCAAGCGCTCGAGCCGGCGATAAGCCGCCTTGGCGGTGGCGAACTGGGGCCAGGTGGCCATGAGCTGATCCGTTCCACCCAGTGCACGGCCCATGGGCAGGTAGATGGCAAACAGCGACCAAGGCGTCAGGCCTTTGGCCAGCACGAAGATGGCGCCAATCCCAATACCCATGGAGCCCTGGCAGTAGCGCAGAAACTTGGCGATCGCCACATATCGATGGTTGACCTCATGCAGTTGGTGCTGTGCATGCAGGTATTTTTGGTAACGGGCAAGCCAACTGGAATACAACTTTCCGGTCATGCCCATCGTCTCCATGACTTCGAGATTTCTGACCTTGTCGTTCAGATAGACGTAGGCCTCCGTTTGCCTTTTCGTGCTGGACTCCATGAGAGGGGTCTGTGCGCGGTTGGAGGCGAGCCCCAAGATAACCTGCAAAACGACGAACGCCACGGCTGCCACGCCGACCCAGAAGTCAATGACGAAAAGGATGGCAATGTAGAAAATGGCCCACGGCGCGTCGAGCAGCGCAAAAATCCCGGCCCCGGTAATGAATTGCCTGACCGTCAGCAAATCCGCGAACGCCTTGGAAGGGTTTTCACGGGACTTGTTCAATTTCGCATGAAAGGTCGCAAGAAACACGCGCGAGCTCAATTCGGAATCAATGGCTACGCCGGCACGGACGAGCAGGCGGGCACGCAGCCATTCGGACAACCCCGAGACGATCAGAAAGAAGAGCGCGACCACGGATACGGCCATGAGCGACACCTCGCTGCCGCTGGCCATGGCGCGCTCGAACAGCAGCAGCATGTAGAGCATCGGCGTGAGCTGCAAAATGTTGGCGACCGCGCTGAAAACCATCGCAGCGGCAAATTCCCGCTTGAATGACAGCAACACCGTCCGAAAGGGAGAATAGGTCAATCGATTGCTGCTCATGGGGTCACCCAGCCGAAACGGCTTGACGGTTGTTCGCGGGCGCGCCACTCAGGGCCGCCAGTACCTCGTCACGGGGGCCGTACAGATGCTGCTGACCGTCGCGCATCAACAGGATCTTGTCGATGACCCGCAAGACGTTGGTGCGGTGCGTGATGATCACGAAGCTCGTTCCCTTCTGTTTCATGCGTGTGATGGCGGACAGCAAGGCGGCCTCGCCAACCTCATCCAGATTGGAGTTCGGTTCGTCGAGCACGACGAAGGCCGGCTCGCCGTACAACGCCCTGGCCAGGCCCACGCGCTGGCGCTGCCCGCCCGAAAGGACCGTTCCCCCGTCGTCGCCGATTTCGGTGTGAACGCCGTTGGGCAGGTTCTGGATAAGTTCCTGCAATCCAGCGGCGTCGATGGCTGCCTGCAACTGAGCCTCATCGGGGGTAGCGAAGCGGCAGATGTTTTCGGCCAGCGTACCGTCGCTGATTTCCACGTCCTGCGGCAAGTAGCCGATATGCGGCCCCAGTTCCCGCTTGGGCCATTCATGGATGTCCGCGCCGTCCAGGCGCACCTTGCCCGAGTAGGTTGGCCAGAAGCCAATGAGCACCCGGGCCAATGTCGTTTTCCCGGAAGCCGAGGGACCCACCAACGCCAGTGCTTCCCCTGGGGCGAGCTGAAATGAGATGCCCTTGACGATTGGCGTGTTCTGTCCCGGCGGTCCGGCCACCACCTGCTCGCACGCGACAAGCCCCTTGGGCGGTGGCAGACTCATGCCCTCCGCCTTGTCGGACAGGTGGTTGAAGATTTGGTTGAGCCGATTGGCGGCGTCCCGCGCATTCAACACGGAACGCCACTGCGCAATGCCTTGCACCAAGGGGCCGATGACCTTGCCGCCCAGAATGGAGGCGACCATCACCATGCCTGCCCCCCCCATCACCAGGTTGTGCATGCTGGCCCACACGCCCAGGCCCAGGATGCCTGAGCCCACAATGGTTTGCCAGGTTTTCGACAAGGCCTGGAATCCCCCCGCCACGTCGGAGGCCGAGGCCTGCAGTTTCAGAAACTCCGTTTGCTTCGGTTTCCAGCGGCCATGGACAGCGGGCAGCATGCCCATCGCGGCGATCACCTCGGCGTTTCGCAGGGAGGCATCCGCCTGCTGCTGCGACGCGATGGCGGCCCGGTTGGCCGCGAACAGGGGCGGCTGGCTGCCGCGCTCGTTGAGCCATGAGATCAGCGCTTGTACAAGCGCGCCGACCACGGCGGCCCACCCCATGAGGGGTGACAGAACGAACATCACCACCAGCAGCAACGCGGAAACCGGCAACTCAAACAGCGCGGTCATGACCGGCGAGTAGATGAATTCACGCAGCGTCCGCAAATCATTCAACGGCTGAATGCCGACGCCCGCCATGCGCCGGGAGCCGGCCTGGCAGATGGCATCAAACACCTTTTTGCGCAGGTTCGACTCCACTCGGGTGGAGGCGACGTACAGCAAATGCCCCCTGGACCAGTCAATCAATTCCATCACGGCATACAGAAATACCGCGACGAGGCTGAGCATCAACAGGGTATAAAGATTGCGGCTGTTGACGACCCGGTCGTACACGTCAAACATGTACCAGGTGGGCACCAGGGAAAGCAGGCCAACCAGAAATCCAAAGGCCGCTGCTCTCAGGAAAAATGGACGTATCTCTGCCAGCGCATCCCGGACGATATTGGACTTGTTGGCCGTACTCATGCGTGTTCCCGCAGTGTTGTGGAAGCCGGAGACGCCGAAATCGTCGTTTCGTCGTTCGGCCTGATCTCGATGGTGATCTGGTATCGGTCGGTTGCGGTCCGAGTGAGCGTGGCTTCTCGCCATGAGCCCTGGGCGATGGACTGAAAATCCGCCAGTTCAAAAACCATGGGGATGGTCAGGCGGCCTTCCGTGGTGAACATCGACAGTTCACGTTGCCGCACGGTCAGGGTTTTGCGATCAAAGTAGACCGGGCCGTCGGCCGCAAATCGCAGCAAGGGCCTTTGATTCAGAGTCGATCGGTTGCGCGCGACACGCAGAGGACTGCTGCTCCCTTGAAACACGAGTCGGCAGGTCTTCGACACGGCATAAATCGCATTGCATGCCATCTGAGAGCCCAGATCGGGAAACCGGGCGCGCAAATCCTCGTAGCACGCATGGTGGAGCGCGATCCGGCTCCAGGTACGCCTGGCCTGAACCTCAAGCGCAAGCAGATTGCAGGCTTGGCTGAACAGGTCTTGAAGCAAGGCCAAGCGCCCGGCCTGGTCGGACGTCACGGGGAGATCGAGGCGGTAGAAGTCGTTCACGGCGGAAGTATAGCATTCCTATATGAAATTCTTGAATCTGGGTACACCGATTCCGCGGAACTGGCGCCGACATCGGAAATGGGGGTTTTTTCCCCTTGGGCGCGGCTTGCCCCTTGTTGATCAGGCGAACTTGCTCGCCGCTTCCCAGAGCTTGCCTTGCATGTCCTTGGC
Organism: Burkholderiaceae bacterium; assembly: GCA_036752305.1. Lineage (GTDB taxonomy): Bacteria > Pseudomonadota > Gammaproteobacteria > Burkholderiales > Burkholderiaceae_C > DAIOSZ01. The sequence goes on from DAIOSZ010000018.1 coordinate 23,313, forward strand.
TGAGAGCTGTGGCGCTCCGCGCAGGTCGGACAACGGCCAGGCCACGCCCACGTGCGGGTCGTTCCACATCAGCGCATGCTCATGCGCGGGCGAGTAGTAGTCGGTGGTCTTGTAGAGAAAGTCAGCGCTGTCGGACAAAACCACAAAACCATGCGCGAAGCCGGGAGGTACCCAGAGCTGCCGATGGTTGTCGGCGCTCAGCTCTACACCGACCCATTGGCCGAAACGCGGCGAAGACTGTCGCATGTCCACCGCGACATCCCAGACGGCGCCCTGTGTCACCCGCACCAGTTTACCCTGGGCCTGCTGCAATTGGTAATGCAAGCCCCGCAAGACGCCGTGCGCCGACCGTGAATGGTTGTCCTGCACGAACGCGTGGTTGGTGCCGGTGGCTTCGTTGAATTCGGCCTGATTGAAGCTTTCCATGAAAAAGCCGCGCGCATCGCCAAACACCTTGGGTTCGACGATCATGACCTCGGGCAAATGCGTCGGCGTGACGGTGATTTTCATGGTCAACGGGCCTCCTTGGGCAGGTTGTGCAGGTAACGGCCATAGCTGCTCTTGTGCAGCGGCTTGGCGAGCGCGAGCAACTGCTCGGTATCGATCCACCGGTTGTGCCAGGCAATCTCCTCCGGGCAGGCCACTTTCAGGCCTTGGCGCTGCTCCAGCGTATGGATGAACTGCCCCGCTTCGAGCAGGCTCTCGTGCGTGCCGGTATCCAGCCAGGCAAAGCCCCGGCCCATCGTTTGCACGCTCAGTTGGCCCACGTGCAGGTAATACTGATTGACCGTGGTGATTTCCAGTTCGCCCCGCGCGGAGGGCTTGACCTCCGCCGCCACGTCGCACACCCGGGTGTCGTAGTAGTACAGCCCGGTCACCGCATAGTGGCTCTTGGGCTTCATCGGCTTTTCCTCGATCGACAAGGCTCTGCCCGCCTCATCGAACTCAACCACGCCATAGCGTTCCGGGTCCTTGACGCGGTAGGCGAACACGGTTGCGCCTTCCTTCGCGCCATCGGCGTCGTGAAGCAGCTTGACCAGATCGTGTCCGTGAAAAATGTTGTCGCCCAGCACCAGCGCGCTGGGCCTGCCGCCGACAAATTCGCGACCGATGATGAACGCTTGCGCCAGTCCATCCGGCGATGGCTGCACCGCGTAACGGATGTTCATGCCCCATTGACTGCCATCCTTGAGGAGCTGCTCGAAGCGCGGGGTGTCCTGCGGGGTGCTGATGACCAACACATCACGCATGCCCCCCAGCATCAGGGTGGACAGCGGATGGTAGATCATCGGCTTGTCGTAGACCGGCAGCAATTGCTTGCTCATCGCCAGCGTGGCGGGATGCAGGCGAGTACCCGATCCCCCGGCCAGAATGATGCCTCGGCGAGAGGTTTCATGAGGTTCGTATGTCATGGTCTTGTCGGCTATTTGAAGAACCCGCTGGCGACGAGTTCGCGAACCACCGCATCGACACCGGATTCCCAGGTCGGGAGCACCAGGTCGAAGCTCTCTCGCAGCTTGCGGGTGTCCAGCCGGGAGTTGGCCGGACGTTTCGCGGGCGTGGGATAGGCGGTGGACGGCACGGGCTTTACCTGCTCCGGCGCGGCTCGTACCGCCAATCCTGCCGCTTGTGCCTGGGCGATGGCGCGCTGGGCGTAGGAATGCCAGTTGGTGAAGCCGGCGGGCGCCAGGTGGTACAGGCCCGACAGAGCGGCTCGCTCGCTCTCGCCCACCGACAGCCAGCGCCGGATGGCGTGCGCGGTCACGTCAGCGATCAGCGCCGCCCGTGTCGGAGCACCCCATTGATCGTCCACCACGGTCAACGCATCGCGCTGGGTGGCCGCTCGAACGATGGTTTTGAGAAAATTCTGCCCCCAGGTGTCGAACACCCAACTGGTGCGCAATATCAGATGCGCGCCGCCCACGCGGGCAATGGCCTGTTCGCCGTCGAGCTTGGTTTGTCCATAGGCGTTGACCGGGTCCGTGGCGTCGGTCTCGACCCAGGGGCGTTCGCCCGTGCCCGGAAACACATAGTCCGTCGAGTAGTGCACCAGAAGTGCATGGGCACGCGCGGCCTCCTCGGCCAGCACGCCACAGGCGAGATGGTTGACGGCATCGGCAGCCGCCCGTTCGCTCTCGGCCTTGTCCACGGCTGTCCAGGCGGCGGCGTTGACGATGACATGGGGCCGCACGCTGCGCAGCGCTTGCCGCAGACCGTCCGGCCTCGACACATCGCCCGAGCCCGCGCCGCCTTGCCGGTAACGCCCCCTCCCCCGCCCCAGCACCGCCAGGCTGCGCTGCAATTGCCAGCCCACCTGGCCGCGCGGACCAAGCAGCGCAATGCTCAGTTCAGGCGTCCTCATGCCGACTGGCGCGCGCCATACTGCTGGTCGATCCACTGTCGGTAGCTGCCGCTGGTCACCGATTCGACCCAATCCTGATGTTCGAGATACCACTCGACCGTGGAGCGGATGCCTTGCTCGAAGCTCACCGAAGGCGTCCAGCCGAGTCCTTGGGCAATCTTGCTGTCGTCGATCGCGTAGCGCCGGTCGTGGCCCGGCCTGTCCTGGACATGCTTGATCTGGTCCCGATAGGAGCGGCCGTCGGCGCGCGGGCGCGACCCACCCACCATGCCGCAAACCGCGTGCACGACATGCATCTTCGCGCGCTCCGCCCGGCCGCCCACGTTCCAGACCTCGCCCACCGGGCTGCGCTCCAGGACGCTGGCGATCGCGCGGCAGTGGTCGTCCACATAGAGCCAGTCGCGCACCTGCTGACCGTCACCGTACACCGGCAGCGGCTTGCCGGCCAGCGCGTTGTGAATCATCAACGGGATCAGCTTCTCTGGAAACTGGCGTGGGCCGTAGTTGTTGGAGCAGTTGGTCGTGAGCGTTGGAAAGCCGTAGGTGTGCTGCCAGGCGCGCACCAGATGATCCGATGCGGCCTTGGAAGCCGAGTACGGGCTGTTGGGCTCGTAGCGCTTGGTCTCGGTGAACGCTGGATCGCTGGCCGACAGCGTGCCGTACACCTCGTCGGTGGAGACATGCAGAAAGCGGAAGGCCGCCTTCTCGGGCTCGGGCAGCGTCGACCAATATTCCCTGGCGGCCTGCAACAGCTTCAAGGTGCCGACCACGTTGGTCTCGGCAAAGGCCAGCGGCCCGCTGATGGAGCGGTCCACATGACTTTCGGCGGCAAAATTGAGAATGGCGCGCGGCCGATGCCGCTGCAGCAGCGAGGCCACCAGCGCGCTGTCGCCGATGTCGCCATGCGCAAACACATAGCGCGAATCGCCCGCCAGCGCCGCGAGGTTGCCCGGATGACCGGCATAGGTCAGCAAATCCAGGTTGACTACCGGCTCCTTGCCAGCGCCCAACCACTGCAAAATGAACGCCGAGCCGATGAAGCCGCAGCCGCCTGTGACCAATATCATGTTCTAACGCCTCCCGCGTTGCAGCAAACCTCCTATTCTACGAAGCCCGGTGACCCGTTCCTGCATGACCGTCTCGCTGGTGAGCCATGGCCATGGTGGCCCCCAAGGCTTGGTCGATGGCTTGCTCGCCCGATTGAGCACAAGTGCCGCGCCGTGGATCGACCGCGTCATCCTCACGCAAAACCTGCCGGAGGTCGAACCTTCTCCTCCTCCAGGCGGTTGGGCTTTTACGCTCGACCTGCGCCGCAACTCCGCGCCGCTGGGCTTCGGCGCCAACCACAATCGCGCGCTGGCGGGTGCCACGACGCCCTACCTGGCAATTCTCAACCCCGACCTCGCCTGGTGCCAGCCACCCTGGCCCGCGCTGACGCGATCGCTGGAACGCGAAGCGGGCGCCGGCCTTGCCTATCCCGTCCTGCTCAATGCCGATGGCAGCGTGCAGGACAACCAGCGCGCCGTGCTCACGCCGGCCGCGCTGTGGCGTCGGCGTGTGCTGGGGCGTCCCGAGGCGCGCGTCGATTGGGTCAGCGCGGCGTTCTGGCTGTTGCGCCGCGAAGCCTTCGAGCAACTGGGCGGCTTCGATGAACGCTACCGCATGTATTGCGAGGACACCGATTTTTGCCTGCGCCTGCGCCTGGCTGGCTGGGACATGGCACGCGCCGACGGCGCCGTGGTCACGCATGCCGCGCAACGTGCCACGTTCCGCAGCGCCTGGCATCTGTGCCAGCACCTGGTCAGTCTGGCGCGTCTGTGGAGCGGGCCGGTGCTGCGCGACTATTGCCGGCGCTTCCCCTGACCACCCGTTACGTCGCCGCGCCCTCGAAGCCGCACTGGCGCCAGGCCTCGAACACCGTCACCGCCACCGCGTTGGACAGGTTCAGGCTGCGCT
>DAIOSZ010000019.1:0-2996 GCA_036752305.1 Burkholderiaceae bacterium
GTTAAGTTAAAGATTGAGGAGTGAGCCCGCCCCGGCGACTGAGGTGTGTTTGCGCGCGTCGGGTGGTTTCTTTTCGCAGACCCGGCGCGGTATGCTGAGCGTGCATCATTCCCAATAGCCCCATGGACACCATCACCGAGCGCAGCTTTTGCCTCAATGAGACAAACCAGGTCTGGATCCTCCATGATGGCTGCGTGGATCTTTTTGTCGAGACCGACAAAACGGGTGGATCACGAAGGCACCTGCACCGCCTGATGCCCGGGGACGCCATGTTTGGCCTGAACCGGCCCCATCAGGCGCACGAGCCCAGGCTATTGGCCGTGCCTTCCTTGGATGCGGAGCTCCATGCCATGGCCCAGGCGCACTGGCAGGCCTTGTTGGAGAAGCCGTCCCTGCGGAACAATTTCGCCGACTGGTTGGATGGCTGGATCGTTGGGCTGTCGAGCAGCCTGTCCGCGGAACGGCCACCCAAAAAAGCCAGCGCGTTGTCGGCAGGGGAGACCCTGCAGCTCGCGGCCGAGAGTGAATGGTTCGCACCGGGCCAAGTCTTCTGGGTGAAGCCGCAAGATCGGTCGATGCGCTGGTTCGGCATCACGCTTGAACCTGGCTTGTTTCCTCTTTCGCCGTCGAATTGGCTGACCGCGACCGCCGCAAGCTCGTTGCGCTGTGACGGGCCAACGGCATCCGTCGAGCCTCGTCAGGCCTACATGGCGTTGGCTGAATTCCATCGCCTCGTTCTCGCCGCTCTCGAGGACGCCATCGCCACTCAGCATCTTGAGGGGATGGAACGCCTGCGGCAGCGAGAGGCCCAGGACATCCAGGTCATGGAAGGGGCCGTCGCGAGATTGGCGGGTGTGCTGCGCCCCGGAGCGCCATTGGCCGATTCCGAGGGGTTGACGGAGAAACAAAGGCAACTGCTCGGGGCCTGCAACCGCGTGCTCGCTGCCTCGGGTATCGCGCATCGAGCACCCAAGCACATGCCGCTCGAATCGGCTGCAGGGCTGGCGGCGATTGCAAAGGAGGCCAATGCGATGACCCGCCACGTCACGCTGGTGGGGCCTCGCTGGTGGGAACGGGATCATGCGCCGCTGCTGGCCTACTGGAAGGACACGGACGAGCCCGTGGCCATGGTGCCGCATGCCGGTGGATACCGCATCTACGACTCATCGGGTGCCGAGCCCATCAAGGTGGATGCGGCCATCGCCGCGCGCCTGAGCAGCACGGCGGTCATGTTCTTTCGTGCGTTTCCGCCCAGGGCCATCGCACTCAAGGACTTGCTGCGTTTTGGCGTGGTGGGCTGCGAGGCCGACTTGAAACGCCTGGTGGTATTGGGGCTGATCGGCAGCGTGCTCGGCGTGCTCGTACCTTATGGAACGGGTTTGTTGATCGATTCGGTCATTCCATCGGGCGAACAAAGCCGCCTCTTCCAGATCGCCCTGGCGCTTGCCGTCGTGGCCCTCAGTCTGGCGGTCTTGGAATTTGTACGCTCACTCGCGCTGCTGCGCATCGAGGGGCGAATGGGCGCATCCACCCACGCGGCCATGGTGGAACGGATGATGCGCCTGCCCGCCAAGTTCTTTCGAGACTATTCGGCGGGCGACCTTGCCCAGCGGGCGTTTGGCATAGACGCCATCTTGCAGCTCTTCTCCAATGCCAGTCAGATTGCCGTCTTGCAGGGTGTTTTTTCCATTGCGAGCCTGTGCTATTTGTTCGTTTTGAATCCGCCCATGGCCTGGCTTGCCACCGGGCTGGCGGTGTTTGCGCTGTTGCTGACCACACTCATCAATTTGCGGCGCCTGGCCTATGAGCGTCAAATGTTCGATGTCGATGGGCGCATATCGGGCAAAGTGGTCCAGTTGCTCATGGGCATTCCAAAACTGCGCGTGGCCGGAGCCGAAGGCCGGGGGTTTGCGCAATGGGCCAAGGCCTTTGCCGAGAAGAAGCGGCTGACGCTGCAGACCCAGCGGCTGGCCAATCATTTGCTGGTGTTCGATTCAGCCTACCCGACCCTCGCGCTGTTGGCCATTTTTTGGTACCTGAGCCGCCACAGGGCGGCCTTGAGCACGGGAGAATTCCTGGCTTTCAATGCAGCGTTCATTCAGTTCCTGGGCGCCATGCTCGGCATGGGGACGGCTCTCACGATGCTGCTCAATGCCGTACCCCTATATGAGCGTTCACGGCCGATCCTTCATGCCATGCCGGAGTCTGTCTCGGCCGTGGTTGAAACCCCTGAGTTGCTGGGAGGCATTGAACTGGCTCGCGTCAGCTTCAAATACACCCCCGACGGACCGCTGGTGTTGCAAGAACTGGATGTGCAGATATCCCCTGGTGAATTCGTTGCCTTCGTAGGCCCATCGGGTTCTGGAAAATCGACCGTTTTCCGGCTGTTGCTGGGATTTGACAGCCCAAGTTCTGGTGCCGTTTTCTTCGACGGCCAGGACCTGTGTGGGTTGGATGCGCGGTCCGTGCGCCAGCAGATCGGTGTCGTCCTGCAACAGGGCACGCTGTTGCCAGGGGACATTTTCACCAACATCGTCGGGTCGTCGTCGCTGACGCTGGACGATGCGTGGGCCGCCGCCCGTCAAGCGGGACTGGAGGAGGATATTGAAGCCCTGCCAATGGGCATGCACACCTTCATCGCGGAAGGCGGCGGCAACCTGTCCGGAGGGCAGTTGCAGCGCCTCCTGATCGCCCGAGCCTTGGCTGGCAAGCCGCGCATCTTGTTGTTTGACGAAGCGACCAGCGCGCTGGATAACGTCACGCAGGAAGCCGTTGCCCGAAACCTGGAGCGGATCAATGCCACCCGGGTGGTGATTGCGCACCGGCTCAGCACGGTCCGCAAGGCGGATCGAATTTTCGTGCTGGAGGGAGGGCGCGTCGTGGAAAGCGGAAATTTCGACAAGCTCATGAAGGCCAATGGCCGGTTCGCCGAGCTGGCCCGCAGGCAGATGAGTGGCGAGGGCCCTGCCTCCACATGAGGCAGGCGGTCAACAACA
>DAIOSZ010000019.1:3006-15040 GCA_036752305.1 Burkholderiaceae bacterium
CGCCCGCCGCAGCGGAGGGACTGGGCCGAGGCGGAGGTCATTCCCCCGCGTCCACCGGGGTTTTCAGCCCAGTTCGAACGTCGTGATACCGAAAATGCGCGCCAGCGGCAACGCAGGGAATGCCCCGGTGTACATGCGGGCCGTTTCGAACGCGGGCGTCATGCCCCGGGCCTGAGCGAGCGCGATGGCAGCGGTGTTGGGTTCTGGCACGTCCAGAAAGAGGTCGGATCCATCGGGCAATGCGCAGCTCAGTGTCCCCAGCAGTTCGGCGGCCACGCCCTCATCGTCGGCGTTGAGCGGGCCGATCTTGAATCCCTGACGGCAGGCTCTGACCGTGCCGTATCCCAGCAGCCGCGAGCCGTCTGCGATGACCCACGTGTGCGACGCATCCTGGCCGATCCAGTGGCGCAGGAAGTGGTCGCGTTCCGCCGGAAACATCGCGCGATCGTAGGCCGCAAGATCGCTGAACCCCACCTGGCGCGCCGGTACCGCGCGAGGACTGGGCGCGTGGTGGTTGCGGGTGCGCCCGGCGTAGCGAATGTTGCGGTGGGCGAACCGGAAACCCGATCGGCGGTAGTTGTCTTGCTGGGCCAGCACGCCGTCCAGCCCGACGTTGCGGCCCGCCAGGCTGGCGAGGGCGTGTTCCCAGAGCGCATATCCAAAGCCCCGTCCCCGGTAGGCGGGCTGGACGATGTAAAGGCCGATGAAGCCGAAGTCCTCCGCATACTTGACGGCCGAGAGTGTGGCCACGGTTTCGCCGTGAAATTGGCCGGCGAGAAAGCCGCCCGGGTCCGCAGCGTAGAAGGCCGTGGCGTCGTGCAGGCCGGGGTTCCAGCCTTCCGCCTCGGCCCAGCGGATGGCGGTGCCCACCTCCTGGGCGGACATGAGGGTGACCCGGTAGTGGCCGGCGTCGGCGGCGTTCATGTGGCTGCGGGTCTCGCGAGGGGGCGCTCGCGCTAGCGCTTGCCGCCGCCGAAAATGCCACCGAGCACGCCGCGCAGGATTTCCTTGCCCACGGAGTTGCCCATGGTCCGCATGGTGGACTTGGCCATGGTCTGGACCAGGCCGTCGTGCCGGCCGCCGCGCGGACCAGTGGTGCCAAAGAGCATTTCCTTGGCCATTTTCCAGGCGGCGCTGTCTTCTTCCGGGGCCGCCTGGCCGCCCGCCGCGCCCGGCATCTGGCCCGGAGCGGCCGCCGCACCGCCACGGGCGTTGACGGTGGCGCTGGTGCGGCCGATGAGCTTCTCATAGGCTGATTCGCGGTCCACCGCTTTCTCGTAGACGCCGGCCACCAGCGAACCTTGCATCAGCGCGCGGCGCTGCTCGGGCGTGATGGGGCCGATCTGGCTGCCCGGCGGCAGCACGAAGACCCGCTCGGTGATGCTGGGGCTGCCCTTGGCGTCGAGGAAGGAGACCAGTGCCTCGCCCACCGCCAGTTCCATGATGGCGGCTTCCATGTCGAGCCCGGGCTTCTGGCGCATGGTCGAGGCGGTGGCCTTGACGGCTTTCTGGTCGCGCGGCGTGAAGGCGCGCAGCGCGTGCTGCACGCGGTTGCCCAACTGGGCGAGCACCGTGTCGGGCACGTCCAGCGGGTTTTGCGTGACGAAGAACACGCCCACGCCCTTGGAGCGCACCAGGCGCACGATCAGTTCCACCCGTTCGAGCAGCACCTTGGGCGCGTCGTTGAACAGCAGGTGCGCCTCGTCGAAAAAGAACACCAGCTTGGGTTGCTCGGGGTCGCCGATCTCGGGCAGCCGCTCGTACAGGTCGGACAGCAGCCACAGCAGAAAGGTGGCGTACAGGCGCGGCGAATTCATCAGCTTGTCGGCGGCCAGGATGTTGACCATGCCCATGCCGTCCACGGTCTGCATGAAGTCTTCGATGTTGAGCATGGGCTCGCCGAAGAACTTGTCGCCGCCCTGGGTTTCGATCTGCAGCAGCGCGCGCTGGATGGCGCCCACGCTGGCGGCGCTGATGTTGCCGTAGTTGGTGGTGAACTCGCTGCCGTTGTCGCCCACATACTGCAGCATGGCGCGCAGGTCTTTCAGATCCAGCAGCAGCAGACCGTTGTCGTCGGCGATCTTGAAGACGAGGTTGAGCACGCCGCTTTGCGTCTCGTTGAGGTTGAGCATGCGCGCCAGCAGCAGCGGACCCATGTCGCTGACGGTGGCGCGCACCGGGTGGCCTTGCTCGCCGAACACGTCCCACAGCGTGGTGGGGCAGGCCTTGTGTTCGGGCTCGGGCAGGTCGCGCTCCTTGAGCATCTGCGCCATCTTGGGGCTGGTGGTGCCGGGTTGCGAGACGCCGGTGAGGTCACCCTTGATGTCGGCCATGAACACCGGCACGCCGATGGCCGACAGCGATTCGGCCATCTTTTGCAGCGTGATCGTCTTGCCGGTGCCGGTGGCGCCGGTGATCAGGCCGTGGCGGTTGGTCTTGTCGGGGCGCAGAAAGACTTGCGTGGCGCCATGCTCGGCAATGAGGATCGGTTCGGCCATGGTGAAGCGAGCAAATAAAATGGGACGGATCGAATTACATCAGCATTTTTAGGATTTCCAATGGCAGGCCACAGCAAATGGGCGAACATCCAGCACCGCAAGGGCAGGCAGGATGAAAAGCGCGGCAAGATCTGGACGCGCGTGATCCGCGAGATCATGGTGGCCGCGCGCCAGGGCGGCGGCGACCTGGCGGCCAACCCACGCCTGCGCCTGGCGGTGGACAAGGCCAAGGCGGCCAACATGCCGGCCGACACGATCAAGCGCAACATCGACAAGGCCACCGGCGCCCTCGAGGGTGTGCAGTACGAGGAGATCCGCTACGAGGGCTACGGCATCGGCGGCGCGGCCATCATCGTGGACACGATGACCGATAACAAGGTGCGCACCGTCGCCGAAGTGCGCCACGCCTTCAGCAAGCACGGCGGCAATCTGGGCACCGATGGCTCGGTGTCGTTCCAGTTCAAGCACGTGGGGCAGTTGATCTTTGCGCCCGGCGCGAGCGAGGACCGGATCATGGAGGTGGCGCTGGAGGCGGGCGCCGAGGACGTGATCGCCGACGATGACGGCGCCATCGAGGTGCTCACGCCGCCTGCGGAATTCGAGGCGGTGAAGAACGCGCTGGAGGCCGCGGGCCTGCGGCCCGAGGTGGCCGAAGTGACGATGCGTGCCGAGAACACCATCGACCTGGACGGCGACGATGCCGCGCGCATGCAGAAAATCCTGGACGTGCTCGAAGACCTCGACGACGTGCAGGAGATCTACCACAACGCGGCGCTCTGACGCGGGCTCACGGCACATGAACATTCTCGTCATTGGCGGCGGTGGCCGCGAACACGCGCTGGCGTGGAAGCTGGCGCAATCGCCGCGCGCTCAGAAGGTCTACGTGGCGCCGGGAAATGGCGGCACGGCGCGCGACGCGCGGCTGGTCAATCTGCCCATCACCGGTGTGAAGGAGTTGCGCGAGTGGGCGCAGGCCGAGAAGATCGGCCTCACGGTGGTCGGTCCCGAGGCGCCGCTGGCGGCCGGCGTGGTGGACGAATTCCGCGCGCACGGCTTGCGCATCTTCGGCCCCACGCGGGCCGCGGCGCAACTGGAAAGCTCCAAGGCCTTCTCCAAGGACTTCATGCACCGCCATGGCATTCCCACGGCGATCTACCGCACCTTCACCGACGCTCCAGCCGCGCACGCCTTCGTCGATCAGATGGGCGCGCCGGTGGTGGTCAAGGCCGATGGGCTGGCCGCGGGAAAGGGCGTGGTCGTGGCCATGACGCTGGACGAAGCGCATGCGGCGGTGGAGCAGATGCTCGATGGCGCCGACATCGGCGTCGCGCACAACGAAGGCGTGGCGCGCGTGGTGATCGAACAGTTCCTCGAAGGCGAGGAAGCCAGCTTCATCGTACTGTGCGACGGCAAGAATGTGCTGCCGTTGGCCACCAGCCAAGACCACAAGCGCCTGCTCGACGACGACCTAGGCCCCAACACCGGTGGAATGGGCGCGTATTCGCCCGCGCCCGTGGTCACGCCCGAGGTGCACGCGCGGGCCATGCGCGAAATCATCCTCCCCACCGTGCGCGGCATGGAAAAAGACGGCATTCCCTATACCGGCTTTCTCTATGCCGGCCTGATGATCGATGCGCAGGGCCAGCCGCGCACGCTCGAATTCAACTGCCGCATGGGCGACCCCGAGACGCAGCCCATTCTCATGCGTCTCAAGAGCGATCTGCTGGACGTCATGCTCGCCGCCACCGACGCACGCCTGCACGAGACGCAGCTGCAGTGGGACCGCCGCTCGGCGCTGGGCGTGGTGCTGGCCGCGCACGGCTACCCGCTGGCGCCGCGCAAAGGCGATGCCATCGCCAATCTGCCGCCCGATGCCGACGACCTGATGGTGTTCCACGCCGGCACCACGCAAGGCTCCGACGGCGTACTGCTCACCAGCGGCGGGCGGGTGCTGTGCGTGACGGCGCTGGCCGATTCGGTCAGGCAGGCGCAGGCCAAGGCCTACCCGGTGGCCTCGGCCATCCACTTCGACGGCGTCCAGTACCGCAAGGACATTGGCCACCGCGCCGTGAAATGACGACCTCGCCCAACTCCGCGGGCCGCCAGGAGCCTGACGCCACGGCTGCCGTCCGCTGCTACCTGCAAGCGCTGCAGCAGCGCATCACGGCGCGCATGAGCACCATTGACGGCGGCACCTTCCGCTCCGATGCCTGGTCCAAGGCGCCTGACGAACCGCTTCAGGGCGAGGGCCTGACCCTGATCCTGGAGGATGGCGCGGTGCTTGAGCGTGCCGGCGTGGGCTTCTCGCATGTGCGCGGCCCGCGCCTGCCGCCCTCGGCCACGCAGCACCGGCCGGAACTGGCCGGCGCGCCCTTCGAAGCCATGGGCGTGTCGCTGGTCTTTCATCCCCGCACCCCGTACGCGCCGACCGTGCACATGAACGTGCGCATGATCAGCGCGCAAGCCGCCGACGGCGCGGCGGCCAGTTGGTTTGGCGGCGGCATGGATCTCACGCCGGTCTACGGCTTCGAGGAAGACGCGCGGCACTTCCACGCCGGTTGCCGAGCCGCGCTCGACCCGTTTGGCGCGGCGTACTACCCGCGCTTCAAGACCTGGTGCGACGAGTATTTCTTTCTCAAGCACCGCGGCGAGCCGCGTGGCGTGGGCGGGATTTTTTTCGACGACTTCTCCGAACTGGGGTTTGAGCGTGGTTTTGCGTTGCTGCAGGCGGTGGGGGACGCGTTTCTGACCGCGTATGAGCCCATCTTGCTGCGCCGCAAGGATCTGCCATACGGCGAGCGCGAGCGCGCGTTCCAGCGCTACCGGCGCGGGCGCTACGTGGAATTCAACCTGGTCTGGGATCGCGGCACGCACTTTGGCCTGCAAAGCGGCGGGCGTACCGAGTCCATCCTGTTGTCCATGCCGCCGCATGCGAGCTGGACCTACCGCCGCGAAGATCCCCCCGGCTCGCCGGAGGCATTGCTGCTCACGCAGTTTCTCGTCCGGCGTGAGTGGGTGTGATCGACCCATCTTCAAAAAGCATAGCTGCTCGTGGACATTTTTAAAGGCGTTGAGGCCGATATCACGCTTGAAATGAGCCCCCAGAAGCCGCGCATCGGCCTATTGGGCGGCGCGTTCGATCCACCCCATCTGGCCCACCGCGCGCTGGCTGAGGCGGCGATCACGGCGCTGGCGCTCGATGAGTTGATTGTGCTGCCCACGGGTCAGGCCTGGCACAAGGCGCGGCCTCTGTCGCCTGCCGAACACCGCGTGGCGATGGCGCGTCTGCTGTTTGCCGGCCTGCCGCGCGTGACCGTGGACGAGCGCGAAACGTGCCGTGCGGGGGCCACCTACACCATCGACACGCTGCGCGAACTGATCGATGAGCGGCCCGGCGCGCAGTGGTTCCTGATCATTGGCGCGGACCAGGCGCGTGCCTTCGGCACCTGGCGCGAGTGGCGCTCAATCCTGGCCCTGGCGACGGTGTGCGTCGCCGCCCGGGGCGGCTCCGATGGAGGCGCCTCCTCGCTGGAGGGCGATTTGGCCGGTCACGCGCTCATGCTGCCGCTGCCGCGCATGGACCTGAGCGCCACGCAGATCCGCGAGCGCGTGGCGGCGGGCCAACCGGTCAGCGATTTGGCGGGCTCGGCCGTTGCGGGGTATATTGCCCGCCAACACCTCTACTCTGCACGCACCTGATGAGTTCCAGCGAATCCACGGCCAAACGAAACACCCAGAAGCTCCAGCGCGCCATTGTCGATGGCCTGGAGGACGTGAAAGCGCAGGACATCCGCATCTACAACACCGAGCATTTGTCGCCGCTGTTCGAGCGCGTCATCGTGGCGTCGGGCACCTCCAACCGGCAGACCAAGGCGCTGGCTTCCAGCGTGAGCGAGTCGGTGAAGGAGGCCGGCTTTCCCAAGCCGCGCACCGAGGGCGAGGACAACGGCGAGTGGATCATCGTGGACTGCGGCGCCGCCGTCGCCCACATCATGCAGCCAGCCATCCGCCAGTACTACAACCTGGAGGAAATCTGGGGTGACAAGCCGGTGCGCCTGCGCGCGCCCGTGGCGGCTCCCGCGGCGCGGGCGAAGAGGGTGATCAAGGAAACGGTACCCGAACCGATGGCGGCCAAGCCCAAGCCCGCCCCGGCCCGTGCCTCCAAGCCCCTGGCGGCCAAGAAAGCGGCGCCGGCCAAGAAAAGGCCCGCATCCGGCAGCCGCCGTCCCGCCAAGCCTGCGGCGCCCATCCAGAAACTGGTGGTCAATGCACCGCGCAAGAAGCCGGCGACGCCATCGGCCACCAGCGCACGCCCCAAACGGGCAGCGCCGCGCAAGAGCAGCCGCTGACGGATCGACGGGCACGATGAAGCTCGTCGTCGTGGCCGTTGGCAAGCAGATGCCTGCTTGGGCTGAGGCCGCGTGGGACGAATTTGCCAAGCGCTTTCCGCCTGAACTGCGGCTGGAGCTCAAAACCGTCAAGACCGAGCCGCGGGCGGGCGGCAAGCCGCTGGCCGCGCTGCTGGCCGCCGAGCGGGCGCGCATCGAATCGGCCATCGCAGGTTCCACGCGGGCGCTGGCGCGCATCGTCGCGCTCGACGAACGTGGCACCAGCGTGAGCACACGCCAACTGGCCCAGCGCCTGCAGGCCTGGCAGGCCGAGGCCGACGACGTGGCGCTGGTGATCGGCGGGCCGGACGGGCTCGACCCCGCGCTGCGGCAAGGCGCACACGAGCGCCTGCGACTGTCCGATCTCACGCTGCCGCACGCGCTGGCCCGGGTGTTGCTGGTCGAGCAGCTGTACCGCGCCTGGTCGGTGAATGCTGGCCATCCCTACCACCGGGAGTAGCGGGCGTGATTTACCTGGCCTCGCAGAGCCCGCGCCGCCGTGAATTGCTGTCGCAGTTGGGCATCGAGCATGAATTGCTGCTGCCTGGCGATGACGAGGACAGCGAGGCGCTGGAAGCCGTGCGCGGGCACGAGGCGCCCGCGCGCTATGTGCGTCGCGTAACGCGGCTCAAGCTCGACGCGGCGCTGGCGCGCGCCGAGCGGCGCGGCCTGCCGCCAGCGCCCATTCTGTGCAGTGACACCACGGTGGCGCTGGGCACGCTGATTCTGGGCAAGCCGCGAGATGCGGCCGAGGCGCGCGCGATGCTGGCGCGCCTGTCGGGCACCACGCACCGCGTGCTCACCGCGGTGGCGGTACAACTGCCCGCGCGTGGCGATCGCGCGGGTGAGCGGCGCGAGGCTTTGTCGGTGTCGCGCGTGCGCTTCGCGCAACTGGACGCGGCGCGCATCCGCGCCTACGTGGCAAGTGGCGAACCGCTGGGCAAGGCGGGTGCTTATGCGGTGCAGGGGCGCGCGGCCGCGTTCATCGAACACATCAGTGGCAGTTACTCCGGCATCATGGGATTGCCGCTGCATGAAACGGCCGGTCTGCTGCGCGGGGCGATGGTGGCGGCAGAATAGCTGCCCATGCTGCAAGACATACTGATCAACTGGTCGCCACAGGAAACCCGCGTGGCGGTCGTCGAGTCCGCCGCCGTGCAGGAACTGCACGTCGAACGCACCCTCGAACGCGGCATCGTCGGCAACATCTACCTCGGCCGCGTGGCGCGCGTGCTGCCGGGCATGCAGTCGGCCTTCATCGACATCGGACTGGACAAGGCGGCGTTCTTGCACGTGGCCGACGTGTGGACGCGCACCCCCGAAGGCGAGCGCGTCACCGCGCCGCCGG
The DNA here is from genome assembly GCA_036752305.1 of Burkholderiaceae bacterium. Classification (GTDB taxonomy): domain Bacteria; phylum Pseudomonadota; class Gammaproteobacteria; order Burkholderiales; family Burkholderiaceae_C; genus DAIOSZ01. The sequence continues at coordinate 11,241 of DAIOSZ010000019.1, forward strand.
TGCCGATCGAAAAGCAGGTGTTCGAGGGGCGCTCGCTGATGGTCCAGGTCATCAAGGACCCGGTCAGCACCAAGGGCGCGCGGCTGTCCACGCAGATCAGCCTGGCCGGCCGGCTGCTGGTGTTCCTGCCGCACGACGACCACATCGGCGTGTCTCAGAAAATCCCGACCGAGCAACGCGAGGGCCTGCGTGCGCGCCTGGGCGCGCTGGCGGGCACCGAGGGCGGCGGCTTCATCCTGCGCACCAATGGCGAGGAGGCGACCGACGAGGAACTGGCCGACGACATCGCCTACCTGCGCAAGACTTGGGCGCGCATCAAGGCCGGTGCGCAGACCAGGCCACCGCGTTCGCTGCTCTATCAGGACCTGGACCTGCTGCAGCGCGTGCTGCGCGATCTGGTGTCGGAGGTCACGCAGTCGATCCGCATCGATTCGCGCGAGCAGTACGACCGGCTGAAGGCCTTTGGCGACGAACTGATGCCCAAGGCGGCAGCCAAGCTCCAGCACTACACGGGTGAGCGCCCGCTGTTCGATCTGAGTGCCGTGGAGCAGGAAATTGACCGCGCACTGGGCCGGCGCGTGGAACTCAAGTCCGGCGGCTACCTCATCGTGGAGCAGACTGAGGCTTTGACCACGGTGGACGTGAACACCGGCGGCTTTGTCGGCGCGCGCAATTTTGACGACACGATCTTCAAGACCAACCTGGAGGCGGCACTGGCCATTGCGCGCCAGCTGCGGCTTCGCAACCTGGGCGGAATGATCGTGGTGGATTTCATTGACATGACGCGCGAAGACCACCGGGAGGCGGTGCTCGGCGAGTTTCGCAAGCAGCTCGCGCGCGATCGCGTGAAAACCACCGTGGGTTCGTTCTCCACGCTCGGCCTGGTGGAGATGACGCGCAAGCGCACGCGCGAGTCGCTGGCGCAGCAGTTGTGCGAGCCCTGCGCCGAGTGCCAGGGGCGCGGCATCGTCAAGACCGCGCGCACCGTGGCCTACGACGTGTTGCGCGAAATCCTGCGCGAGGCCCGCCAGTTCAACCCCCGTGAGTTCCGCGTGATTGCCGCGCCCTCGGTCATCGATCTCCTGCTCGACGAGGAAAGCCAGCATCTGGCCGGCCTGTCGGACTTCATTGGCAAGCCGATCAGCCTGACCGCGGAGCCTGGCATGGCGCAGGAGCAGTTTGATGTCGTTTTGCTATGAAAAATATAGTTTCATGCGTCGGAATGGTCGCCATCTCGGCCGCTGTTGGCGCGCAGACCGTGGCGACCGGACTGGAGCATCCCTGGGGGCTGGCGTTCATTGAAGGCGGGCGCTTTCTGGTCACGGAACGACCTGGGCGCTTGCGCGTGGTCGAGGCGGACGGCCGGCTGAGCCCGCCCGTCGAAGGCCTGCCCACGGTCGCGTCCACCGGGCAGGGCGGCCTGCTGGATGTGGTGACCGACAGCCGGTTCGCAGCCAACCGAACGATTTACTTCTGCTACGCCGAGCCCGGTGAAGGCGGGCGCGGCAACAGCACGGCGCTGGCCAGGGCGCGTCTGTCGGACGACCGGCGGCGGCTCGAAGACGTGAAGGTTCTATTCCGCCAGCAACCCAAGGTGATCAGCAGTCTGCACTTCGGCTGCCGCATCGCCGAGCGGCTGGCGGGTGACCGGCCAGGCGCGGCGCCGGACGGCACGCTGTTTCTCACGCTCGGCGAGCGCTACTCGCGCATGCAGGACGCGCAGACGCTGTCCAACCACCACGGCAAGGTGGTGCGCGTGGGCAAGGATGGCAGCGTGCCGCCCGACAATCCCTTTGTGGGCCAACAAGGCGGCGCGCTGTCCGAGATCTGGAGCCTGGGCCACCGCAACCCGCAAGGTGCCACCATCGGCCCCGACGGGCGGTTGTGGATGCACGAGCACGGTCCGCAAGGCGGCGACGAGATCAACCGGCCCGAGCCCGGCAAGAACTACGGCTGGCCCGTCATCACCCATGGCGAGCAGTACGGTGGAGGCAAGATTGGCGATGGCCTGGCCGCCAAGCCCGGCATGGAGCAGCCGTGGCACCAGTGGACGCCGTCCATCGCCCCCTCGGGCATGGCGTTTCTGTCCAGTGAGCGCTATGGCCCAGGGTGGAAAGGCAGCCTGTTCGTCGGCTCGCTCAAGTTTCAATACCTTGCGCGCCTGGAACTGGACGCCAGCGGCAAGGTGCGGGCCGAGCATCGTCTGATGCAGGACCTGGGTCAGCGCATCCGCGACGTGCGCCAGGGGCCGGATGGCTGGCTGTATGTGATCACCGATGCGCCGGATGGCGTACTGGCCCGCGTGCCGGCGCCGCGTTGAACCTGTCCCTCAGGAGCGGTGGGCTTTCATCGCGCGTGCCGCTTCGCCCACCAGCGCGGGACCGCGGTAGATGAGGCCGGTGTAAATCTGCACCAGGTCGGCGCCCGCGCGCAGCTTGGCGACGGCGTCGTCGCCGGACATGACACCGCCCACTCCGATGATCGGAAAGCCCGGGCCGAGCGCGGCGCGCAGTTGACGGATCACCGCGTTGCTCAACTCGGCCACTGGCGCACCGGACAGGCCGCCAGCCTCATCGGCATGCGGCAGACCGGACACCGCCTCGCGCGTGACCGTGGTGTTGGTGGCCACCACACCGTCCATGCGGTGGCGCTGGAGGGTGGCGGCGATCACGCCAATTTGCGTGGCGTCCAGGTCCGGCGCGATTTTGACGAACAGCGGCACGCGGCGGCCTTCCCGGGCAGCCAGTTCCTCGCGCCGAGCGGCCAGCGCGCCGAGCAGCCCGTCGAGGGCCTCATCGCTTTGCAGCGTGCGCAGGTTCTGCGTGTTGGGGCTGGAAATGTTGACCGTCAGGTAGTCGGCGTGGGGGTATACGCCTTCCAGGCCAGCCAGGTAGTCCCGCGTGGCGTGCTCGATTGGCGTGGCGGCGTTCTTGCCGATGTTCAGGCCCAGGATGCGACCTTGCTGGCGAAAGCGGCTTTTCCGCACGTTGGCGACGAAGGCATCGAGCCCGTCGTTGTTGAACCCCAGGCGGTTGATCAGCGCGTTGCGGGCCGGTAGGCGAAAAATGCGTGGCTTGGGGTTGCCCGGCTGCGGCTTGGGCGTGACGGTGCCGACCTCGACGAAGCCGAAACCCATTGCGCCCAGGCCGTCGATGCAGCGGGCGTTCTTGTCCAGCCCCGCGGCCAGGCCGATGCGGTTGGGAAAGCGCAGGCCTGCCAGGGTCATCGGATCGTCCACCAGCGGCGCGCTCCACGCCCGTTGCAAAGGCGTGCGCTGGCCGAGCGCGAGTGCGTCGAGCGTCAGTTCATGGGCTTTTTCCGCATCCAGGCCAAAGAGAAAGGCGCGGGCGAGGGGGTAGGGCAGCAGGGACATGCGCGCGAATGGACGAAATGATTTCCGATAATCGCCCATTGTCTCCCACGTGCCCGCCGCGCATTTCCCGTGGTGGTGGCGCGCTTTCTCTCCCCGCTTATGAATCAAGACGAACTGAAGATACGAGTGGGCCGCGCGGCCCTGGATTACGTGGTCCCCGGCCAGGTGCTGGGCGTCGGCACGGGCTCGACGGTCAACCGATTCATCGAAGCCCTGGCGGACCGGGCCGGCGACATTCCGGGCGCGGTGTCGAGTTCTGAAGCCTCGACCGCGCGGTTGCGGGCCATTGGCTTGCGCGTGTTTGACGCCACCGAGGTGGATGCCTGTGTTCCCGGCTGCGGCTGCGCTCACTGCGTTGGTGGCGGCGCGGATGTCGCCGGTGTACGCACGCAAGTCGTCCATGCTCGTCTGCACCGTGACGGCCGGG
>DAIOSZ010000019.1:15050-27515 GCA_036752305.1 Burkholderiaceae bacterium
GTGTTTGACGCCACCGAGGTGGATGAACTGGCGGTCTACATCGACGGTGCCGACGAGATCGATCCCACGGGTTGCATGATCAAGGGCGGCGGCGCGGCGCTCACGCGGGAAAAATGCGTGGCGGCGATGGCGAGGCGCTTTGTCTGCATCGCCGACCTGTCAAAGCAGGTCGAGGTGCTGGGGCGATTTCCGCTGCCGGTGGAGGTGATTCCCATGGCCGCGCGGCGCATTGCGCGCCAGTTCGCCGCGTTGGGCGGCGAGGCGCGATTGCGGCAGGCGGAGGGTCGGCCGCTGGTCACCGACAACGGCCAGCAGATCCTGGACGTGCAAGGCTTGACGATTGCCGATCCGCTGGCCTTTGAATCCACCGTCAACCAGTGGCCCGGTGTGGTGACGGTGGGGGTGTTTGCCCACCAGCGCGCGCAGGTCTGCCTGCTCGCGGCGCCCGAGGGCGTGCGAACGCTGGAATTTCCAGTTTGACCCAGGTTTTAGGGACCGAATCGGCCTGAAGGTGACAAAACACCACCACGGGCAGCTATCAAAAAGTGATCAACTCGCTGCTCGCAGGACATGCCCTTCGCGCGCATCGCCGCGACCGGCCAGCATGTTCTGATAAGCGTCGGCAATCGCGGCTTGCCCCCTGTGCTCGGCCACGCGCAGCCAGGGTGGATCGCCCTCGGCCACGCGCGCCGCGAACGCGTGCCAGGCCAGAGCCATGCGCTGGCCAAATTCGGCACTGCCCCAATCGGCACGGCGCTTTTCCATGCGTGCGGGTGCGAAGAACAGCGTAGGGCGGGGGCCAGGCAAACCCTTGGCGCCGCCCAGCTCGTCCACATGCGTCCCGCCCACCGAGCAGCTGTAGCGCAGCTGGGCAAAGTGCTCATGGACGCGCTGGCGCAACGGTGCCGAGCCAGCGAAATCGACGTAGACGCAGGCCGTGTCAGCGGCCAGCCGGTCCAACTCGTCGTAGGCCCGCACCTCGTGATAGCAACCCAGCGAGCGGCAGAACGCCATGTGACGCGGCGAAGTCAGGCCGATCCGGCGAACCCCGTCGCGGCGGGACAGCTCCCACGCCGTGCCATAGCCGGTCTTGCTCGACGCGCTGGAGATGAGGACGGTATCGGCGCCGAAGAAGCCGCTGTCGGCGAGAAAGTCGTCGATCAGCCACGAGGTGCCGTGCAAGGGCCGCAGCAAGGCCTGGATGGCTTCGGCTTCCGAGCGGTGGAACGGGTCGGCGTGGGTGAACAGATAGCGGTTGTAGGCGGCGGGCAAGGCGCGGCGATGCGCCGCGTCCTCGGTGAAGCCTTGCGCGCTCACGCGTTCGGGCGTCAGCACGGCATGCGTGGCCATGGGCCAGTAGCCATACAGGCGGGCGCCCGCTGGCACCCCGTCGCGACGCGACTCGACGATTTCGCCAAAGCCCCAGACCGGAATGCAGCCCCAGCCGTCGTCGGCTGGATAGAAATCCCAGTAGTGCATGGCCTGGCCAAAGGCCGCGTAGGTGATGTTGTTGGCGGTCAGCGCGGCCAGATCGATGCGCACGCGCACCTGACCGTCCGACAACGGCGCCTCGGGCACCGCTTGCCACTCGGCGGCGCCAAGGCGGTCCTTGCGAACCAGAAAACGCGCTGATGGCATGCCGCGTGCGCGAGTGGCGCGTCAGACTTTTTCGAGGATCAGCGCGATGCCCTGGCCGACACCGATGCACATGGTGCACAGCGCGTAGCGCCCGCCCATGCTGTGCAGGCGGTTGATGGCCGTGGTGGCCAGGCGCGCGCCGCTGGCGCCCAGAGGGTGGCCCAGTGCGATGGCACCGCCCCAGGCGTTGACGCGCGGATCGTCGTCGGGCAGGCCGAGCAGGCGCAGCACGGCCAGGCCCTGAGCGGCAAAGGCTTCGTTCAATTCGATCACGTCGATCTGGTCGAGCCGCAGGCCGGTGAGTTTGAGGACCTTTTCGGTGGCCGGCGCCGGGCCGATGCCCATCACGCGCGGCGCCACGCCAGCGCAAGCCATGCCGACGACGCGCGCCTTTGGCGTCAACCCCTGGCGGGCCGCGCTGGCTTCGTCGGCCAGCAGCAGCGCGCATGAGCCATCGTTCACGCCGCTGGCGTTGCCGGCGGTCACGCTGCCGTCGGGCCTGACCACTCCCTTGAGCGAGGCCAGTTTGTCCAAGCTGGTTTCGCGCGGATGCTCGTCGGTATCGACCATCAGCGGATCGCCCTTCTTCTGCGGCACCGCAACCGGCGTGATCTCGCGCGCCAGATGGCCGGCCTTTTGCGCGGCAACGGCTCGCAATTGGCTGGCCAGCGCCATCCTGTCCTGGGCCTCGCGCTCGATCCGGTAGTCCACCGCCACGTTTTCGGCGGTCTCGGGCATGGAGTCGACGCCGTATTGCGCCTTCATCATCCGGTTGACGAAGCGCCAGCCGATGGTGGTGTCGTAGACCGCGTTGCTGCGCGAAAAGGCGCTCTCGGCCTTGGGCATCACGAACGGTGCGCGGCTCATGCTTTCCACGCCACCGGCGATCACCAGGCCCATTTCGCCAGCCTTGATCGCGCGCGCGGCGGTACCCACCGCGTCCAGGCCCGAGCCGCACAAGCGGTTGATGGTGCCACCAGGCACATCGGTGGGCAGGCCCGCGAGCAGCGCCGCCATGCGCGCGACGTTGCGGTTGTCTTCGCCGGCCTGATTGGCGCAGCCGTAGAGCACGTCGTCCAGGCGCGTCCAATCAACCTGCGGGTTGCGCGCCATCAGGGCCTTGATGGGAATGGCGCCGAGGTCGTCGGTGCGGACGCTCGACAGGCTGCCGCCGTAGCGGCCGAACGGGGTGCGGATCGCATCGACGATGAAGGCGGGCGTGCTCATGGCTTGTCTCCTGCAAAGCGTGGATTATGGCAACGCCGAGGCCACTTGATCTCGCCTGGCCTCAGGCTTGCAGCAGCAGGTCCAGCTTGCCGCGGCGCGCGCTTGGTCCGGCGCGCTCCGAGTTCAATTGCAAATCGCGTTCGAGAGATGCCCGCTCCTGGCTGCGCGCCCAGAACACCGGGCCGCCTTCCCAGCGCGGGAAGCCGTAGGCCTGCACCATCACGACGTCGATGTCGTCGGCGCGTTCGGCCACACCGTCTTCAAGCACCAGCGCGGCCTCGTTGACCATCGCCGCCAGCGCGCGGCGGCGGATGTCGGCGGGAGCCAAAGGGGCGCGCTTGATGCCGCGCACCTGGGAGGCGCGCTCAATGATCTCCCGCGTGAGGGCATCGCAATGTTCGGAGCGCCGGCCATTGTCATAGTGGTAGTAGCCACCACCGGTTTTCACGCCCAGGTGGCCTGCGTCGTACAACTGTTCGAGCACCGGCGCAGGCGCTTCGGCTTGCGTGGGCGCAAGCGGCGCATGCGCCTGGCGGATGCGCCAGGCATCGTCCAGGCCTGCACGGTCGGCGACGGTGAAGGGGCCCATGCCGTAGCCGAAACCTTCCATCGCGGCGTCCACGTCCTCGGGCCAGGCGCCTTCCTCCAGCATCGTGTCGCAGGCGCGGCGCATGGCCTGGCACACGCGGTTGCCGATGTAGCCGAAGGAGTTGCTGCACAGCACCGGCGTCTTCTTGAGCACGCGCGCCAGCGCGATGCCGCTGGCGAGTGCCTGCGCGGAACTGGCCGAACCGCGCACCACCTCAATGAGCCGCATCAAGCGCGTGAGACTGAAGAAATGCAGGCCGATCACGTCCTTGGGGCGCGAGGTGACGGCGGCGATCTCATCCAGGTCCAGGTGCGCCGTGGTGGTGGCGAGGATCGCGCCGTGGTTGGCGAACATGTCCATTTTGCGCAGCACGGCCTGTTTGACCGGCAGGTCGTCCGCGGTGGCTTCGATCACCAGCTGGGCGCGGGCCATCTGCGTCCAATCCGCGGTGGCCGTCAGGCGGGACTCGGCGGCAATCGCCTCGATGGTCTTGATCTGGTGCGCCGCCATGCGGGCACGGTACAGAGCTCGCAGCCGGGCCACGCCGTCTTCCAGCCAGGCGGTCTTGCGTTCCACGAGAACCACCTTGAGCCCGGCGTCCAGCGCGGCGACCGCGATGGCCACGCCCAGGGGACCGCAGCCGACGACCGCAATCCGCTCAATGGCCGGGACCTCGGCACTTGCCACGGCTGGCAGCTTGTGCGCCACGCGTTCGGCAAAGAACAGATGGCGCAAGGCATGCGATTCGCGCGAGTCCAGGAGTTCGTCGAACAGCGCACGCTCGCGCGCCATGCCTTCGTCAAAGGGCAGCAGCGTGGCCTCAAGGGCCTGCAGCAGCGCGTCGTAGGGCTTGGGCCAACGCTTCTCGGCGGTGGCGCGGTACTTGTCAGCCTCGGCCAGTGCTTCGCGCACGCGTGCTGGCTCCAAGTGCACGTCGCGCGCGCGGCGAATGCGTGCCGGCTCCGCCGGGCGGTGCGCCAGAGCGACGGCGGCTGGCAGCGGGTCATCGTCGGGCACTTCCGCGTCGATCAGGCCAGAGTCGGCCAGCTCGCGCGTGCGGATCGGTTCAGCCTTGGCAATGATTTCGATCGCCCGCTCGATTCCAACGAGGCGCGGCAGGCGTTGCGTGCCACCGGCACCGGGAATCAGGCCCAACTGCAATTCCGGCATGCCCAGGCGGGCCGACTCGCTGACCACGCGCGCATGGCAGGCCATGGCCAATTCCAGTCCGCCGCCCAGCGCCAGCCCAGCGATGGCCGCCACCACGGGCTTGGCGCTGTTTTCCACCGTCGCCGCAAGGCTGCGCAGGTGCGGTTCGGCGATATGTCGTTCAGTGCCGAACTCGCGCATGTCGGCGCCGGAAGAAAACGCGCGGTCGGTGCCGGTGATCACGATGGCCTGCACCGCCAGATCGTTCTGCGCGGCGACCAAGGCCCCGTGCAACCGCTGGCGCAAGGGTTGATCCAGCGCGTTGAGCGGTGGATGGTCCATGCGAATGACGGCGACGTCGCCTTGCAAAAGATAGGGTTCGGGCATCAAATGCTGCACTGCAACAATATGCCGCCATTGTGAGAGCGTCCGACCGGTTTTGCAATGGCCGCGGACCGTGGAAGACGAAATATCCGAGGGGCGGTTCTCTAAACTCTGGCATTCCCTGGCGTGGCGGCCAGTTCAGGGGTGGCGTACACGCAACGCCCCGGCGAACTACCGTGGCGCGACGCTGGGCCGGGAACGCGGAAACACCGAGGGCTTGGTCGGCCTATCTTCCGATTGGGCCGGGTCGTAGACGCTCCACTGGCCCCGGCGGCGGTAGAACAGCTCGCTCGACAGCGGGGTGCTGCCGATCGCCTTGAGCGAGCGCATGTAGCGCTCCAGTTCGGCCACCGCCTCGGGAGAGCGGGCATCGCAGAACAGGCAGGCGTCGCGCGTCGGGATGGCGACCAACGCCCCCTTGGGCACGTAGCGCTGCAGCGGGCCGTCCCACAGAGCGTCGATGAGCACCAGGCTCGCTTCGTGCCGGCCGTCGAGCTTGAGCCGGTAGACATTGCCGAGCTGGCCGAACTCGAGGTCTTTCTCGCTTTCGAGAATCATGCGCACCAGGTTGTGCCGACCGAGGTTGACCAGATCAACGAGCGCGATTTCGGCGTCCGACAATTCTCGGCGCGACAGATAGTGATTGGGCCGATCGCCGTTTTCCAGCACATGGTAGACGCCGAATATCCGCTTGGCCGTCAGGCAGATCGCCGCGTCCGGCCCGCTCAGCGGCATGCCTTCCGGTGCTTGCGGGACCGCCACGGCCTCGCTGTCTTCGGAGCTGGCCAGTCCCGCGAGGACCACGACCGGAATCGCGTTTTTGCGGATGCGCTCCCGTTTGCTGTTCAACTGTTCCCATTGCGAGGGGGATTGCGAATAACCGGAGAACTTCGAGGCGTTGTACTGCGCCTGGTTGATTTCCTGTGACTCGAAGGCGGCCCGCAGCGCGCGCTTGTTCACGTCGGTCATGACCACGCCGTTGGTCTTCTGGTGGGTACGCCAGAGGAAGAACACCACCGGAACAAGGCCCAGGCCCGCGACAACCGACGCCGCCAGACTGACCAGCCGCCCGATCGGTGGGGTGTTGAAGGTGTCGGTCAGCAGCCAGACGCCCACGAGGGAAAGCACCGCCGCCACCAACTGCAGCACCACGACGGTCAACTCAAGCTTGCCCAGCACAACGAACACCGCCAATGCGAGCAGGTGCGCGGCGAAGGCGGCCCACAGCCAGCGGCGGCCGCCGCGCAATTCAAGCTGGAGGGTGGGTGTCATGACGCAAGGTGGATGCTGCGAAATCGAAGGAAAAAGAAAGGCAATTTCTCACAAGAATTTTGAAATTTATACTAAAAATGCAACTTTGGATATGCCGGCAATGTGAAACATTGCACAGGTATGGGCTTCTTCCACCGTCATCTGGCCGGTGCAGTGTTCAGTGCTGCGAGGCATTGGTACAGCCGATGGGTCCGGCCCCGGGGCGAGGCGCAAACCGCGGTCATGACCACAGCCATGGACGGGACTTGCAACGCCTCACGGGGGCGGAGGCGCGGCTTCATGTGCCGATCGACGTCGGGCACTGCACTAGCATCGGGGGATGAACCCCGCTACCCGCAACTCCCAGCCGCTCGCGGCCGCGGCCGGTGCGCCAGCCAGGCCGGTTGAGGTTCCGCTCAAGCAGGACGCCGCTGTGATCGGCCTGGTCGGTCTGGCGCACGCCAGTTCGCACTTTTCCCATATGCTGCTGGCACCGCTGTTCCCCGTGTTTGCGAAGGAGATGGACTTATCGTTCGCGCAGCTGGGAGCGCTGATGTCGGTGTTTTTCATCGTCTCGGGCGTCGGGCAGGCGCTGTCGGGTTTCGTGGTGGATCGCCTCGGTGCCCGGCCGGTGCTGTTTGGCGCGCTGGCGATCTTCGTTCTGGCCTGTCTGGCGGGCGCGCTGGTCCCTGGTTATGCAGGACTGGCCTTGGTGGCCGCGCTCGCGGGGCTGGCCAACGCGCCCTTTCATCCGATTGACTTCACCATTCTGAACCAGCGCGTTTCCGCGCCACGGCTGGGGTACGCTTTCTCGGTGCATGGCGTCACGGGCAATTTGGGCTGGGCGGTGGCGACGGTCTTCATGGTGGGAATCGCCACGGCCGCGTCCAACTGGCGCGTGGCCTACTTCGCCGCTGCCTTGATGTACGCGGTGGTTCTGGCGCTGCTGGTCTGGCAGCGCGAGCGGCTGTCCACCCACGTGGCGCGGCACGCCGACGGCGCGCGCACTTCCAGCGACATGGCGTTTTTGCGCCTGCCCGTGGTGTGGTGGTGCTTTGGCTTTTTCCTGCTCTCAACGATGACGCTGGCCGTCGTGCAGAGCTTCTCCGCCTCCATCCTCAAGGCGGTGTACGGCGTGAGCTTTGAGGCGGCCACGGCAACGCTCACCGCCTACATGCTCTGCGGGGCCGCCGGGATGCTGGTGGGCGGCTTCGTCGCCGCGCGCACGGTGCACAGCGAGCGTGTCGTCGCCGCTTGCATGACGGCGGGCGCGCTGTTGATGGCGTTGTGCGCCACGGGCCTGCTTGGCGCGGGGCCGACGATGGCCCTGCTGGCCGCCACCGGCTTCGCCATCGGGATCGGAGGGCCCTCGCGCGACCTGATGATCAAGAAGGCCACGCCCAAAGGAGCCACTGGCCGCGTCTACGGCACGGTGTACTCGGGGCTGGACGTGGGCTTCGCGATCGCGCCGTTGATCTTTGGCCTGTTCATGGACCGCGGCTGGTATGCCGCCACGCTGTATGGCGCGGCGATCTCGCTGGCGTTGGCGGTCGTGGCGGCGCTGGGGGTGGGGCAGCGCACGCGCGCGGCTACCTGAACTACCATCGCCGCAGCGCGCTCCGCGCGGCGCCCTCTTGCACCTCTGCTGCCGCCTATGACAACCCTTTTCGATCCACCCCGCCACGCGGGCCATCTCCTCGTCCAGTGTCTGGTGGCGCAAGGCGTCACGCACGCGTTCGGCGTGCCGGGCGAGAGCTATCTGGCGGCGCTCGACGGTTTCTGGACCGAGCGCGAACGCATCGCCTTCGTCACCTGCCGACATGAGGGCGGCGCCGCCTTCATGGCCGAGGCGGCGGGTAAGCTGACGCGCCGCCCGGGCATCGCCTTCGTCACGCGCGGGCCGGGCGCCACCAATGCCTCCATCGGCGTGCACACCGCTTTTCAGGACTCCACGCCGATGGTCTTGTTTGTCGGCGACGTGGGTGGCGACATGCGCGACCGGGAGGCCTTCCAGGAGATGGACTACCGCGCCATGTTCGGGCCCAGCACCGGCGGTATGGCCAAACGCGTGGAGCGGATCGACGACGCGCGGCGCATTCCCGAGTATCTGGCTCGTGCGTTCTCCACCGCCATGAACGGCCGCCCAGGCCCGGTCGTGCTGGTGCTGCCGGAGGACATGCTCACGCAGGCGGTGGATGGCATCGCCCCCTGCCGATACGTGGTGCCCGCTTCGATCGGCGTTGCCTCCGACGACCTCGCCCGCGCGCGGGAAATGCTGCTGGCCGCCGAGCGCCCCTTCGTTCTGGCGGGCGGCTCGCAGTGGACGCCCGAGGGCGCCCGCGCGCTCCAGCGCTTCGCGGAGCGCTGGCAACTGCCGGTGGGCACGGCGTTCCGCTTTCAGGACAGTTTCGACAATGCGCACCCGCTCTACGCGGGAGACGTCGGCATCGGCATTGATCCCAAACTCGCCGCGCGCATCCGCGCGGCCGACCTGGTGCTCGCCATCGGCCCGCGCCTGGGCGAAATGACGACCACCGGCTATACGCTGTTGGACGTGCCCCAGCCGCGCCAGCGTCTCGTGCACATCCATGCCGGAGCCGAGGAACTGGGCCGCGTGTACCGCGCCGATCTCGGCATCTGCGCGACCCCGACCGCCGCCGCCGAGGCGCTGGCGGACCTCGAGCCACCCGGTGGCGATGCCTTAGTGCCCCGCTGGGCGGGCCAGGCACGGGCGGCCAACGCCGAGTACGCGGCGCACCAGGCGCCGCAGCCACTGGCCGGCCTGGCGCCGGGGAGCGCGGCGGCGCGCGTTGACCTGCCCCAGGTGATCGCCTCGCTGCAAAAGCACCTGCCGCCGGATGCGGTGCTGTGCAACGGCGCGGGCAACTTCGCCACCTGGCTGCACCGCTACTTTCGCTATCCCGGGTTGGCGCGGGGGCACAAGACGCAGTTGGCGCCCACGGCGGGCGCCAGCGTCCCGGCCGCCATTGCCGCCAACCTGATCACCGGGCGCACGGCCTTCACCATCGCGGGAGACGGGGACTTTCAGATGACCGGTATGGAGCTGTCCACCGCCGTGCAGCATGGCGCCAAGACCATAGTGCTGGTGCTCAACAACGGCATCTACGGCACGATCCGCATGCACCAGGAGCGCGAGTTCCCCGCGCACGTGAGCGGATCGACCTGCGGCGGACCAGACTTCGCGGCGCTGGCTCGGGCCTTTGGTTACCACGGCGTGCGGCTTGATTCGAGCGAACGCTTCGAGGCTGAGCTCCTGGCCGCGCTCGCGCGCCCCGAGGGCACGCTGATCGAACTGCTGATTGATCCCGAACTGCTCACCACCCGCGCCACGCTGTCCTACGTGCGGGCGCAAGCCCAGGCGCGACAAGCGGCGCCGTGAGGCCTTTTGAGGGCCGCTGGAAGTCAATTTTGAGATATTTTTTGCCTTCTAGGCCAATAAAAACGTCCACGAGCAGCTATAAAAAAGATAGTGACCTGGATCGACGGCCAAGACAGACATGAGCGCCGATACGCCGACCCTCCTGCTGATTGCCGCGCTGGTGCTGCTCGTGCTCGTGCTCGCCGCGCTTGTCGCGCTGTGGGTGAGGCGTCCGCGCGTTGACCTGCCGCCCGAATGGCTGGCCCGCCTGCAGGCGCTGGAAGCGGGGGGCGACGAGACGCGGCTTTCGCTGGCACGCAGCGGCGGAGCGTTCGAGCAGCTGGCGCAGCATCTGCAGGCGGCCTCCACGCGCGGCGAGGCCGCGCAGGCGACGCTGGCCGGCGCGCTGGACGACAAGCTGCGCCTGACCGTGGCCGAATCGCGTGCCGGTCGGCAGGAGTTGCAGCAGGCGTTTGAAGCCTTCGATCTGCGCGTCCACTCGCGCAGCACCCAACTCGACGCCGCGGTTGCGCAGAACCTTCTGGCGCTGGAGGCCTCGCTGTCGCAGCGCTTTGGCGATCTGCTCAGCGGTACGACCGGCCAGCTTGACGTGAGCCGCCAGACGCTCACCGAGCAACTGGCGGCGCACACGGCGCACACGCGCCAGCAGTTCGGCCTGCTGCAAGAGGCGCTCACGCGCCAGCTCGACGCGCTGGTCCAGGGCCAGCGCCACGATGCCGAGCAGTTGCGCCAGACCATGGGCGAGCGCCTGGCCGCTATGCAGGCCGACAACGGCGCCAAGCTCGAAGCCATGCGGGCGACGGTGGACGAAAAGCTGCAAGACACGCTGGAGCGCCGCCTCGGTGAGTCGTTCAAGCTCGTCTCCGACCGTCTGGAGCAGGTCCACAAGGGCTTGGGCGAGATGCAGACGCTGGCCGGCAGCGTGGGCGACCTCAAGCGCGTGATGACCAACGTGAAAACGCGCGGCGCCTGGGGCGAGATTCAGCTCGGCGGACTGATCGAGCAACTGTTTACCCCGGAGCAGTTCGGCCGCAACGTCAAGACGGTGCCGGGCAGCGCCGAGCACGTGGAATTTGCCATCCGCCTGCCCGGTGGCGTGGACGACCAGCCCCTGTGGCTGCCCATCGACGCCAAGTACCCTGTCGAGCACTACCAGCGCCTGCAGGACGCCTTCGACACCGCCGACCGAGGCCTGATCGCCAGCGTCGCCAACGCCTTTGAGCAGTCCATTCGCGCCGAGGCGCGCAAGATCGGCGCCAAGTACCTCGCGCCGCCGCACACCACCGATTTCGCCGTGATGTACCTGCCCACCGAAGGCCTGTTCGCTGAAGTGACGCGCCGCGCCGGGCTGATCGAGGCGCTGCAGGTGGAGCACCGCGTCATCGTCACGGGTCCGGCCAACCTGGCGGGCATGCTCAGCAGCCTGCAGATGGGTTTCAAGACCTTGGCCATCCAGAAGCGCTCGTCGGAGGTCTGGGCGCTGCTGGCGCAGGTCAAGACCGAGTTTGGCAAGTTTGGCGAGGTGGTGGATGCCACGCGCAAATCGATCGAGGCGGCCGCCCGCAAATTCGACGACGTGGGCGTGCGCACCCGCGCGATCGAGCGCCGCCTGCGCGACGTGGAGGTGTTGCCGGTGCCCGCCGATCCGCCCGCTGAGGCCGCTTCGCTCAGTCCAGCACCGCCACACCCTTGATCTGCGCGAAAACCGGCTTGCCGGGCACCAGCGCCAGTGCGTCGGCGGATTTGCGCGTGATGCGCGCCAGCAGCGTCGTGCCGCCCAGGTCCAGCGCCGCCATCGTCTGCGCCGGTCCACATTCGCGCAGCTCCGTGACGACGGCGGGCAGGATATTGAGCACGCTGCTGTCGCACGCGCGCTCCAGCGCCAGGCTCACATCGCGCGCCTGTACGCGCAGCCGCACGCGCCGGTTTTCCGCGCGCGTCTGGCCGGGAGCGGTCACGCACAGCAGTTGGCCGCCCGAAAAACGCACCTGCATCAGTTGGTATTGGGCGTCGATCGATTCGATCGTTCCGTCAATCACCGCGCTGGCCGCGTCCTCGCGCGCCAGACTCAGGTCAAGCCGTGTCAGGAGTTGCATCGTCGGGCCCTGGGCCACGGCGCGGCCCGCTTCCATCAGCAAGGTCTCATCGGCCAGCCGCGCCACCTCGTCGATGGCGTGCGTGACGTACAGCAGCGGAATCGCCAGTTCGCGCTGCAAGCGCTCGAAATAGGGCAGTACCTCGGCCTTGCGCGCGGTGTCGAGCGCGGCCAGCGGCTCGTCCAGCAGCAGCAGGCGTGGACTGACGGCCAGCGCGCGGGCGATGGCCACGCGCTGGCGCTGGCCGCCCGACAGTTGCGCCGGCAGCCGCTCCATCAAGCCGCCGATGCCCAGCAGTTCCACCGCCTGGTCGAGGGCAATGCGCCGCTCATTGGGCGGCACGCGCCGCAGCCCGAAGTCCAGATTGCCGCGCACCGTGAGATGCGGGAACAGCCGCGCGTCCTGGAACACGAAGCCCAGCGCCCGCCGGTGCGCGGGAAGCCAGATGCCCCGCGCATCGTCCTGCCAGGTCTCGCCATTGACCGATACCTGCCCCGGTGACGGCCGCGCGAGCCCGGCCACCGCGCGCAGCAGCGTCGTCTTTCCGCACCCGGAGGGACCGAAAATCGCCGTGATCCCTTGGCCAGGCAGTTGGGTGTCCACGTCCAACGTGAAGGCGGTGCGCAATGCCAGGTGGGCGCGGATGCGCAGGCCGCTCATGAGCGGGAGGCGCCGGTCTCGCCGCGCAATCTGGTCGCGTGCAGAGCCAGCAGCGCGAGGAACGAGACGCC
>DAIOSZ010000020.1:0-8793 GCA_036752305.1 Burkholderiaceae bacterium
CCACGCCTTGGGCATGATTGCCCGCCGATGCGCAGATCACACCCTTTTCCAGCTGCTCGGGCGTCAGATGCGCCATCTTGTTGTAGGCGCCGCGCAGCTTGAAGCTGAACACCGGCTGCTGATCCTCGCGCTTGAGCAGCACGCGGTTGTGCAGGCGCCGGTTGAGGTGATGGGCCGGCTGCAAGGGCGACTCGATGGCGACGTCGTAGACCCGCGCGGTGAGGATTTTCTTCAGGTAGTCGGCGGGCGTGAGCGGGGCGGCGGTCATGGGGAAATGGGGCAAGCGGGCAAAGCGCAGCATGATACGGCGCACGAAAAAAAGCCCCGGGTCATACAACCCGGGGCTATGAATCCACCGTTAGGAGGGTGGAGGAGACAACTCTTACGATGCTAAAACCTCAGAACCCCAGAGGCTCACGCAGCGGCATTTGGGGTCAAAATCAAGTGTATCGGGTTCTTGCTGCATTGCAACAGCCTTGAGCGTCCTGAACCGCAGGTTTCGGAACATTTTTACGTCCGGTTACATCAGTCGCCACGCATATTGGAGGTTTCTGCACCATGGAATGCACAGTCAGTTGGACGGGAGGCAGCGGCGCGCGCTCGGCCATGGGTTTTTTGGCCGAGACCGGAACCGGCCACGCGTTGATGATGGACGGCGCACCCGACGCCGCCCGGCCCGAGCTGGGCGGGCAGAACCTGGCGCCCCGGCCCATGGAACTATTGCTGGCGGGCACCGGCGGTTGCACCGCCTACGACGTGGTGCTGATCCTCAAGCGCGGCCGCCACGACGTGCGCGGCTGTTCGGTCAAGCTCAGCAGCGAGCGCGCGGCGGCCGATCCCAAGGTGTTTACCCGCATTCACTTGCAGTTCACCGTCACCGGCAAGGGCTTGCCGCCAGCCGCCGTGGAGCGCGCCATCGCGATGAGCCACGACAAGTACTGCTCTGCCTCCATCATGCTGGGCAAGATGGCCGAGATCACCACCGGATTTGACGTGGTCGAGGCCTGAGAGGGCCGCGCGCGCTCAGATCCGGTGCGCCACCGTCGTCATCAGCCTGGCGGCGGCGCGCATCAGGCCTTTGACGGGCAGGGGCAGCTCCACCGCGCCGCGGTATTGCGCGTCGTCGGCGTGACGGCGCTCATCGGCCTTCATCTGCGCGACGATGGCGCGCGAGGCCTGGTCGGCATCGGGCAGGCGGTCGAGGTGACTCTGCAAATGGGCTTCGACCTGTTTTTCCGTTTCAACCACAAAACCCAAGCTGACTTTGTCTCCCCCCAAGCGCCCGGCGACCAAACCAATGCCAAAAGCACCCGCGTACCATAAGGGATTGAGCAGCGAGGGCCGGGCGCCCAGTTCGTCCAGCCGCTGACGGGTCCAGGCCAGGTGGTCGGTTTCTTCCTGGCTGGCCTTGAGCAAATGCTCGCGCAGCCGCTCGTCGCGGGTGGTTGCCGCCTGCGCGGTGTAGAGCGCCTGGGCGCAGACCTCGCCAACGTGGTTGACGCGCATCAGCGCGCCGGACAGCGCGGCCTGCTCGGCAGACAGGGGGGCGTCTTCCTGGCCGGCGGGCGGCACGGTTGGGCAGGGGCGCGACGCATGAGCCGGCGCCAACACGGTGCGCAGGGCCTGGTCGAGCGTGCCGAGCAGGCGGTCGGACGGGGACAATCGAGACATGCCGGCACTCTACGCCAATCCGGCCACCTCCGATCTGCGCAGAATCAAGTCCGGGAATGTTGCGGCATGACAACGCAATCGGTGGAATTTGGCGCAAAACACTTTGCATCCCTCCTAACCTCTGTTGCAATACCAAACAACTTCCTGAATGGAGGTTGGCCCGGGTCCCGGCAGCCGTCAGTTCGTGTTTATCGCTTGAACTGTGCAGCCACCGCGCCGGCGCCCCTTGTTTAACCTTGGAGAAACTCGCAATGAAAAAATCCCTGATTGCTCTGGCTGTGCTGGCAGCTTCCGGCGCTGCCATGGCCCAGTCTTCCGTTACGCTGTACGGTATTCTGGACATTGGCTACAGCAAGGCCACTGGTGTCAAGTTTGGTCAAAACAACGGCGGCGTGAGCTTCCACACTCCGTCCCGCTGGGGTATGCGTGGTTCTGAGGATCTGGGTGGCGGCTTGCGCGCCAACTTCGACCTCCAAACCGCCAACAACGATCTGGAAATCGGCAGCAACACCGCTTCGGCCACTGGCTTCTTCAACCGTGAAGCGTGGGTTGGCCTGTCTGGCGGCTGGGGTTCCACCCGCATCGGCCGTACGAGCTCGGTTGCCACGCAGTCCATGGCTGGTTTCGACTTCAACGGAATCTCCACCTCGTCGGCGATGAACAACGTCAACATCAGCCCGGTGACTTGGTACGGTTCTTCGCGCCGTTCCAGCCAGTTCCAGTACGCCACCCCCAACATGGGCGGCCTGGACGCTGGCCTCGGCTTCGTGACCTCTGGCGACAACGGCACCGGCAACCCCTGCACGGCCAACTGCAAGAGCTACACCCAAGCCCGTGTGAACTACGCCAACGGCCCGATCGCCGCCGGCCTGACCGCCGAAACCAAACACGCCGTTGGCCAGCGCACCGCCTGGGCGCTTGCCGGTTCTTATGACCTCGGCATGGTCAAGCTCGGCGCTGGCTACGTGGTGAGCCCGACCGCTGCCCTCGGCAAAGGCTGGCACCTCGGCGCGATCAGCCGCTTTGGCGCCAACGAAGTCGGCGCTCAATTCGCCCGCAACAGCACGACCAAGGACAAGGCGTTCGAACTGTTCTACAAGTATCACCTGTCCAAGCGTACCCGCCTGTACATCGACGCCGTGCGCGTGAATTACTCTTCCGTTCTGGTTCCCGATGTCACCAGGTACGGCCTGGGTGTCCTGCACGCCTTCTAATCACGCGCTGGCCTAAGCCAGCCGAATTGAGGAACCCGCCGGTTAGGGCCGGCGGATCCTTGATGTTTAGGCCAGCATTTGCTGGCCTTTTTTCTTTTTTTGCGCTCGCCGCTCAATGCTCGATTCCAACGCCATACGCCTGAACAAACGCATGACGGAACTCGGCCTGTGTTCGCGCCGCGAGGCGGACGCATGGATCGAGCGCGGCTGGGTGCGGGTGAACGGCCAGCCAGCGGTGCTGGGCAGCAAGGTTGTGCCGGCAGCCCGGATCACCGTGTCGGAAGCCGCACGCCAGGCGCAGCAAGGCTTGATGACGGTGCTGCTGCACAAGCCGATCGGCTATGTCAGCGGGCAGGCCGAGGATGGCTACGAACCGGCTGCCGTTCTGATCACGCCGGATCGTTGCTGGCCTGGCGGTCCCGGCCCCCGAGGCGCCCGCCGGACCCCTGCTCCGCGCAGCCTGGCGCCTGCCGGGCGACTGGACATCGACTCCACCGGCCTGCTGGTGCTGACGCAGGATGGCCGCGTGGCCAGACAGCTGATTGGCGAGGACTCGTCGGTCGAGAAAGAGTACCTGGTAAGGGTTCGCTTTGGCGCACACGATCAGGAAGTCTCGGCGCGCTTTCCGGCCGATCGCCTGCGCCTGTTGCGCCATGGCCTGGCACTCGACGGCAAGCCTCTGAGGCCCGCGCACGTGGATTGGCAGAATCCGGAGCAGTTGCGCTTTGTGCTGCGCGAAGGCAAGAAGCGCCAGATCCGCCGCATGTGCGAATTGGTGGGCCTAGAAGTCACCGGCCTCAAGCGCGTGCGCGTGGGTGGGGTGCTGCTCGGTCAATTGCCCGTGGGCCAATGGCGCCTGCTGGGGCCGGGCGAGCGCTTCTGACGCGTGGCCCGGAGCCGCGATAATCGCGGCCAAGGGGTCTCATCGCCCCGGCGAAACGACTTGCATTTGGCCAGATTACCCCTATCTGCGGGCTGGTCAAACGCAAATCCGAGGTCGTGCGATCGCACCGACCTGTTTCCAAATTCATCCGCGCAGCCAACACCATGAGCAAACATACCCACGCCTTTCAGGCCGAAGTCGCCCAGCTACTCCATCTGGTCACCCACTCGCTGTATTCCAACAAGGAGATCTTCCTGCGGGAGCTGATTTCCAACGCCTCGGACGCCTGCGACAAGCTGCGCTTCGAAGCCATGAACAACAGCGCGCTGTATGAGGGTGATCCGGATCTGCAGATCCGCGTCAGCTTCGACAAGGAGGCCAAGACGCTCACCGTGGCCGACAACGGCATCGGCATGAGCGAGCAGGAAGCCATTGATCACCTGGGCACCATTGCCAAGAGCGGCACGCGCGACTTTCTCAGCCGCCTGGGCGCCGAGCAGCAAGCCGATGCCAAGGCGCAGGGCAATCTGATCGGCCAGTTTGGCGTGGGCTTTTATTCCGGCTTCATCGTCGCCGACAAGATCACCGTGGAGTCCCGTCGCGCCGGCCTGAGCCCGAGCGAGGGCGTGCGCTGGACCAGCACCGGCACGGGGGATTTCGAAGTCGAGACCATTGAGCGCGCCGCGCGCGGCACCAGCGTGACGCTGCACCTGCGCGACGACGCGCGCGACTACCTGAGCGCGTGGAAGCTCAAGGACATCATCGGCAAGTACTCCGACCACATTGCCCTTCCCATCCTGATGGAAAAGGAAGAGTGGAAGGACGGCGAGAACGACCAGCCCGGCACCATGGTCAAGACCGGCGGGTGGGAAACCGTCAACAAGGCCAATGCGCTGTGGACGCGGCCCAAGAAGGACATCACCGACGAGCAGTACCGCGAGTTCTACAAAGCGATCACGCATGACTTTGAAGACCCGCTGGCCTGGACGCACAACCGCGTCGAGGGTTCCACCGAGTACACGCAGCTGCTCTACCTGCCCGCGAAAGCGCCATTCGACCTATGGAACCGCGACCGCAAGGGCGGCCTGAAGCTGTACGTCAAGCGCGTGTTCATCATGGACGACGCCGAGGCGCTGCTCCCGCAGTACCTGCGCTTCGTCAAGGGCGTGGTGGATTCCAGCGACCTGCCGCTCAACGTGAGCCGGGAACTGCTGCAGGAAAGCCGCGACGTGAAGGCGATCCGCGAAGGCAACACGCGGCGCATCCTGGGCTTGCTCGAAGATCTGATGCGCCACGACAAGGCCGCCGAGCCCAAGGAGGGCGAGGACGCGGTCACCGACGTGCTGAGCGACGAGGACAAGGCCAAGCTGGGTCTGTACACCAAGTTCTACGGCGAATTCGGCGCGGTGCTCAAGGAAGGGCTGGGCGAGGACTTTGCCAATCGCGACAAGATCGCCAAGTTGCTGCGTTTTGCCTCGACGCAGAGCGACGCGGTCAGCGTGAGCTTCGCGGACTACAAGGCACGCATGAAGGAAGGCCAGGAGGCCATCTACTACGTCACGGCCGACACGCTGCTGGCCGCCAAGAACAGCCCGCAACTGGAAGTGTTCAAAAAGAAGGGCATCGAGGTGCTCCTGATGACCGATCGCGTGGACGAGTGGGCGCTGTCGCACTTTCACGAATTCGACGGCACGCCGCTGCAGAGCGTTTCCAAGGGCGCGGTCGATCTGGGCAAGTTGCAGGATGAGGCCGAGAAAAAGGCCGCCGAGGAAGCCGCGGAAGCCTTCAAACCCTTGCTGGAACGCCTGAAAGCCGCCCTCAAGGACAAGGCCGAGGACGTGCGCGCCACCACGCGCCTGGTGGATTCGCCCGCTTGCCTGGTGGTTCAGGATGGCGGCATCAGCACGCAGATGTCACGCCTGCTGAAGCAGGCCGGCCAAGGTGGGGCGGAGGTCAAGCCGGTGCTGGAGATCAATCCGGAGCACGCGCTGGTCAAGAAACTCCAGGATTCGAGCCACTTTGACGATCTGGCGCAGATTCTGTTCGACCAGGCGCTGCTGGCCGAAGGCGGCATGCCCGAGGATCCCGCCAGCTACGTGCGCCGCGTCAACGCGCTGCTGGTGTAAGAGCCGGTGATGCGCGCACGGACGGCCGAGCAGGGCTACGTGCTCATGTTCGTGCTCGCCGTGCTGGTGCTCGTCTCGGTGCTGGTACTGGGCGTTGCGTCGACGCTGCGGCTCGATGCCGCGCTGGCGCGGCATCAGCGCGACGGCACGCTCGCCGAATTTGCCGCGCGCGGCGCGCTGGATTTCACCGCCGCGCAGTTGCTGCTCACCGACGCGATTGAGCGCGCGCAACCCCCGATTCCCGGCACACAACCGCCAGCGCCAGACCCCCGGCGCTGGCGCCTGGGCGGGGGGCCCTACCAAATCGACGTGGGGGAGCTGCCGGTGCGCGTCTGGCTCGCCGACGCAGCGTTGCGTCCCGACGCGAACCTGCTGCTTCCCGATGAATGGGAGCGCTTGCTGCGCCTGATGTTCAACTATGAAAAACCGCAGGCAGAAGCGGCGGCGCGGCGCATCACGCAAGCGCGCACCCAACTGTCGGCGCAACGCGGCTTGAAGGGCTTCGGCTCGATGCACGAATTGATGGTGACCGCCGGGCTGGACCGCGATACGGTCTACGGCACGGGTGGTGATTCGCCCGCACTGGCGCAGTTGCTGTCACTGGGTACCGGACAGAAACGCCTGGAGGCCAATTTGGCCCCCCTGCCCCTCGTTCAAGCCATGGCCGACGCGTCGGCCGCCGCCGTTCGCCGCCTGGCCGATTTGCGAGCTGAATATGCCAAGGCCACCCCGCCCAAGCGCCTGACGGCCGAGGAAGCCGCCTCCATCGTGGGCCGCGCCCCGGACATGTTCTTCGTTGGCCCGAGCGAGCAGATCGACGTGCGGCTGGCGGTCCAGCCGCCGGGTCAGTCCGGCCCACCCTGGCGCTACCAAGCGCTGTTGCGCAAGGGCCCGGGTGGCTACGCAGTCGAGTCGCGCGGGGCAGATGCCACACTCACTCAGCCGCGTTCATAAGCGCGGCAACTTCAAAAATCATAGCTGCCCGTGGGCGATTCATCATCATGACGGGCCAAAACACTGCTGAAAAAGGGGCGTCCGGCGTTCCGTTGGCGCAGATCTTGCGCGCAGTCGTGCCGGTCCTCTCCGGTCTGCGCAACCAAACGACCGCGACGGAGAGCCTGGCGCGGGTGGATGGCGCGTTGCGGCCAGCAGCCCAGGCCATCTGCTACGCGGTGCTGCGGCAATGGGGGCAGTCCCTTGCCCTGCGCCGCCGCCTGGCGCCGCGTGCGCCCGCGCCCGATGTGGACGCTTTGCTGCGCGCCGCGCTGGCCTTGCTGGCCGAGCCCCTGCCTCCCGGTGGCAAGCCACGGTATGCCGAGTTCACCGTCGTCGATCAAGCGGTGGCCGCGGCGCGGGCCGAGCCCAAGCTTCGCGCGTCTGCCGGGTTCATCAATGCGGTGCTGCGGCGCTTCCTGCGCGAACGCGACATCAGTCTCGCGGCCACGGCCGAGGAGCCCGAAGCACGCTGGAACCACCCGGCCTGGTGGGTGGAGCGGCTGCGCCACGATCATCCGCGGCAGTGGGAAGCCCTGCTCGATGCCAGCCGCCGCGCGGCGCCGATGCACCTGCGCGTGAACCGGCGCCGTACCACGCGCCAAGCGTACCTGCACCTGCTCCAGGACGCCGGGCTGCCCGCGCAAGCATTCGGCGAAGACGGCCTGCGCCTGGAGCGGGCGTGCGACGTGGCCGAGCTGCCGGGTTTTGCCGAAGGTTGGGTATCGGTGCAGGACGCCGCCGCGCAATTGGCCGCTCCGCTGCTGCTGGGTGCATTCGAGGCGCCCGTGGGCCGCCCGGCGCGCGTGCTCGACGCCTGCGCGGCGCCCGGCGGAAAAACGGCCCACCTGCTCGAACGGGCCGATCTGGCGCTGACGGCGCTGGATCTGTCGGCCAAGCGTTCGGCACGCATCCACGCCAATCTCAGCCGCCTCGGGCTCGCGGCGGACGTCCGCACGGCCGATGCCGGCGACAGCGCGGCCTATTGGGATGGCAAACCCTGGGACGCGATCCTGCTGGACGCGCCGTGCAGCGCCTCGGGCATCGTGCGCCGGCATCCGGACGTGCCGTGGCTGCGGCGCGAAGCCGACGTGACCACCATTGCGGCGGTCCAACAACGCCTCCTGACGGTGTTGTGGCCCCAGCTTGCACCCGGCGGCGCGCTGCTGTATGCGACCTGTTCGGTATTTCGCGAGGAGGGCGAACAGTCAATCAAAACGTTTCTTGCGCACAACACCGATGCGCAACTCCTGCGCGCGCCTGGGCATTTGCTGCCGGGAATTCCAGAAGGGCATGGCGCAGTCCCGGACAATCACAGCGGTGACCATGATGGCTTTTACTACGCGTTGTTGCGCAAACGCCTCGCCTGAGGGCAGGTGGCGGCTGTTGGCGCGCGCCGTTTGGGCCCTGGTGGCCGGGTTGTGCCTGGCGCTTGCCGCGCGCGCCGAGCCGGTGGAGGTGGCGCAGTTGCGGCTGGAACGCGGCGAGGAAGCGGTGTATCTGTCGGCCACGTTGCAGTTCGACCTGCCACAGCCGGTGGAAGACGCGCTGACCAAGGGCGTTCCGCTGGTTTTCGTGGCCGAGGCCACGCTGTACCGCGACCGCTGGTATTGGTGGGACAAGCGCCTGTTGCACGCCACGCGGCGCATCCGTCTGTCGTATCTGCCACTCACACAGCGTTGGCGCGTGGCCACCTTGGCCTCGGGTGAACCCGCGGCCGCCAACGTCGCCGACACCTCGCTGGGGCAGAATTTCGACAACCTGCCGCAAGCGCTCAGCGCGTTGCAGCGCATTTCACGTTGGCGCATTGGCGATGCCCAGGACGTTGAGCCCGACGCGCGCCATACGCTGGAGTTTCGCTTCCGGCTCGACCAGGCCCAACTGCCGCGGCTGTTCCAAATCGGGG
>DAIOSZ010000020.1:8803-26567 GCA_036752305.1 Burkholderiaceae bacterium
CCATCGGCCAGTCCGACTGGACGCTGGCCACCAGCAGGACCGTGCGGCTGCCCGTGGAGCCCATGCGGTGAGCGCCTCGCCCTCCGCGGGCGGCGCGACGCAGGGCGCCACTTTCGGCCTGTCCGAGCGCAATTACCGGAAGCTGATTGGCTCCGTCGCGCTGCTGATGGTGCTCATCGGCCTGGTCCTGATGCTGCTGCTGACGCAGGCGACGAACAACCGCGAGTTGTACGAGCGCTACTACCCTCGTCTGTTCCTGCTGAATGCGGTGGTCGCGTCGCTTCTGGTACTGGGCATTGTGGCGGCTGGTACCCGACTGCTGCTGCAATGGCGGCGCGGGCATTTCGGCAGTCGCCTGCTCGTCAAGCTTGCTGCGGTGTTCGCGCTGGTCGGCTGCGCGCCCGGCCTGCTGATCTATGCCGTGTCGTACCAGTTCGTCACGCGCTCGATCGAAAGCTGGTTTGACGTGAAGGTCGAGGGCGCGCTCGACGCCGGCTTGAACCTCGGGCGCGCAACCTTGAACGTATTCACCGAAACGCTCTCGGCCAAGACGCGTGCGACGGCGGATCAGTTGGGCCCCCTGTCGGATACGGCCGCGGCGCTGCAACTGGAGCGCATCCGCGATCAACTCGCGGCGCAGGACGTGGCGCTATGGTCTGGCAACGGTGTCTATCTGGGCGGCGGGGGGGTGTCGCGCTTCAAGCTCGGCAGCGAACGCATGAGCGCAAACCAGTTGCGCGAGGTGCGGCAAAAGCGCTTGGAAGCCTCGGTGGAAGGCCTCGAAGAGATGGTCGCCACTGGTCAGGGCACCCCGCGCATCCGCGTGCTGGCGCAGGTGGCGGCGCCGGGGTTTGGGCTGCAAAGCGAGCCTCGGGTGCTGGAAGTGGTGCAGCATCTGCCCGAGACCATGGTGCGCAACGCCTTGCAGGTTCAGGCCGCCTATGGTGAATACCAGGAACGCGCGCTGGCGCGCAGCGGCTTGCAGCGCATGTACATTGGGACTCTGACGCTGAGCCTGGTGCTCGCCGTGTTTGGCGCGGTGCTGCTGGCCGTGACGCTCGGCCGCCAGATGGCCACCCCGATGCTGTTGCTCGCCGAGGGCGTGCGCGAAGTTGCCGCCGGCGACCTGCGCCCCAAGCCGGTGCTGCAGGGCAAGGATGAGCTGGGCGGCCTTACCCGGTCTTTCGCCGATATGACGCAGCAACTGGCCGACGCGCGCGCGGCGGTGCAAACCAGTATCCAGCAGTTGTCCAACGAACGTGCCAATCTGCAAACGATCCTGGACAACCTCAGTTCGGGCGTCATCGTGCTGGGCGAGGATGGCGTGATCCGCATGAGCAATCCGGGCGCCACGCGCATCCTGCGGGAACCCTTGGCAGCCTTCGAGGGCAAGCCCCTGGCTCAGGTTGCCGGCCTGGCCGACTTCGCCAGCGCCGTTGACCGTCACTTTCGCGCCTTGCAGTCCGAGAGCGAGCATGCACTCGATCATTGGCAGGACGCTTTCGAGTTGCGCACCGGAGGCAACGCGGCCCTGGGGCCTGGCGACGGCGCGATCAGCTTGCTGGCGCGTGGCGCGCCCCTGCCGGGCAACCGCCGCCTGCTGGTCTTTGACGACATCTCGGAGATCGTCTCCGCGCAGCGTGCGCAAGCCTGGGGAGAGGTGGCACGGCGTCTGGCGCACGAAATCAAGAACCCGCTCACGCCCATCCAACTGTCGGCCGAGCGCCTGCACATGAAGCTCGACGGCAAGCTCCCGGGCAACGAGCAGGCGATCCTCGACAAATCCGTCAAAACCATCGTCGATCAGGTCGAGGCCATGAAGCGCCTGGTCAATGAATTCCGCGACTACGCGCGGCTACCATCGGCGCGTCTGGTGGCGCTGGACCTCAATGCCCTGGTAGCCGACATCCTGCACCTGTACAACCCGGAGAACGCCAAAATCGCCGTCCAGTCCGATCTGGAGCCCGACCTTCCGCCCATTCAGGGCGACGCGGAGCAATTGCGGCAAGTCATCCACAATCTGGTGCAAAACGCACAAGACGCATCGGAGGCCACGCAGGCTGAGCCGGTTTGCCTGCAGACGCGCTTCAACCCCACCCTCGGCGAAGTCCGCCTGCTGGTGCGTGACAGCGGACCCGGGTTTCCGCCGGCGATGCTCAAGCGGGTCTTCGAGCCCTACGTCACCACCAAACCCAAGGGCACCGGCCTGGGGCTGGCCGTGGTGAAGAAAATCGCCGACGAACACGGCGCGCGCGTGGAAGTTTCGAACCTCGTCGAGGGCGGACGCACGCGCGGCGCGCAAGTATCGCTATCATTTCCGGTCAAGTGACCGGGCACCTAGCAAAAACATACATTTCATGGCAAACATACTGGTCGTTGACGACGAGCACGGCATACGTGAACTGCTCTCCGAAATCCTGAATGACGAAGGCCATCAGGTTGACTTGGCGGAGAATGCCGCGCAAGCCCGTGCGGCGCGTCAGAACAGCCAACCTGATCTGGTGTTGCTCGACATCTGGATGCCCGATACCGACGGCGTCAGCCTGCTCAAGGAATGGTCGTCCGCCGGCTTGTTGTCGATGCCGGTCATCATGATGAGCGGCCACGCGACGATCGACACCGCCGTGCAAGCCACGCGGATTGGTGCGCATTCCTTCCTCGAAAAACCCATCACGCTGCAAAAGCTGCTCAAGGCTGTGGAGCAGGCCCTGGCCAAGGACAACGGCGGAAAGAGCGCACGCCAGCCCACCGCGGCGTTGAGTGGTGGGCTTCACGCACGCTCAGGCCCCGATTTGGGCGACGGAAGCCCCAACACGCCACAGGAATTGCAGCCCAGCCGCTATTTCGACCTCGACAAACCCCTGCGCGACGCGCGAGACGAGTTCGAGAAAGCGTATTTCGAGTTCCACCTCGCCAAGGAATCGGGCTCCATGACCCGTGTTGCCGAAAAAACCGGGTTGGAGCGCACCCACCTGTACCGAAAGCTCAAGCAGTTGGGCGTGGATTTGTCGCGAGGCAAGCGCGGTTGACCGGGCCGTCGGCGTGTTACACTTGCTGCCCTTGGCCCGGTAGCTCAGTCGGTAGAGCAGAGGACTGAAAATCCTTGTGTCGGTGGTTCGATTCCGCCCCAGGCCACCATCTTTCTTTCTCAGACGATCCCAAGTCAGCTCAGAAGTCCTTGTAAATCAAGGGCTTAGCCCGAAAAGGCGGCTCAAGCGGTATCGTTCAATCTCACAAAATCCTGTTCTTGCGTGTACCCATCGGTGTACCCCAGACTGCTTTTCAACCGCAGTCGTTTTTGGGTACACCATGGGACAACTCAGCGAGCTTCAGATCAAGGCGGCAGCGCCGCGTGACAAGGAATACCTGCTGGCGGATGGCGAGGGTCTTTACCTTCGCGTCCGACCGACCGGCAAGGTGTGGGTCTACCGCTACAAGCAGTTTGGCAAAGAAGCCAAACTGAGCCTCGGCCACTATCCGGTGGTGTCGCTCGCGGCGGCGCGCAAGAAGGCGCGCGCCGAAGCCGAGAAGCGCGCCGACGGCATCGATCCCCGGGAGGCACGCCGGGTGGAGAAGGAGCGCGAGCGCGTTTCTCGACTGAACACCTTCGAACTCACGGCCCGCGCCTGGCACGCCCAGGCGAAGAAGGATCAGGAGTGGTCGGACAGCTATGCCGTGAAGGTGATGCGCCACCTGGAACTGCACATCTTCCCGTGGATCGGCGCGCTGGCGATGGACACCATCGCCCCCACGGAAGTGGTTCGCTGCCTGCACCGCATCAAGGAGCGTGGCCATCTGGAGACAGCGCAGCGGGTGCGCGAAGCGGTGCAGCACGTGTTCCAGTATGCGGTGGATGTGGGGACGCTGGGGCCGGGGCAAAACTTCGTAAACAAGCGCACCGGTGGTTTGCCGGCGCCGCGTGCCCGCCACTATGCGGCCATCACCGATCCCCAGAAGCTGGGGCAGTTGCTGCGAGACGTTCAGGCCTACAGCGGCAACGTCATCACCCGTGCGGCCCTGCAACTGTCGCCGTTGCTGTTCCAGCGCCCCGGTCAGTTGCGCCTCGCGCATTGGGAGAACGTCAACCTCGATCAAGCGGTGTGGCGTTGCCCGCCGGAGAAGATGAAACTGCGGGAATGGAAGAAGCGAGACAGCCGCACGCCGACCCACCTCGTGCCACTGCCCACCCAGGCCGTCGCCATCCGGCGGGATCTTCTCCCGCTGACCGGCCCCACCGGGCCGATCTTCAAGAGCATGGCCAAGCGTGTCAAAAGCCCATCGGCCAAGGCTTAGACGCCTGCGGCGTGAGCTGGCTTGTGTGTTGTTGTTTTCTGGCGCTGGCCACCATCTAGAATTTCGCCAATGGGGGGTGTTGATGCCCCCCATTGGAAGGTATCTTCGCCTCCCACCTGGGCGGTGTGCACGCCCCCCGAAGAAGGATGCAGGGCAAGCACATCAAGCGGTAGCACACGGAACATAGATAAGCGGGTGGGAGGTGCAGGTGCCTCCCTGTGGTACGGCCTGATCTCTGGGATCGCGGCCTTGGCTTGCTTATGCTGAGAGCCATTGAACGAACTGGAGATTGTCATGAGCGTTGCAGCAGTCGCGCCTGTGCCCGGGCCGGAATCCGATCCGAAGGCCGCGGTGCGAGAAAACGAGAAGAAGTGGGGCAAGCCCCTGATGGATGCCGGCTGGACCTGCATCCCCAGCACGATCATCCTGCGTCAGCAGGCGCTGGGCCTGGACCCTGTTGACATGAATATCGTGCTGGTGATCGCAGCACACTGGTGGAAGGCCAATCAGCTCGCATTTCCGTCCAAGAAGCTGATCGCCGACACGATCGGCAAAGACCCGACCACGGTGCGTCGGCGGCTGGCAAAGCTGGAGAAGGACGGAATGATCGAGCGCATCCTGCGGCCGCAGCCGGGCGGGCGCCACAACTCCAACGAGTATCGGCTGACTGGCCTGATCGCTGGGGCGGAGCCGCTTGCGAAGGAGGAAATCGCCAAGCGCGCCGAGGGCAAGACTTACCGGAAGGCGCGTGCGGTCAAGAAGGGACTGGGCCTCGTGTCAGTGGTCAAACCATGATCGCATGGAGGCCATTCGTCCACGAGGGCACGAACTACGACGTGTCCCACTTGCACCCCTTCGTGCATACGTTCGAGCAGGCCGCACAGGCCGGCAAACCGGCGCGCGCTTACCCGGTCCAGGTGATCTTCAGCCTGCATTGCTTCACGCGCGGCGTGGACGGGATCGAGGACCCGAAGGGGCCGCTGGGGTACGCGGATTCGCGGGAGACGCGCATCTTCGATTTCGGGCGCTACGCGCAGTCCCGGCTGTTGCCCGAGATCGTGCGTGCCTTGCCCACGTCGCCGTGTTTCCACACGGATCACGGCAACTTCTTCACAGTGAGGCGGCTCAATGCGGCGACGGGCCAAGAGGACACCTACGAGGTGTACTTCACCGCCTCGCGGTCCAGCTCGAAGGCTGTCCCGTTGAACCTGTTCGTGCAGAGCGCCTACGTGCGCGACAGGCTGCATGCCAACAGGCCATCGCGCAAGAAGATCGGGTTCTTCGTGATCCTGCACAACACGCTGAACGGCCGGCCGATCAAGGCGCCGAAATGAAAACGCCCTCCACAGGGGGAGGGCGTTGGAAAAAATCGGACCTCTTGGCTATCCCTACGCTTGGGTGGGGGCCCCTTGCGGGGTGGGATCAACGCACAGCTTTCGCTGCTCCGTTCATACGCTGACGCCCCAATGATAGCGCATTGGAGAGGAAGAGGCAATCGCCACTGGGGGGCGTGAATGCCCGCCAGGGCGCTTTCCAGGGTTCGCCGCCGCCCTCTTTACGGCCCGGTATGCCCCCCTACTGGGATGCGCTTGCTCAGCGTACACGGACCGCCTGAATCGTGAGACAATGGCGCTCAGACTAGTGGTTCGATTCCACAGTTCCTCTTGATTGGTCTGGTGTACCCAATGATGTACCCAGAGAACAGGAGAGATGAGAAAAGCTAGTGTTGGCGCGGGGTTGCAAGCCTTCTTGGAACCAGCCCCAGGCCACCACTATTCAGCGCCCAACCGTTCTCGGTTGGGCGTTTTCATTTGCGAATGGTGCACGTCGGCGGCGCCATCTGCGTAATCTGATGGCCCAGCCCGCCAGCCGCTGGTAGCGCGGAGCGGCATGGGGAATCGGAGTGCGCGCGCGAGGCCAGCGAACCTATACTGCCCTGCCTTTGTCCCAGTTCGTTGCTCATGTCTCCCGTGCCTTCTCCCACTGCCCAGCCCGTGCCAGCGCCACGCCGCCGCGCACAAGGTCGAGACATCCATGAGGCGCACCGCGTCGCCACACCGCTGGAACTGCTGTTCGATCTGGTGTTCGTGGTAGCCATCGCGCAGTCGGCGTCCATGTTGCACCACGGCATCGTGGCGCACCATACGGGCCAGGCCTTGGTCGGCTTTGTGATCGCTTTTAGCGCGATCTGGTGGGCGTGGATGAACTACACCTGGTTCGCCTCCGCGTATGATGACGACACGCCTGCGTTCCGCATCCTGACCATGGTGCAAATGGTCGGTGTGCTGGCGCTGGCGGCCGGCGTGCCGGGGTTCTTCGAAGGCAAGTTCAACGCGGGCATCGGGGGCTACGTGGTCATGCGTCTGGCGCTGTGCGCGCAGTGGGTACGCGCCGCGCATGGCCACCCGGCCGGCTACTGGGCATGCATGCGCTACGCCGTCGGTATCGCCACGGTCCAGATCGGCTGGCTGCTTTTCCTCTGGGCCACGCAATCCGATGTTCTCGCGGGCGGAGCCCTGTGGGCCGTGTTCGGCTTGCTGTGGGTGGGCGAGCTGTCGGTTCCAGTGTGGGCCGAGCGCGCCAGCCACACGCCCTGGCATGCGCACCACATCGCCGAGCGCTATGGCCTGCTGGTCATCATCGTCCTCGGCGAGGGCATCCTCGGCGCCGCCAACTCGGTGGCCAGCATCTGGGCAGCGATGGACTGGGCCTGGTCGTTCAACGTGACCCTGGTCGGCTTTGGCTGCATGCTCCTGGTGTTCTGCCTGTGGTGGATGTACTTTCTAGTGCCCTCGGCCGAAGCCCTGCACCACCATCGCGAACGCGCGTTTCCCTGGGGCTACGGCCATGTGGTGGTGTTCGCGGCATTGGCGGCGGTCGGCGCGGGGCTGGAGGTCGTGGCCGATGTGCTCAAGGTCCGGCTGGACGCAGGCGCTCACGCGGCGGCCATCGCCGAAGGCGCCACCGCTCACGGCGTGTCCGCCACTTATGCGATCGGCTGCGTGGCCGTGGCCGAAGGCCTGTACGTGGTTGCGCTGTGGGGTCTATACCGCTTCATCTCGCGCGTCCAGCAGCAGGACTGGCTCCTGCCACTCATTTGCCTGGCCTGCATTGCCCTGGCGCCCCTGGCCGTCTCCTGGGGCCTGCCGCTGGCCTGGGGCCTGCTGATGCTGTCGCTGGGCCCCATCATCGCCATCTTCTATCACGAGCACGGGCGCGCGCATTGCACCGACGCGTTCGCGGTGCAGTAACCGTGCCCATCCGATCCGCAAGCTTCGTCATGTTCGATGCCCGCCCTGCGCGGGCGTTGTAAGGAGGATGCCCATGCTCTGGATCAAAGCCTTTCACATCGTGTTTATCTCCAGTTGGTTCGCGGGGCTGTTCTACCTACCGCGCATCTTCGTGAACTTGGCCATGGTCCCGCCGGGTTCGACCGCCGAGCGCGAGCGCTTGTTGCTGATGGCCGGCAAACTCCTGCGCTTCATGACCATGCTGGCGATTCCCGCGGTGGGCCTCGGCTTGTGGCTGTGGCTGGGTTATGGCGTGGGGGCGGGTCAAGCCTGGATGCACACCAAGCTCCTGGTCGTGCTGCTCACGCTGGCCTACCACTGGGCCTGCGCGCGCATGCTGCGAGGTTTTCGGGCGGGCGCGGCGATGCATTCGCATGTCTGGTTCCGCTGGTTCAACGAGGCGCCGGTTCTGCTGATGTTGGCCGCCGTGATCCTGGTTGTCGTCAAGCCGTTCTAAACGGTGCGAGGCCCGCCGTGTGAAGCCCCGCGCGACATCCGCCTTTCCGCTTGCCGCGCTGTACGCGGCATTGGTCACCTACGCCAGCTTGTTTCCGTTCAGCGGCTGGCGCGACCGTGGGGTTCCGCTGTGGGCCTATGTCACCGCGCCGTGGCCTCAGTACTGGTCGGGCTTTGACGTGCTCATCAACGTGGCGGGCTACGTTCCGCTGGGTCTGCTCGTCTTCCTCGCGCTGCTACGCAGCGGCTGCTGTCCTCGTCCCTTTGCCGCGACCGCGGTTTCCTGGTTCGCCTGCAGCGCACTGTCGGCGCTGATGGAGGCCTTGCAGACCTTGCAACCCGGCCGCGTGCCCTCCAACGTCGATTGGCTGCTCAATTCAGCGGGCGCGGCGCTCGGAGCTTGGATGGGGTTCGGACTGTTCCGGGCTGGCGCGGTGGTCGGCTGGGATCGCGTGCAGGCACATTTTTTCGCCGCTCGCGTCAAGGGCTTGCAAGTGCTCATGGCGGTTTGGCCCGCCGCGCTGGTCTATCCCCTCGCGTTGCCCCTGGGCCTGGGTGACATGCTGGAAAAGTTCAAGGCCTGGGTGACCGAATTGCTGGAAGGCAGCACCTTGTTCGATGGACTGAGCTTCGGTCCGGAGCCGATCTATCCGCTGTCGCCCGCCGGGCAGACCCTGGCCGTGGCGCTGGGCCTGCTCGCGCCCTTGCTGATGTCCTACGTGATCCTGCGCGCGCGGCGCTGGCGGCCGCTGGCCTGGCTGCTGGTTTGCGCGGTGGCGGTCATGGCCACGGCCCTGTCGGCGGCCTTGTCGTTCGGGCCTTCGGCCAGCAGCGCACCCTTCACGCCGACGGTACGCGTCGGCCTGCTCATGGGCGCGACAGCCGGCCTGATCCTGGCGCTGTTCGGGCGGCGCGCGCTTGGCGTCCTGGCCATCGTTTGTCTGGCTGTGCAAGCCAGCCTGTTGAGCGAGGCCAGCCACAACGTGTATTACGCGCAGACCGTTCAGTTGTGGGAACAGGGCCGTTTTGCACGTTTTCACGGACTGGTCCAGTGGTTGGGCTGGGTCTGGCCGTATCTGGCCATGGCGCATCTGCTGGTGTTCGTCACACGGCCCGAACGTCCCGCCGAATAGCCCTGCACAAGGCGGGTTGCGGGAGGCCAAGGCCTAAAATCGCCGCATGTCCGAAGCCACCTCCCTGCCGTCGTATTACCGGCGGCACATCTTTTTTTGCCTCAACGAACGCACGAATGGCGAGGACAGCTGTTCTCAACATGGCGCCAAGGAGGGGTTCGACCGTTGCAAGGCCGCCGTCAAGAGCCTGGGCCTGGCCGGCAAGGGCGGCGTGCGCGTCAACAAGGCAGGCTGCCTGGACCGCTGCGCCGGAGGCCCGGTGGCGGTGGTCTATCCAGACGCGGTCTGGTACACCTACGTCGATCCCGAAGACATCGACGAAATCGTGCGCTCGCACCTGCGCGACGGCCAGGTGGTGGAGCGCCTGGTGCTGCCGGACAACATAGGCCGTTGAAAGTCCCATCGTGAGCCCAGGGGGACAAGTCCTGTATCTGCAAGGCGGCGCGGGCCGCATCGAGGCCGTGCTGGAGTCCGCCGCGCGCGACGCCGGAACTGGTGCCGCGGCGGCGCGTGGGCTGGCCGTGATCGCGCATCCCCATCCTCTGTTCGCCGGAACGATGAACAACAAGGTCGTGCAGACCCTCGCGCGCGCCTTCACGCAGGCCGGGTGGGATGCGCTGCGCTTCAATTTTCGTGGCGTGGGCGCCAGCGAAGGCTCGCACGACGATGGCGCCGGCGAATCCGAGGACCTGGCCACCATCGTGCGGGAGCTTCGCCAGCGCACGCAGGCCCCGGCGCTGGCCCTGGGCGGATTTTCCTTCGGCGCCTACGTCACGCTGCGCGCGCTCGCGCAGGAACCCGCGCTGTCTGACGTCACGCACCTGGTGCTGGTCGGCACTGCCACCTCGCGCTTTTCCGTTCCACCGCTGGCCGACGCGCTGCACCCGCGCGCGCTCGTCGTCCACGGCGAAGACGATGACGTGGTCCCGCTGGCCGCCACGCTCGATTGGGCCCGGCCGCAGTCGCTGCCCATCACCGTCGTACCCCACGCGGGTCATTTTTTCCACGGCAAATTGCCCCTTCTCAAAGGCCTGGTGCTGCGGCACCTGGCCGCCTAGCCATCTTTCGTGTTCCGATGAAATCAGTTCTCGTGGCCCTGTGCCTGGGCGTGGCGATGGCCACGCCGTCGCTCTCGCAAACCCCCACCGCTGCCGCCGCTTCCCCGGTGCTCTTGCAGCCACCCGAGATCGCGGCGCGCGCCTATCTGCTGGTGGATTTGTCGGCCAATCAGGTGCTGGCCGAAAAGGACTCGAACAAGGCCGTCGAGCCCGCGTCGCTGACCAAACTGATGACCGCCTACCTGGTATTTGACGCGCTGCGCGCCAAGAAGCTCGACCGCGCACAGAAAATCCAGATCAGCGAGCGCGCCTGGAAGATGCCCGGTTCGCGCATGTTCATCGACCCCAAGATGCAGGTCCCGGTGGACGATCTCATCAAAGGCATGATCGTCCAGTCCGGCAACGACGCCACCGTCGCGTTGGCCGAGACCGTGGGCGGAACGGTCGAGCGCTTCGTGCAGCTCATGAACACGCAAGCCCAGGCACTGGGCATGACCGCCACCACCTACAAGAATCCTGAAGGCCTGACCGCACCCGGTCACACCACCACGGCGCGCGATCTGGCCACTTTGTCGCGGCGCCTGATCCTGGACTTTCCCGACGACGTCAAGGTCTACGCCATCCAGAAGTACCGCTACCCCGGCACGCCCGCGATGAACGACAGCAACCGCAACCTGCTGCTGTTCCGCGACCCGACGGTGGACGGCCTGAAAACCGGCCATACCGATGCTGCGGGCTATTGCCTCATCGCCACGGCGCGGCGCGACTTCCCCAACCTCAAGGGCCGCCGTCTGTTGTCGGTGCTGCTGGGCGCCTCCAGCGAGAGCGCGCGCGCCAACGAGTCGCAGAAACTGCTCAACTGGGGCTACACCGCCTACGATGCGCTCAAGCTGTACGACGCCAACCAGAGCGCCGCCACGCCCCGCATCTGGAAAGGCCAGGCCAGCGAAGTCAAGCTCGGCCGCCCTGAACCCATCGTCGTCGCCGTTCCGGCGGGCGAGCACGCCAAGATCGTCACGCGCATCATCCGTCCCGAGCCGATCCAAGCCCCGCAGCTCAAGGGCCAGCCCCTGGGTAGCCTGCAGGTGAGCCTGGGTGACCGCGTCATCGCCGAAAAACCGCTTGAAGTGCTGGAAAGCGTCGAGCAGGCCGGCTTCGTCGGCCGCGCCTGGGATGCGGTCCGGCTGTGGATCCAGTGAAGCGGCGTCTCGACATGGCCCACCGTTGCCAGCCTCGCCCAAATACCGCAAAATGCTACCAAACTAGGAGCATTTGGGTATGCGTTCACCGGAAGACAAGGCCAATCCCGTCCCACGGCTGGCCCGGCGCCAGCTGACGGCGGCGCTGGCCGCTCTGCTGGCGGGCTGTGGAGCGCCCCGCGCGCGCCACGAGCCGGCAGCGAGCGTCCCGGTCGCCTCGCCGCCCGCTCCCATCGCCGCACCTCCCCTGCCTCCGCCGGGCGCCGCTTCGCGTGTGCAGCTGGATGGCCGTTTGCGCGAGGAAGCGGTCGCACGCGCGCTGCTGGTCGTCAACACGCCCTACACGCGCGGCGGCAACACTCCCGAGGGCGGTTTCGATTGCAGCGGGCTGGTCAGCTACGTCTTCGCCCGCGTGGCGGCGGCTGGGGGAGCCGCGACTCCCCGTCTGCCGCGCAGTACCGCGCAATGGGCTGCCGCCAGCGCCCCCGTGGAGCCCGACCGCCTGCAGCGCGGCGACCTGGTGTTCTTCAACACCAGCGGCGCTCCCTGGTCGCACATGGGCATCTACGTGGGCCAGAACCAGTTCGTGCACGCGCCCTCCACCGGGGGAACGGTGCGCAAGGCCGGCCTGGGAGATCGCTACTTCGCGCCGCGCTACCTCGGCGCGCGCACCGTGTTCAGCGCGTGAGCCCAAGACAAGTCTGAAGCAGCTCCAGCGAATGCGCGGGTGACTTTTTCAGCCTTGCGCTACAGCTTGCAGCCCGGCAGCCAGCGTCGCAGCAACGGCGCGGTGATCACGGTGCTGAAAATCGCCATGATGACCAGCATCGTGAACATATTGGGCGAAATCACGCCCAGGTCGTAGCCGACGTTGATGACAATCAGCTCCATCAGCGCGCGCGTGTTCATCATGACGCCCAGCACGCGCGCATCCGGCCCGCTCGCACCAACGGCGCGCGCGGCCAGGTAGGTTGCGCCCCATTTGCCCAGCGTGGCCAGCGCCACGGTCAGCAGGCACCAGCCCCACAACTCCCAGGTGTCGAGCGCGCCGATCTGGGTCCGCAGTCCGGTGTAGGTAAAAAAGATCGGCAAGAAGAACACCGTCACGAACTGGCCCATGCGCTCTTTCCACGCGGCCACGAAGCGGGCCTCGTCGTGCAGCAACACCCCCAGCATGAAACCGCCGAAGATGGCGAAGATGCCCAGCTGATAGGTGCTCATCGCGCCCGCAAAAACGCACGCCAGCACCACGCCGAGCAGCCCGTTGGGCAGCGCATCGGCCGCGCTGCCGCCCCACTGAACCAGGCGCTTGAGCAACGGACGCGCCAGCCACCAGCACAAGGCGCCAAACAGCGCCACGGCCGCCACGTTCAAGCCGAAGGACGCGCCGTCGAACCGGGACACCGCCAGCGCGCTGACCATCGCCAGCAACAGCCAGCCCACCACGTCATTCACGGCGGCGGCGCTGATGGCGATCACGCCCAGCGGCCGGCGCGTCAGGTCGAATTCGATCATGATGCGCCCCAGGATGGGCAGCGCCGTGATCGAGAACGCGGTGGCGATGAACAGGCCCGAGGTCAGCGGATGCACCCCCGGCGACAGCCGCGGCGCGCTCCACATGCCAAACGCCAGGCCCAAGGCAAACGGCGCCACCAGCCCAGCCGTCGCCACCGCCATCGTCACGCGCCGAAAACGCCGCTCGGTCAGGTGCGAAAAATCAAACTCCAGGCCGATCTGGAACATCAGCAGGATCAGGCCGATCTGCGAGAGCACCTGCATCGGCTCGGGCGGCGCCGACTTGAACACATACTGGAACAGCCCCGGCGCCAGCCAGCCGAACAGCGAGGGCCCGAGCAGAATGCCCATGACGATTTCGCCCACCGCCGTGGATTGGCCAAAGCGCCGAGCCAGCGCGCTGCCCGCCCGCCCCGCGAGCACCACCACCGTCAGCTGCAGCAGCACGAAGAACAGCACCTGCTCGGCGTGGTGCACACCGCCCGCCTGCGCGGCACTTGCCGCCGCCGCGCTCATGTGTACAGGCCCCCATTGATGGCCAGCACCTGGCCGGTGACATAGGCCGCCTTGTCCGAGGCCAGAAACGCCACCAGGTCGGCCACCTCCCGCGGCTCGCCGGCGCGCTGCATGGGAACCATCGCGCGGATCGCCGTCTCGTCGAAACTGCCTTCGATCATGTCGGTGGCGATGATGCCCGGCGCCACCGCGTTCACCGTCACGCCGCGCGAGGCCAGCTCCAGCGCCAGCGCCTTCACCGCGCCGTGCAGCGCGCTCTTGGCCGCCGCGTAGTTCACCTGACCCCGGTTGCCCGCCTGACCGGCCACCGAACTGATGGCGATGATGCGCCCCCAGCGCGTGCGCAGCAGCGGCAGCAGCAGCGGCTGCGTGACGTTGAAGAAACCGTTCAGGTTCACGTCGATCACGCGCTGCCACTGCTCGGCGCGCATGCCGGCGAACACGCCGTCGTCGTGAATGCCCGCGTTGTGCACGATCACCTGCACCGGGGCGGCCTGCAGCGCGCGACCCAGCTCGCGCTCGCACGCGGCCCGATCGGTCACGTCGAACACGATGGCTTCGGCCTGGCCGCCCGCGCCGCGGATCGATTCGGCGATCTCCCCTGCACGCTCCGGCCGCCCGGACGCATGCACCAGCACCGCGCAGCCCTCGGCGGCCAGTTGGCGGGCAATCGCCTCGCCAATGCCGCCGCTCGCGCCCGTGACCAGCGCGCGGCGCGGGCCAGCGGCGGCGCTCTTGCGGGTCACCCGGGTGGGGATCGCTTGGTTCATGAGGCCAGGCTGAGCACGACGGTCGCCCGCCCGCTGAGCAGCGGTTCGGCGCCGGCATGCAGCTCGAACCCGTACAGCGATTGCGCGCCGGTATCGGCTTCGCGCCGGGCGCTGACGCGGATGTCTCCCTCCACCAGGTCCAGGCGCGGCACCTTCAGGTCCAGCGCACGCAGGCTCACCAGCATGCCCGCCGCCGAGCGTCCATGACCGGCCAGCGCGCCATGCAGGGCCATCGCCTGCGAAGCGATCTCCACGCCGCAGGCCGCCCCCAGGCGCCCCGCGCGGCGCAGCGGATTGGCCAGGTCGCGGTGGCTGCGACACAGGCAGGCGATGGCCTCAGCCGAAGCCTCGACCACCTCGTCGAGCAAGCACATCGCGCCCGCGTGCGGAATGCGCGCGGCAATCCATGCCCGGCCCTGGCCGGCGGCCTCCTGCCAGGCCGTCATACCGGACCCACCTCCACGCGCAGCGCCTGTCCGGGCAGGGCGGCGAGCGCCAGCGACGCCCGCTGGCCGGTCGCAACCGCATGGAGCAGGGGCCACAGCGAGAACGGCGGCAGGTTCTGACCCGCCCACACGCGGGCGGCCTCGGGCACGGTGCTGGCCGGATCGGTGGACCAGTACCCGCGCCGAGGCAAGGCCAAGCGAGCAAGCGAGTGCTCGCTCGCTTGCGCGGTCAGCACCAGCGCAATGCCCGAGGCATCGCTCACCGGGCGCGTGGCGTGCAGGGGCGCGGGATATTCGGTATCGGCCGCGACCAGCAGCAAGGCCTGCTCGCCTTGACCGATCTGCACCAGCGCCTCCAGCAGGCCCAGCGCGGCGCTGGCGTCGTGCGCGCACACCACCTGCCCGGCGGGCGTGGCGCCGGTGGCGATCGACCAGTACCCCGACGCCGCGTTGTGCACCGAGTTGTGAAAGCGCGTCGGCGAAATCTGCCGATCGGCCCCGGCCAGCAGCTCGCACAAGGCGTGGCAGTTGGCCCCGTCGCTGCCCGAACTGGCAAACACCGATGGCAGCGTGGCGGCGTCCCGGCCCGCCTGGCGCACGGCCTCCAGGCCCACGGCCAGCGCGGTCTTGACGATCCGGCTGGCGCGGCGCCGCTCGGCCGGCGGCAGGATCTCGGGCGCCGGCAGCGCCGTCGCCGCCGGTTGATACGGCGCCTGGCCGCGCAGCAGCGCGGCGGCCTGCGCCCAG
The DNA here is from genome assembly GCA_036752305.1 of Burkholderiaceae bacterium. Classification (GTDB taxonomy): domain Bacteria; phylum Pseudomonadota; class Gammaproteobacteria; order Burkholderiales; family Burkholderiaceae_C; genus DAIOSZ01. The sequence goes on from DAIOSZ010000020.1 coordinate 24,227, forward strand.
CCGGTCAGGCCCGGCGCCAGCAGGCCGATGCCGTCCACGTAGGCGCTCAGCGCATCGCCCTGGCTCATGCGCCTGCTCCCGTGCGCGAAAACACCAAACTGGCGTTGCTGCCGCCAAAGCCGAACGAATTGGACAGCACATGCGCCAGCCCCGGCGCCTCGCGCGGCGCGAGGGCAATGTCCAGCGCAATCGCTGGATCGGGGTCGCGCGTGCCCACGCTGGCCGGAATCAGCGCCAGCTCCAGCGCCAGCGCCGAGATCACCGCCTCCACGCCGCCGGCCGCGCCCAGCGTGTGGCCGGTGGCGCCCTTGGTGGAACTGCAGGGCACGGCGCGGCCAAACAGCGCGCCAACCGCCAGGCCTTCGACCGCATCGTTGGCCGGCGTGGCCGTGCCGTGCAGGTTGACGTAACCGATGTCGCGCTCCGCCAGTCCGGCGCGCGCGAGCGCGCCGCGCATCGCGGCCAGCGCTCCCCGCCCCTCGGGATGCGGCGACGACATATGGTGCGCGTCGCTGGACTCGCCCCAACCTGCCAGCACGATCTCGCCCGCGCGCGGCGCGCGCCGCTCCAGCAGTGCGTAGGCCGCGCCCTCGCCGATCGACAGGCCGCGGCGCGCGCGGTCGCACGGCCGGCAGGGCTCCGGCGAGCTCAGCTCCAGCGACGAGAAGCCGTACAGCGTGGTCAGGCACAGCGAATCGACGCCGCCGACGATGGCGGCATCCGCCACGCCGGCGCGCAGCATCCGGTCGGCGGCGGCAAAGGCCTTGGCGGCCGAGGAGCAGGCCGTCGAAATCACCATCGCCGGGCCGCGCAGCCCCAGCAGATCGCGCACGAAGGCGGCGACCGATCCGGTGTTGTGCGTGGCGCGGTAGTCAAAATGGGCCGGCAACGCGCCGCTGGCCGGATCGCGGTAACGGTAGGCGATCTCGGTTTCCAGGATCGCCGAGGTGCTGGTGCCCAGGATCAGCGCCACGCGCTCGGCGCCATGGCGCTCCAGCGCCGCCCGCGCCGCGTCCTCAAAACCGTCGGCGCGCAGCGCCAGCAGCGCCAGGCGGTTGTTGCGCGCGTCGTAGTGCCCAAGCGCCGCCGGCAGCGCCACCCGGTCGGTGCCCGGGGCCTCGCCGATCCAGGTGTCGATGCGCGCGGTCTCGAAATCGCAGCGCTTGAGTCCGCTGCTGCCACGGCGCAAGGCCTCGGCATGCGCCGCGCGACCCACGCCGAGCGCGCTCGTCGCGGTATACGCCGACAGCACCGTCTTCACGCCGCGGCTCCCACGGGCTTGCGGCACACCAGCATCACATTGGCGAACGGCGGCCCTTCCACGCTGGGCAGGGGCGGCCTGACCTCGAAGCCCGCCGCCTGCAGCGCCCGCGTCCAGTCGGCCAGCGGCCGGGTGTACATGCGCGACCAGCCATGCCCGCGCACGAAGGTCACCACGCGATCGACCCACAGGCTCAGGCCAAAGCGCCAGCCCGCCGCCGCATCGCCCACGCGCGTGACGAACACGCCGCCCGGCGGCAGCGCCGCCCAGACCCGGCGCAGCACGTCGTCCTGCCGGGCGAAGTCAAAGTAATGCAGCACGTCCAGCAGCGTGACCACGTCGGCGCTCGCATACGCCTGGCGGCAGATGTCGGCCTGCTCGATGCGCACCCGCGCCTCGTCGGCGAAGGGCAGGCGCGCACGCTCCACGTCGGCGGGCATCAGCTCATAGCCGGTGAGCGACAGCAGCTCCGGCGGCTCGGGCCAATGCGCCGGCCAGCCGCCGCGCGCAAAGCGCTCGCGCGCGGCGAGCAGCCAGGAAGCGAGCACCGCCTGGCCGCAGCCGAGGTCCAGAAAACGCGCACGCGGCGGCAACTGGCCGTGGCGCAGGAGATCGGCGAACAGCGGGTCACCCGCCAGCTTGCCGCGCGCGAAATGCCAGGCAAAGCGGCCCGAGGAGCGGTAGCGCTCGGCCGCGGCCTGCGCCAGCTCGCGCCGGAACGCACCATCGGAAGCGGGATCGGGCAGCCGCGGGCTGTCCAGGGAAGTCTGCATGGGGGCGGACTTTAACCCGGCGGCGGCAGCGCCACGGCGCGCAGGCCGCGCGCGCGCAGTTCAGCCAGCAGCCGCGGCAGCACGGCCAGCACGATGGCCTGGCCGCTGGCGCTTCGGGCGGCGTGGCCGTCGTGCAGCATCAGCACGTCGCCAGCGGCCAGGCCGTCGAGCAGGCGCGCCAGCACGCGCTCGGGCTCGCGCTCGGCGGTGTCGTAGCCGCGCCGCGTCCAGCTCGCCAGCAGCAGCCCCTGGCGGCACAGGATGGGCTCCAGGAACGGATTGCGCAGGCCGGCGATGGCGCGAAAGT
>DAIOSZ010000021.1:0-26216 GCA_036752305.1 Burkholderiaceae bacterium
CCCCTGGTCAATGTTCAGTCGGCACGGGTGGTCAAAGTTCGGTCGGCGCGCACAAGCGATTTCAGACTCCGAAATGCCATCGTCGATGAACCACTTGTAGATCTGGTTGACGGTTAGCACCTCGGCCTCGGGGCCGGGCATCAGAATCACCCGATCTGTCTGGAGGCTCTTGTGTTCGCCACGGGAGAGTTCGCTTTTGATGGAGCCACTCTGGTCGATCAGTACCCGGCGCAGACCGTATCCGGCTGGTCCACCTTGGCGGTAGCCCAACTCGATCAATCGACACTGGCCTGCAAACACCTTGGCTGACAACTCCCTGCTGTACTCACCCGCCATGGCACGTTTGACACCCTTAACTATGGTGGAAACCGGTGAGCCGTCGTTCTCAAACTGCTCGGCCACGTAGGTGACATGGATTCCAGCGCGTCGGCAGATGTACTCGTAATAGGCACTTTCGTCGGCATCTTGAAACCGGCCCCAGCGACTGACGTCGTACACCAGCACCATTTGGAAGTCGGTTGTACCGGTCTCGACGTCCTTGATCAATTGCTGCAGCGCCAGGCGGCCGCCAATGTTCAGGCCGCTTTTACCCTCGTCGGCGTAGGTTTTGACGATCTCGATGCCACGGTGCGCAGCGTATTCGCGGATCTTGTCCGCCTGGTTTTCAGTGGAGTATTGCTGGTGCTCCGTCGACATCCGGACGTACTCTGCCGCTCTGAACTTGACGGGTGGATCCAATCCATCATCTTTTGGTTCTTCTGTTGCCATGACGCTGATCTTGTGGAGTTCATTTGGGTGGGACGTTACTGGTCGTGCGGTCATTTGGCTATCACGTCCTATATTTGCAAGCGTCTGTTTTGCACGGGCAGTCACCGCACACTGGGGAGATCTCAACAATCCACGCGTCCATCTTTGCAAACTCGTCCTGCAAAACGGGGCGGATCCGGTAAATCCCGGCGGGAATTTCGCTCATCAAAATTGACGCGTCCATCTTCGTGAGGTCAAATTCCTGCCTGCGGTTTTCCCCGGAGCGCTGTTGGGCGCGGTTGCGATCGGTGTACTCCGGGTTGGTGGCTCTGTAGTTGCGTGAGTAGTCCGGATTGCGCTCACGCCAGGCACGTTGGGCGTCCTGCTGGTTCTCTCGATAGAACGGGTCACTTTGGAGCTTCTGGCGTTGCCAGGCCCGACGGCGTTCGCGCTGGCAGGCTGGAGCTGAGCAGTAGGCTTGGTTTTGGACTTGGGGGCGGGGCTGGAAGGCTTTGCCGCAGCAGGGGCAGATTTTGGGTTCCATCGGTGTTCTCCATACAAAATTTGTATGGGAACGCCTGGATACATGTCTTTTCGCTACCGGAACCTCTTTGCAGGTGAACTGGTCGGCGATTTGCCAATGAGAGGGAGCGAATCGGAAGCTCCGGTTGGCTCTATGGGGGCGGGCAGAGAGCCTGTCTTGATCTTCGAACGGCTGGCCCCATTTTTCTCATATGATCTTCCGGTACCCATACAATCGTTGACTCCAGGCAAACCAGACAATTAGAGGAACAGTGGACAGCGCTCGCATTCAACCCGTCGGAGGAGATCACGCAATCGAGGTCATGGCGATTGGGGTCGAGTGGGCCATGCCTCACCTTGACGATACACAGTTCGCGTCGCTTCAGGCTGTGTACGAGGCTAACCCTGAGATCAAAGAGTTTTTTCCGACACTTGCGCCGGTTCAGGCGTTCCTGATCCAGAACCAATTTGGCGTCGCAGGACCGGATGGTGCTGTGCAATTTGAGCCCAAGAACTTTACTCCTCCTCAGTTCACTGCTCGAAATGGTGGGTTTGATCTACAGCGTTTCGACACCACAGGCAAAGTAACCTGGGTCGCCTCTGTTCGGCCCGAATTCATTTCAGTAAATTGCACGGCATACGATCGCTGGAAGAATGTCAAACCTCAGGCGTTGGCTATTTTGCGGCCCTTTGTGGACGCAGCAATGGCCAGAGGAGCCACGATTCAAGCCATCGGTTTACAGTACCAAGATGCGTTCCGACTGCTTGATGGTGCCTCTCCAGATGTGACTGGACAGCTGTTCCGCAAAGACAGTAAATATCTTCCAATGCATCTGTTTGAGCAGCCTTCTTTTTGGCATTGTCATCAGGGCTGGTTCTCGAAGGCACCGGATGAGCGCCGTTTATTGAATAATGTTGCAACCGAAGTTGCCGAAGTTAATGGCACGCATTTCGCCCGCATAGGTGGGCAGCACCGAATGTTTGCTACGTTGGCCGATGGGCTGACTCCGAAGCCGATCGCATCGGGCGAGATTGACCAGATCTTGCAATGCTTGCATGATGAAAATATAAGTGTGATAAATGGAATCCTCAGCGATGGCGCGCTTAAAGCCATTGGCTGTACGGTGGGAGGCACATGATCAGCAATTCGGTTCTGTCCAGGGGACCAGCATTCTTTTCGACGATGCCCATGACTGGCGGGCAGTCAACCTCTACTCAGTCGACTGTGTATGTCGTCAGTGAGTACTTTGTTTCGGCTAAGCAGCCGGCGGCGAAGTCTGAGGTGGACTATTTGGAATCACCAGTCGAGCAAATTCGTTCTCAGGTTAACGAATGGTTGAGCCGTTTCGGCAGTAGGACCCGTGTCGAAACTGAAGATGCGACTTTGTTAGTTGCGCCACCTAGTCAAATCCCGCAGGAATACTTTGACTCATATGAGCCAGTGTTCAGGACGGTGATGCTCTATCGAGCGCGTGTGAGCAATTGGAGTGGTGAAGCGACTGACGTTCCATCTGAAGCACAGAAAAACGCTGCGCTACTTGGCCTTGCCAATTTGGTGTTGGGACTTTTACCTGCGCCTTCTCCCATGCTACTGGAAGATGGGACGATTGGCGCCTTTTGGCGTCGTGGCCAATGCTATGCCAGTATTGACTTTGAGGTTGACGGTGAGCATAGCTGGGCAGGAACGGATGGCACTAAGTTTCACTCTGGGACTTGGAAAGTGCCAGGACAAATGCCGCCGGAGCTCATTAGCGAATTGCTGTCGATCAACCACTAAGGCTATCGATGAGCTTTTACGATCTCGACAGTCAGTCGAAGCTGCAGCGTGTAGAACAGCTTGTTGCGAAAGACAAGGATGGTGTGAAACAGGCGGAAAAAGTATCCGAACACTCCCCAGGACCTGTGGCAGATGACGAACTGCTTGCTCGGAGTCTCGAATATCCGAACAAGTTTACCGACACTGGGGGGCTGAGCGATACTTTGTTTCAGGATGCATTCACTCATGGAGCATCCGCACAACGGCTTATCCATGGCTGGGAACATCACGCTTCCGATGTGCACAATCGCTTTGAATTTCGAGCGAAGAAGCGTCGTGAAGGAACCGATGGTCGAGGTCCTGATCCTGAAAACTTGTACATCGGTGCATTCCATATGACCGCCGCCGAATTAAGGGCTTGCAAGCTCGACACCGATACGGCATCACGGGTTCGTGTTTACGATGCTGGCGAAGATTCGGACCAGTTGCATGCTGAAATTTTCGTTGATGCAACCGGCTTGGCAAAGCATCAGCGCAAGGAGATGCGTGTGAGGCTCATGGTTCTGGCACAGCAACGAGGGCTGTTTGTATCGCCCCACTTGTCAGCGGAAGATTTGGGACGGGCCGAAGGAACACAATGTGAATTGCACATGCCGACAGTGATGTAAATTCCGTTACACCTTGGCCAATCTTTTACGCCCCATCGACCAGGGGCGAAATTTTTTAGTGCGACGTTTTGTACCCCAGTGAAGTCCGATTTTTGATTTCTAAAGTTGACAAATTGCTGCTCCGCAATGTGGTGCAAACCGTTCTACAATCGTCCGCAATACTTGCAAGGGTGGATTTGAACCGTGGTCCGCAGTCCACCACCACTACTCCATGGTAAAGAGTCTCTCTTTACCTTTGAACCCATCGGCCAGGCGCTGGCCACCACCAATCTGGCCTCGATCAACAGCAAGGAGGTGGCGGGCTGCCAGTTCCGGCGCTGTCGATTGCACGGCAGCAAGATGTCTTGGACGCGCTGCACGCGCAGGAGCAAGCCGCGCAAGCGAAACGCACCGTCGCCGCCACCCTGCGCCAATCCGCCTGGGCCACGTTCGGGGCCGCCTTGTTCACCGCCACCGAGGAGCCCGCCCCATGAGCGATTTCCAAAAGCAATACGCCCTGTGGGATGAGTTCCTGACAGTCTGGCCCGCTTCGCGGCTGGCCACGATGACGCTGGATGAGTACACACAGGCGGGCTCGAAAGACAGCTTCACCTACTGGATCGAATCTCGGCTCGACGAGCTGGGCAGCATCTGGGGCGGCTCGGCGTTCAAGTTCGGCGTGTTCTCGCGCAAGGACACCGAGGCACGGGAGAGTGCTGAGAACCGCAGCTATTCGGACACCCACGGCTGGTATTCCGCGCTGGGCGCCACGGCGGAAGAAGCCTTTGAAAAGGTGCGTGGCTACGTTGGGCAGATCGCGGCCTTGGCTGCGAATGGCGATCTGGACGGTATCGAAGCATTCGATCATCTGGGCGAGGCCACCAAGTGGAAAATCGCCTTCCACTACCAGAACCGGCAGCAGCCGGTGATCGTGGACATCTTCAAGCGCGCCCCGTTGGCCGCCTATACCGGCGGCACGGCCAGCCAGCGCATGGCCGCCTTGCAGCAGGCCGCGCTGGCCAAGCAGCCCAAGGGCATGGGCATTCTGGAATTCGGGCGGCAGGTGTGGGAGGCGTGGAGCCAGAAGAATCTGGCCATCTGGAAGCTCTCCCACGGCAACCCACCCAACTTCACCGACGCCGAGCGTCAGCAGTACCTCGATGGCCAGTGGGCGGTGATGCACCGCGACACCGGCAAGGAGCAGGGCAAGAAGTTCGCCGAAGCACCGGTGGGCATGCTGTTCTTCCTCTGCCACGGCAACAGCCCTCAGCGCATCGGCCAGTTCACCTCAAACGCCATGCCCTGCGCCAAGGGCGACGGCTGGCTGCAGCGCAGCTACCGCGTGCTCAGGCCTGCCACGCGCACGGATCGCTACACCGCCAATTCCAAGTACTGGTCGCCTCAGGGCAACACCACCTTCTGGCAGGTGGGGGCGGACGATTTGCCGGAATTCGAATCGACCTTGCTCAAGCCGTACTTCGGCACCGATCTGGCCGAGCTGGCCACCCTGATGGGCGAGCCCATCGAGGCCGCCAGCATTGGCACCGGCATGGTGCCGTCGTCCCCAGTGCCTGCGCAGCCCGCCGCAAGCACGCCAGTCACCGCCTGCATCAACCGCATCTACTACGGCCCGCCCGGCACCGGTAAAACCTACACGCTGATGCAACTGCTCAAGCGCGATTACGAGGAGCAGGCAGGCCACGCCGTGCAGCGCTACAGCTTCGTCACCTTCCACCAGTCCTACGGCTACGAGGAGTTCGTCGAAGGGCTGCGCCCCGTACTGGCGGGCGATGCGGACGCGGGCGAAGTGGCCTACGAAATCCGCCCCGGCGCGTTCAAGGAGCTGTGCCGCAAGGCGCGGCAGGCGCCCGACCAGCGCTTTGCGATGGTGATAGACGAAATCAACCGAGGCAACATCAGCAAGATCTTCGGTGAGCTGATCACCCTGATCGAGGCAGACAAACGCGCCCCGTTGGATGGCAGCGCGCCGCCGGTGGAAGTGGTGTTGGCGTATTCCGGCGAGAAGTTCTCGGTGCCCGCCAACGTGGACATCATCGGCACGATGAATACGGCGGATCGTTCGCTGGCCTTGCTGGATACGGCGCTGCGCCGCCGCTTCGACTTCGTGCCGCTGCTGCCCGACACGCGTGCCGCGAAAGTGGCAGGTGACCAGGACAGCGCGCCGCTGGCAGGCTTGGTGGTGACCACGGACGCCGGAACCATCGACCTGCGGCGGATGCTGGAACGCATCAATGAGCGCATCGAGGCCTTATACGATCGCGACCACTGCATCGGCCATGCCTATCTGACCGGCCTCGCGCGGGCAACCGATGGCCCGCAGCGTTTCGAAGCATTGGCGACCGCCTTTCGGCAACGGATCGTGCCGCTGCTGGAGGAGTACTTCTTCGAGGATTGGCGCAAGATTCGGCTGGTGCTCGGCCACAACCAGAAGCGGGATGTGAAGCTCCAGTTCGTGGCCGAGAGTGACGCGCACGAACAGGATTTGACTGCGCTGTTCGGCGAGGACCACGGGCTCGACAGCTACGCCACCAAGCGCCGCTACAGCCTGCGTGAATCGGCCTTCGATGATCCGGCAGCGTACATCGGTATCTATCAGGCCAGCGCCTGACGGGTACGCGCATGACAGGCATCACGATCCACGAGTTCGGCGTCTTGGTGGCTGCTTCAACGCAAGCCCCCCATATCCACGCTACCGACGATTTGCGTGCGGTGCCGCCCGCGGTGTTCGCTTGGCTGGAGGTGCAGGCGCTGCGCTCGGCCGAAGCCGGGGAATCGACAGGTGGGGCGGCATGGCTGCGGCTGACGCAGTGGCGCGGGCGGCGTGCCCTGCAGGTGACGAGCTTCGTCGGTGTGATCCGCGCGCCGGATGGCTATCAGATCGAGGTGTTGCCCAAGCTCGGCAAGATGGTCGAAGGCGGTGATGGCGAGGCCCGACAACGGCTGATCGACATGCTGCGCTGCTTGGGTGGCTTTCGCCACATTCAGCTTGAGCGCGCCCAGTTGCTGGCACGACGGATGCCGTTGCTGGAGGTGTTCATCGGCGAGTTCCTGCGCAGCGTGGCGGCCATCGTCAAGCGCGGTCTGCGCGGCGATTACAGCCTGCGGCAGGATAACCTTTTCGCGCTGCGCGGAAAGCTGCAAATGGCCACGCATTTGCGGCAGAACCTTTGCCGCCGGGATCGCTTCTTTGCGGCGTTCGACGAGTTCTCGACCAACCGCGCGGAAAACCGCCTGCTGCACGCGGCCTTGCGCCGCGTGCTGGCGTGGACGGCCTCGCAGGCGCACAGCCAACTGGCGCACGAGCTGTGCTTCGTGTTCGCCGACGTGCCTGCGTCGGATCAACCCGCGTTGGATTTTCAGCGGGTGCGGCTGGACCGGGGTATGGGCCACTACGCTGACGCGCTGGCGTGGGCGCGGCTGATCTTGCAGGACGAATCGCCGCTCACCGGGGCGGGCGGCCATCACGCACCATCTCTGCTGTTTCCGATGGAGGCGGTGTTCGAGGCCTTTGTGGCCAAACATCTGGCACGGCAACTGGCTCAGCCGTTCACCCTCAAGACGCAGGCGCGCAGCTTCTCGCTCGTCACGCATCGCGGGCAGGACTGGTTTCGCCTGAAGCCCGATCTGCTCGTTCAGGCGTCAGGCGCGAACCGATTGGTGCTGGACACGAAATGGAAGCTGCTCGATGGCAGGAAGGCCACGGGTACTGACAAATATGGGCTGAATCAAGGCGACTTCTATCAACTGCACGCCTACGGTCAGAGCTACCTCGACGGCCGGGGCGACGTGGTACTGATCTATCCCAGAACGGATGCGTTCAGCGAAGCGCTGCCTGTGTTCGGGTTTCCGAAGTCCGCTGGATTGCAGCTGTGGGTGCTGCCGTTCTGCCTGAACGACAAGCGGCTGCTGTTGCCGCCGTGCGGCTGTCTCGATGCGCTGTTCGTCCGACGGGATTCGTCGTTGGCGAATGGGTGCGACGCAGCCGACGTGGCCCCTCAAGTTGTTGCCCTGGCATGACGGATGAGTTGGCGGCGCTGCGCGCCGAGAACGCCCGCCTGATCGCGCTGCTCGAAGCGCAAGGCATCGAGTGGCGCTTACCGCAGCCGATCACCTTAGTGGCCCGGGAGCAAGAATCCTCCCGGCTGTCCACTGACGAGAAGGTCGCACTGTTCCGCCGCCTTTTTCGGGGCCGCACCGATGTCTTTTCCGTTCGCTGGGAGAGTAAAACCACGGGCAAGGCAGGTTACGCCCCGGCCTGTGCCAACGAATGGCGCGCCGGTGTCTGCGAGAAGCCGCGCATCAAGTGCGGCGACTGCAGCAACCGCCTGCTGATTCCGCTGTCCGACGCCGTGGTCTACGACCATCTGGCCGGTGGGCACACGGTTGGGGTGTACCCGCTGCTGGAGGACGACACTTGCTCCTTCCTCGCGGTTGACTTCGATGAAGCCGATTGGCGGGACGATGCCTGCGCATTCATGCAGTCCTGTGGCGATCTTGGCGTGCCCGCCGCGCTGGAGATTTCGCGCTCCGGCCAGGGCGGACACGCCTGGGTGTTTTTCGCAGGTCGTGTTTCGGCCCGTGATGCCCGCCGCCTGGGCACGGCCATCATCAGCCACACTTGTGCACGCACGCGGCAGCTCCGGCTCACGTCCTACGACCGGCTGTTCCCGAACCAGGACACGATGCCCAAAGGCGGATTCGGCAATCTGATCGCCTTGCCGTTGCAGAAGGGGCCGAGGGAAAAGGGCTACAGCGTGTTCGTTGATGCCGACCTGCGCCCCTACCCGGACCAATGGGCATTCCTGGCTTCCATCCAGCCGATGGCCGCGCACGACATCGAGCCGACCACCCTGCGGGCCACGGGTGGTGTCCATCCGCTGGACGTCACCTTCATCGATGACGAAGACCTGGCTACGCCGTGGAAGCGCGAAAGCACGGCGTCGAAGAAGCTGACGGGTCCCATGCCCCAGTCACTGACGGTGACCCTGGCCAACCTGATCTATTTCGAGAAGGCCCAATTGCCGCAGGCACTGGCTAACCGCATGATCCGACTGGCGGCATTCCAGAATCCGGAGTTCTACAAGGCCCAGGCGATGCGGATGTCGGTGTGGGACAAGCCGCGCATCATCGGCTGCGCTGAAAACTTTCCGCAGCACATCGCGCTGCCGCGCGGGTGTTTCGACGCCGTGCGCGAACTGTTGGCGGATAACGGCATTCGTCTCGACTTGCACGACGAGCGCCACGCCGGAACACCCGTCGCCGTCGGCTTCAGCGGCACGCTGCGTCCCGACCAGGAAGCTGCCGTGGCGGCGATGCTGAAGCACGATGACGGTGTGCTGTGCGCGCCAACGGCCTTCGGAAAATCGGTGACGGCTGCAGCGATCATCGCCCGACGCGGCGTCAACACTTTGGTGTTGGTGCACCGCACGGAGCTGCTCAAGCAATGGCAGGTGCGCCTTGCCGCATTTCTGGATGCCGGTAAGGACGTGATCGGCATCATCGGTGGCGGCAAGAACAAGCCCACCGGCCAGATTGACATCGCGGTGATGCAATCGCTTTCGCGTCAAGGTGAGGTCGATTCGCTTGTGGAGAGCTATGGGCAGGTGATCGTGGACGAATGCCACCATGTCGGCGCTACGTCCTTTGACGCCATCTTGCGGCGTGCAAAGGCGAAACACGTCGTCGGCCTGACGGCAACGCCGATCCGCCGCGATGGGCAGCAGCCCATCATCTTCATGCAGTGTGGGCCGATCCGGCACAAGGCGGCACAACCGCTGGATGCGCCGCGCGATCTGGCGGTGACGCCGCAGTTCATCGAGTCGCCGATCGCTCTGCTGCCGGAGGCGGGCATCCAGGATGTGTTCCGGCATCTGGCACAAGACGCGGCCCGAACGGCGGCCATCGCCAGCGCGATCACCGACGCCTTCCGGCAAGGCCGCAAGGTGCTGGCGCTGACCGAACGCACCGAGCACATCGATGCCATTCGCGCCGCCTTGGCGGATCAGGTGCCGGAGCCGTTCGTATTGCACGGACGAATGTCAAAAAAGCAGCGCGCCGCACTGATTGCCACGCTCGATGCCTTGTCGCCAGACGTGCCACGCGTGTTGCTAGCCACCGGCAAGCTGGTCGGCGAAGGTTTCGACCATCCGCCACTGGACACCTTGGTACTGGCGATGCCCGTGTCGTGGAAAGGCACGCTGGCGCAATACGCCGGTCGCCTGCACCGGGAACACGCCGGCAAGACCGACGTTCGCATCATCGACTTCGTCGACACCGACCATCCGGCTCTGCTGCGGATGTGGGACAAGCGCCAACGGGGTTATCGGGCGATGGGGTATCGCGTCGATTCGGGGGCGCCGTTTGTCGCCAATCTTGAAGGGTGATGTCGGCTGGGCAGGGGGCCGGAATGGGTGGGTAGACAATCTATGCCACTCAGTGGCACAATAAGCACGATGACGCGAGTATTCAAAACGCGCCATTTCCAGCGATGGATGCGTAAGACGGAGCTTGCCGATGCCGCCCTTTGCAAGGCCGTTCAGGAGATGGCAGCCGGCCTGATCGATGCTGACCTCGGCGGCAGCGTGGTGAAGAAGCGCGTCGGTTTGGCGGGACGCGGCAAGCGTGGTGGCGTGCGGACGCTGGTCGCCACCAACAAGGGCAACCGCTGGTTCTTCGTGTTCGGCTTCGAGAAGAACGAGCGGGCGAACATCAGCGACGAGGAACTCGAAGGCTTGCAGATCATCGCCGCCGACCTGCTGGCTCGAACAGGCCCGCAACTGGATGAAGCCGTTGCCGACGGCGCTTTGCAGGAGATTTGTCAATGACCACGAAGACCAAGAGCCGCATCCTCGAAGCCGTTCATGAAACGGCCGGCGATCTGCATCGCCTGGGATTCATCGACAAGCGCAAGATGCAGAAATACGACGCACTGTGCCTGGAGCCGGTGAAGGACTACGACGCCGAGAAGGTCAAGGCGCTGCGCGAGCGACTGCACCTGAGTCAGGCTGTGCTGGCCAGTGTGCTGAACACCAGCACGTCCACCATCCGTAAGTGGGAGGTGGGCGACAAGCGCCCCAGCGGGCCGTCGCAGAAGCTGCTGGACATCCTCGAGCGCAAGGGGCTGGAAGCGGTGCTTTGATCCGCCCATTGCCGCTCACGCCCGCTGCATTGCTATTCAAGTGACAGAGACGGAATTGAACCGGCGTCCGTCCACCACCATAACACTTGCAAAGACACTCTCTTTGCATTTCGATCAACCCCGCTACGCTCCACGGCTGGCAGCCCCGGCCAAGTACGGCATCGGTGAACTCGATCGCAGTGAACTGACTGCCCTGGTCCGTGTTCACGATCTCGGGCACACCGTACTTGGCGAACGCCTGCTCGATGATTTCCTTGGCGTGGCACGCTTCCAGTGCGATCGCAACCTTGTGCGCCAGCACTTTGCGGCTGAACACGTCCACCACTGCGGTGAGGTAGGGTGCGCCAGCTCACCCATGGGCGCGGCAAAGCTGTGCGCTGGCGTGTCATCGGCCAGCAAATGTGAGCAGGCATGTCCTGCGCCGAATCTGAGCGCACGGCGCTCGCCACCGGGTCACGCGTGGCCTTGGCCTGCTGCTCGGTGTCGGCGAACATCAGCGGCGCCCAAGCTTGGAGCAGGTGCCACTCCACGTAGTAGGCCAACATGCACAGCAGGATATGCGCACGCACCCGATCGGCCAGCCAGTGGTGGTCCCCAGGCTCGCGCGTTCGATGATCAACCTGCGGTTGTCTCCGCAATCAGCACATGAGCCGGGATATCCAGGCTATGGTGCAGTCTGCGGATCATGGCCAGCGTCAGCGGGCGCTTTCGGCTCAGGACTTCGTAGACGCGGTTACTTTTGCCGATGATCGGCTCAAGATCTTTGACGGACAGACCGATCTGATCCATCCGGAATTTGATGGCTTCCACCGGATCTGGCGCGGTGATGGGCAGGTGCTTGGCCTCGTAGGCTTGTACCAGCGTGGCCAGGATGTCCAGGCGATCCCCCTCCGGGGTGCCCAGATCAGGGTCGGACTCCATCAAGGCTGAAATCTCTTTGAGAGCGGCCTTGTAGTCTGCTTCGGTGTGGATAGGGCGGATGTCCATTTTTTCCTCTGTGGCCGGTCAGGCCATTTCAACGGTTTCAGCGTCCACTGCGTCGTACTCCTTGTGGGTGCCAACAAACTTCACGTAGACGATCTGCAACTTGTAAGCAATGGCCACGATCAGCCGATAGTCATTGCCTTTGATGTTGAAGACCACACGACGGTTCTTCAGCACGCTGGCGCTGCGGTACTGCGCCTTGATGTCAGCGGGCTGGGTCCAGGTCGCACTCATGGCTTCTTCGTACCAAGCTTTGAGCGGCTGCTCGGCGTTGGGAAAGCGCTCCCAGAAGTCCCGGAGGGTTGACACGGCAATCACTCGCATGGGTCGAAGTGTAGTCCCAAAATGGGACTACGGCAAGTGGCATCTCTTGATGGTGGCCGTCGTCGGCGGCGGCACGGCCGACAGTCAGATGTCGTCTCGGGCGCCACATAGGTCGCACTGCGCGCCGAAGACGAGGTGGCACCCAGATGACCCTCTTCACCGCCAAGGGGCTGATGCGTTCCGGACCTACCACCACGATCAGGCGATGCAGCAAATCCTCTCCCGGGCAGCCAACCTCCAGACCGCCAGCCAGGCGCGAAGGCCAAGGGTGGCGCGCCCGGTACCTGCGCCGGCACGGCGCGCCGCGCCACCTGCCCGACCTGGCCGCGCACCGGTGCAGCGCGTTCCGCCGCCCCTCCGACGGCCGCGTGGTGCCCTGGTGGGTGCAGGTGGGCGAGCGCGTGCAGGACCAGCCCGTGGCGCCGTCGTTCTGCACCAACGACGAGCCCTTTGAGCTGCGGGCGGTGCTGGCGGGCGACGGCATCGGCCACTTGGTCGCGCCCACCGCCGCCGCACACATCCGCGCGGGGCGGCTGGTGCCGCTGCTGCTGGACAACCTGAACGCACCGGTCAGCTTGTTCGTCTGCTACAGCAGCCGCGCCGCCCAGCCGGCCCACGTGCGCGGCTTCATCGACCTGGTCGTCGAGCGCCTGGCCGACAGCACAACGCTTGTGCTGGGCGCTGAGGAATTGCTCAACGCCCATCGCCTGGGGCCTGGGCATGGAGGCAGACAAGCCGTAGCGCCAGCGGCCCGGCGTCCGATGGAGCGCCCTGCTTTTGCGGATATTTGTTGATATCTCTACGTTTTTTGTAGATATGTCTACACGTTTTTCTTCTCCAGTCGTCCAGCAAGACTTTTGAGGCCATTTTTAGCAATCATTTTGGCCTGAAACGTATAAAAAACAACCACGGGCAGCTATACATTCAGGAGTTCTCGCGGCGGCGGCTGTGCGCGCCTCAACCCGCCGCGCCGGTCTCCGCGCCCACCGCCATCAACGCCGCCAGCAGCAGACGCCCGGCCACGGTGGCCACCCCTTCCCGGCGCGTGACGACGCCAATGTCCCGGGGTTCGGCGCCGGGGTCGAGCGGCAGGATCAGCAGTTCACCTGAGCGGATCTCGTCGCGAAACAGATGGGGCGATGAGGCGGTGATCAGGTCGCTGGTGTTCAGCAGCGCCCGCGTGATGACCACGTCGGCGGTCTCCACCGCCACGCGCGCGGCGCCCTGGCCGCGCTGTGCCAGGGCAGCTTCCAGCGCGCTGCGCGTCCAGGTGTCGTGGGGCGGCAGCACCCAGCGTGCGCGCTCCATGGCGGCCCAGCCTTCCCGGACCAGGATCTCGTGCAAGGGATGGCCCCTGCGACCCAGCAGCACGATGGCCGAGCGCACCACGGGGCGCGCGACCAGACCCTCCAATTGATTCTGCGAGCGCAGCCCGCCGACGATGAAATCGATTTCGCCGGTGCGCAGCAGCGTCGTGAGGTGCTCGAAACTGCCCTCGCTGGTCGATACCCGGATGTCCGGGTGCGCACGCGCCATCCGCACGATGGCCTCTGGCAGCAGCCAACTCCGCCCCAGCGAGAGCGTGCCCACGGCCACCTGGCCGACAACGCCTTGCCGCAGGTAGCCGATGGCCTCCTGCGCCCGCGCCATCTCGACCAGCACCCGGCGCAGGTGCAGCACCAGCCGCTGACCCATCGCGTTGGGCGCCACGCCCGCGGGCGAGCGCCGCGCCAGCGTCTGGCCCACGCCGCGCTCCACCTCGCGCAGCGCCTGGCTGACCGCCGATTGCGAGATGCCGAACTCGCGCGCCACCGCGCCCATGTGGCCTGCCTTCATCAGCTCGACGAAGACCAGCAGGCGCTGCTTGCCAATGCCCAGCGTGAAGATGGGCGCATTCGCATTCAGCCGGGCGCCGCCGGCCAACCGCTGCATGGCGCCACGCGCCGCGTCCAGCTCGGCAAAGATGGTTTCGGCATGCGTCTGGAGCATCCGGCCAAACTCGGTCGGCTGCATGCCACGCGCGTGCCGCTCGAACAGCTGCACGCCCAGGTCGGTCTCCAGCCCGCGCACGGCATGCGTGATGGCCGATTGCACGCGCGAGATCTCCTCGCCCGCGTGCGCGACGCTGCCACCGTGAACCACGGCCAGGAAGGCGCGCAAGTGGCGAGGCTGAAAGAACACCATGGGCGTGAACGATTCCCACCGGCCAAAAACCCGGCTGCGAAGACCGGCAAAGGCGAAGAAGCAGCCCCGACTATAAGTTTTTTAGAACGTAAAACGGCAAGTTTTCAGTTCTGCCGCGTGGGCCATGGCGGCATCATGCACAGCAACGCCAGCCCCCCTACCCTGCCGCCCCGATCCACACCCACGCTGCCCTCCATGAACCCGCCGTCACCCTTTCCGATGCCACAGTACGTCATCGACCGCGTCATGAAAAAGCGCGGCCGGCGGCGGGTGTTCGACCGTTTCGAGCCGAGCGAGAGCGCCCTGGTCGTGATCGACATGCAGGACTTCTACGTGCGCGACGTGCCGAGCGCGGTGGCCATCGTGCCTGGCATCAACCGGCTGGCACGCGCATTTCGCGAGTGCGGCGGCTATGTCGCGTGGGTGAAGATGGTGGCCGGCGAAGACGGCAGGAGCCTCTGGCCGATCTATCACCAATATTTCTTCACACCCGAAAACGCCGCGCGGCACCGCGACAACCTGACCAAGGGCCACCCCGGGCAGAAACTGCACCCGGATCTGGAGGCGCTGCCCGGCGACATCCACGCCGACAAGCAGCGCTTCAGCGCGTTCATTCCCAAGTATTCGGACCTACCGCAGAAACTGGAGGCGCGCGGCATCCGCAACGTGGCCATCGCCGGCATGCTCACCAACTTCTGCTGCGAGACCTCCGCGCGCGACGCGATGATGCTGGACTACCACGTGGCGATGATCTCCGACGCCAACGCCGCGCGCTTTGAAGACGACCACAACGTCGGCTTCCAGACCGTCTACCAGAGCTTTGGAGACGTGGTCACGATCAACGAAATGCTGGACGAAATCCTCAAGCCCGCCGCACAACCCACATGAAAACTGAAGTCGCCATCATCGGCGCCGGCCCGGCCGGCCTCTTTCTCGCCCATCTGCTCAAGCAGCGCGGCATCGAAAGTGTGGTTCTCGAATCGCGCAGCCGCGCCTACGCCGAGGGCAGGGTGCGCGCCGGGGTGCTTGAGGTGGGCACCATCGATACGCTCAACCGCCTGGGGCTGGGCGAGCGCATGATGCGCGAGAGCCTGGACGACGACGGCCTGTCGATGCGCTTTCGCGGCCGCACCATCCGCCTCGACCTGCCTGCCCTCACCGGCCGCGGCGTCAAGATCTACGGACAGCAGGAAGTCGTCAAGGACCTCATCGCCGCCCGCGTCAGCGCGGGCGACCCACTGCTCTTCGAGGCCGGGGTGCTATGGCTGGAGGGCGTCGGCACCTCTAGCCCGCGGGTGCACTACCGCCACGATGGCGAGAACAAGGTGCTGGACTGCGTGTTCATCGCCGGTTGTGACGGCTTCCACGGCGTCTCGCGCGCCGCGGTGCCGGCGAGCGTCACCAACACGTACACGCGCCATTACGACTTCTCCTGGCTGGGCGTGCTGGTGAAGGCGCCGCCGCTGCCGGACATGACCTATGCCAACCACGACCGCGGTTTTGCGCTGTGCAGCCGGCGCTCGATGAGCGTCTCGCGGCTGTATCTGCAGGTGCCATCCACCGACCGCGCCGAGGACTGGTCCGAAGCCCGCATCTGGGACGAGCTGCACACCCGCATGTTCGACGACAGCCGCGCCGAAATCCAGGAAGGCGAGATTTTCCAGCGCGACATGGCTCAGTTGCGCGCCTACATCGCCAGCCCCATGCAATACGGCCGTCTGTTCCTGGCCGGAGACGCGGTGCACATCGTCCCGCCCACCGGCGCCAAGGGCCTCAACATGGCAGTGGCCGATGCCCGCGTGCTGGCGCGCGGCATGGCGGACTACTTTTCCGGCGGCAAGACCACTGAGTTGGATCGCTACACCGAGCAATGCCTCCTGCGCGTGTGGAAAACCATCCGCTACTCGGCCCACATGACGGGACTGCTGCACCGCTTTGCCGAGCATTCGCCCTTCGACCGCGGCATGCAACTGGCGGAGCTGGAGTACATCGCCACCTCCGAGGCGGCGCAGCGCAGCATCGCGCAGCAATATGTCAGCCTCTCCGACGTAACCGACTGATGAGCGCCATCGCCATCCGCGACCTGGTCAAGCACTACGGGGCCACCCGCGTGGTCGACGGGCTGAACCTGGCCGTGCAGGAGGGTGAGTTCGTCTCGCTCCTGGGCCCCAGCGGCTGCGGCAAGACGACCACGCTGCGCTGCATCGCCGGGCTGGAGCAGCCCGACGGCGGCACCATCTCGATCGGGTCCGAACTCGTGACCGATGGCGCCACCGGGCTCTCGGTACCGCCCAACCAGCGGCGCCTGGGCATGGTGTTCCAGAGCTACGCGCTATGGCCGCATCTGAACGTGGCCGCCAACGTGGCGTATCCGCTCAAGGTCAGGCGCGAGCCGGCCGCGCGAATCGAAGCGCGCGTGCGCGAGGTGCTCGATCTGGTGGGCCTGGCACCGCTGGCGCATCGCGCGATCTCCGAGCTCTCTGGCGGCCAGCAGCAGCGCATCGCGCTGGCCCGGGCGCTGGCGGGCCGCCCGCGCGTGCTGCTGCTCGATGAGCCGCTTTCCAACCTCGACGCGGCGCTGCGCGCCCACATGCGGCGCGAGTTGCGCCGCATCCACCAGGAGGTTCGAACCACCTCGGTCTACGTCACGCACGACCAGTTGGAAGCCGTCACGCTGTCCGACCGCGTGGTGGTCATGAACGGCGGGCGCATCCAGCAGGAGGGCTCGCCACGCGAGGTGTTTTCCCAACCAGCCAACCGATGGGTCGCCGGCTTCGTGGGCTTTGACAACTTCATCGCGGCCACTGCCGTCGAGGTACGGGGCGATCGGCTTCTGGCGCGGCCGGACGGCGGCGATGGCATGTGGGTGGCGTCGCTCGCCCCAGGAGGCCCGCGCCCGGCCCCCGGCACCCCGGTGACGCTGGCCGCGCGCGGCTCGGCGTTCGTGCCCGCCACGACGCAGACCGAAAATCTGCTGACCGCGCGCGTGCTGGAGACGATGTTCGTCGGCGACACCACCGAATACGCGCTGGGCGCGGGTGACACCCGCCTTTCGGTCAAGTTGAACGAGGTCGCGGGGGCGGCATTGGTGCCAGGCGATCTGGCCCGCCTGGCCATACCGGCGAGCCAACTCATCGCACTGGCGGAGAGCGCATGAACGGGCCGACGGCCGCGGCAAAGGATTCGCGCATCGGCGCGCGGCTCGGGCTGTGGGCGCTGCTCGCGCTGGTCGCGCTGCTGTTCGTGTGGCCGGTGGTGATGCTGTTCGTGGGCATTTTCCGCAGCGGCGCGCCCGGAATGCCGGGCACCTGGACGCTGGCCGGCCTGTCCCGCGTGCTGGGCGCGCCGGCCACCTATGCAGCGCTGTCCAATTCCATGCTGTATGCGCTGTTCACCACGGCGTTGGCCACGGTGCTGGGCGCGGTCGCCGCGTTCGCGGCCACGCGCACGCTGGCCTGGGGCCGCCAGCTGCTCACGCCGGTGATGCTGCTGGTGTTCGCCGCGCCCAACCTGCTGTACGCGGTCGCCTGGTCGCTGCTGGGCGATCCCGGCGCGGGCCTGCTCAATCAGGCCGCTCGGGCGCTGACGCATCCGGGCGTGACCGTGTTCAACGCCTTCAGCTGGACGGGCATGGTGTTCGTGCAGGCGCTGAAGCTTTCGTCGTTTTGCTACCTGCTGCTGCTGGCGCCGTTCCAGAACATGAACCGAAGTTACGAAGAGGCCTCGCTGATCTGCGGCGCCGGGCGGCTGGGCACGCTGGGGCGCATCGATCTGCCGCTGATGTTGCCGGCGCTGTTCGGCGTGGTCATCCTGGGCGCGGTGTTCGGGCTAGGCGCCTTCGACATTCCGCAGATCCTCGGCGCGCTGGCCGGCATTCCCGTGCTTTCGACCGAGGTTTACAAGACGCTCAACATCGCCGTGCCGCCCGACTATGCCGGCGCCAGCGCGCTAGGCCTGTTCATGATGCTCACGGTGGTGTTGCTCCTGGTGGCCCAGTGGTCGGTGCTCAAGGCCAATCGCTTCGTCACGGTGACCGGCAAGACGTTCCGCCAGGAGCGCTGGGACTTGGGCGCCTGGAACGCGGCCGTTGGCGGAGGCGTGCTGCTGTTCACCCTGCTGACGCTGGTGCTGCCCGGCGTGCAACTGGTGCTGACGTCGTTCCAGCCGGCCATTGGCGTCAACAGCTTCACGCTGTCGAACTACCAGTCGGTGCTGAACGACCGGCAGACCGTGCGCGGCTTCCAGGTCACGGCGGCGCTGGCGGTGCTGTCCGGCTTTCTGGCCACGGCGCTGGCGCTCGTGCTCGGCCAGGTTGGGCGGCGCGAGGCGCTCTGGGTGCAGCGCGCGCTGGACGCTGCATCGCTCACGCCGGTCATGATGCCCGGCGTTGTGCTGGCCGTGGGCCTGCTGTGGGCCTACATTTCCGTGCCGGGGCTGCGGCTGCTCTACGGCACGTTCTGGCTGACCTTGATCGGCCTGGTGGTCTTCGTGATGCCGATCGCCAGCCGCGCGATCGGCGGCGCGCTGGTCCAGATTTCGGCCGACCTCGAGGAAGCTGCGGCGATCAGCGGCGCGTCCCCGGCGCGCGTGCTGATCGACATCGTGCTGGCGCTGATTTCGCGCAGCTTCCTGGCCAGTTGGCTAGTGGCCGGCGTCGTGGCCGCAGGCACGCTGGACATTCCGCTGCTGCTGCTGCCCGCCACCAGTCCCAACGTGGCCGTGCTGGTGTATTCCGACATGAGTTCGGGCCTGCCGACACGCGCCAGCGCGCTGCTGGTGCTGCTGCTGGCGGGCATCGCACTGGTCGCCGCGCTGGCCGCGCTGCTGGTGTGGCTGGCCCGCCGGCTGCGCGCCGCGCGCCCCGTCTCATTCGTTGCCGCCACCCCCTCCCCTTGAAACCCAGGAGCGATCATCATGTCCCTTCGCCGCAGAACCCTCGTCCTCGCGAGCGCCGCCGCGCTCGCCTCCACCGCCCTGATGCCAGCCTGGGCACAAAGCTGGAGCGGCAGCGCGGCGGACGATGCCGCGATCATGAAGCTCTATGACGAAGCGCTCAAGGCCGGCGAGTCCGAAGTGGTGATCTACGGCGCCTACGCCGGCCTGTTTCGCCCTATCTGGGACCTCTTCACCAAACGCTTTCCCAGGGTCGCCATCGTCGGCAATCCGGTCAGCGGCGCCCAGATGTCGGCCAAGCTGGACGCCGAGTTTTCCAGCAAGCAGCAGACCGCCGACATCGTGACCTCGGGCCTGACCGAGCTGCTGGCGGCCGTCGAGCAAGGCCGCGCCGAACCGTTCCGCCCGCCCAACATCGCCAGCCTGCCCGAGCGTTACCGCGATCCGCAGAACCGCTTCGTCATCAACTACGCCGAGCTGTTCGGTGTGGTCTACAACACCAACCGGCTCAAGCCCGCCGACCTGCCCAAGAGCCCTGCC
Organism: Burkholderiaceae bacterium; assembly: GCA_036752305.1. Taxonomy (GTDB): domain Bacteria; phylum Pseudomonadota; class Gammaproteobacteria; order Burkholderiales; family Burkholderiaceae_C; genus DAIOSZ01. The sequence continues at coordinate 19,757 of DAIOSZ010000021.1, forward strand.
GATCTGCTGAACGCCCGATACAAGGGCATGATCATCGACGACCCGATGGGCGCCCGCACCACCGAGCTGGCCTGGATCGACCTGTACAACAGCGGCAAGATCGATGCCAGCTTCATCAAGGCGATGAAGGCACAGGCCACGGTGGTGCCCAGCACGGCGCCCTTCTTCAACCAATTGACCACGGGTACCGTGGCCATGATTCCCTGGGGCGGCCACGCGCGCTACCTGGGCCTGAAGAACGCAGGCGCGCCGGTCGGCTACCTGGCGGTACCGGGCCTGGCGGTGCCGGTGCTCGCCGGCACCGTGGTGCTCAAGGGAGCGCCACACCCGAAGGCCGCGCAGCTGTTCCAGGCCTGGTTTCTCAGCACCGAGGCGCAGAACGCCATCGTGACCCTGGGCAACAGCTACGGCCTCACGGCCACCGTGAAGCTGCCCGACAATGAAGCCGACTGGCCCAAGCTGCCGCCCATTGCCGCCGCGCTCAAGCCGGTGGCGCCGGATCAGTTCATCGCCGCCCGCGACGCGCTGCGCAAGGCGGTCGAAGCCAACTTCAAGTAATCCCATGAGCCTGGACCTGCGCCTGCAACGCTGGCCCGAGCGCGGCGGCGCCACGCGCCACCGCTCGCTGTGGGTGCGGCAAGCACTGGCGGCCGAGCCGGACGGCGACTCCGAAGTGCTGGCCGGCGCGCGGCAGGCCGATCTGTGCATCGTCGGCGGCGGCTTCACGGGGCTGTGGACGGCCATCCGCGTGCTCGAACAGGCGCCGACCACCCAGATCGTCATCGTCGAGGCGGATCGCTGCGGCAGCGGCGCCAGTGGGCGCAACAGCGGCGGCATGGGCCACTGGTGGCCCAAGCTGCCCACCCTGCGGCGCCTGCTCGGCGGCGACGACGCGCTGCGCGTACTGCGCCACAGCATCGACGTGCTGGACGACATCCGCGGCTTCATCGCCCGCGAAGGCATCGCCTGCGAACTGCGCAGCAGCCCCTCGGTGTGGAGCGAGACGGCGCCGGGCAAGGCCGGCGCCTGGCACGCGATGTTCCAGACCGCGCGCGAACTGGGCGTGACGCCGCCGCACCGCGTGCTGACGGCCGACGAGCTGCGCGGGTACTTCGGCCAAGGCCCGTACCACGCGGGCATCATCGAGGACAGCGCCACCCGCGTGCAGCCCGCGCTGCTGGCGCGCGGCCTCAGCCGCGTCGCGGTGCGCCTGGGTGCGCAGGTGTACGAGCAGTCGCCGGTCACCCGCATCCGTGGCGACGCCCAGGGCCTGGTCGTGCAGACTTCCGGCGGCGAGGTGCGCGCGCCGCGCCTGGTGCTGGCCGCCAACGCCTGGATGGCCGATCTGCCGGAATTTCGCGCGCGCATCAACGTGGTCGGCAGCGATATCGTGATCACCGACCCGATCCCCGAACTGCTCGACCGGCTGGGCATGCGCCAGCGCCCCGGTGGCGTCAACTCTCGGCTGATGCTCAACTACGGCGGCCTGACGGCGGACGGCCGCGTCTACGTGGGCCGTGGCGGCGGTGAGATCGCCTTTGGCAACATCGTCGGTACGCGCTTTGACGCGTCACCGCGTTTCGCGCGCGAGGTCGAGGCCGACTTGCGCTACCTCTATCCCGAACTGCGCAACGTGCCCATTGCCGACGCCTGGTCAGGCCCCATCGACCGCTCCGCCACAGGCCTGCCGTGGTTCGGCACGCTCGAAGCCGACGCCCGCGTGCACTACGCCATCGGCTACTCGGGCCACGGCGTCGCGGCCTCGGCGCTGGGCGGGCGCATCCTCGCCGCGCAGGTGCTCGAACGGGACGATGAATGGCTCTCGCTGGGCAAATGCTTCCTGCGCGCCCGTACAGGCCATTTTCCGGGCGAGCCGCTGCGCTCTGCCGCAGGCCACCTGATCCGCGGCGCCGTCTCGCGCAAGGAAAGCGCCGAACGCGCGGGCCGAAAGCCCGGCGCGCTGGATACCCGCCTGGCCAGCTACGCGCTGGCCAGCTTGCCCGACCGTCAACGGCCCAGCTAGGCCCCGCTCCTTTCCCACCGCATCAAGCCATCGGAAACCCCCATGCCACACAAAAGCTCCGCCAACTGGCGCGCGCAAATCGCGGGCCGGCCCGTCGAATACACCCGGCCAACCTCGGTCGACCAACTGCCCGGGCGCAGGCGCGGCGGCCAAAAGGTATTCGAGGACCTCAACGTCGAACTGCCGCCGATCGGCCAGATCCATGAGCATGTGACGATGCGCCCGGCGGGCGCCGGCCGCGGCACGCCCACCGCCGAAATCTACGTGCCCGATGGGCCGGGCCCGTTTCCCGTGCTTCTGCACATCCACGGCGGCGGCTGGTTCACCGGCAGCGCCCTGGGCGAGCGCAAGCTGGGCATGCAGTTCTGCACGCAGGGTTTCGTGGTGGTCAACATCGACTACGCGCTCGCGCCCGAGAACCCTTTTCCCGCCGGACTGGAAGACTGCGTATACGCCGCGCGCTGGATCCGGCGCCACATCGCGCAATATAAGGGCGACCCCGGACGCATCGCCATCGGCGGCGGCTCGGCCGGCGGCAACCTCACGATGTGCACCGCGCTGGCGCTGCATGGCGGCGATGACGGCTTGCTGGACGGCGCCGACCTCGCGGAGGTTGAGGTGCGCTTTTCGGGCGCGGTGCCGCAGTTCGGCGTGCTGGACGTGCCGCGCTGGCTGATGGAGCCGCACTACTACGCGGGCGTGTCGGAGATGTACATCATGTCCTACCTGGGCGCCAATTTCAGCGACCGCATCCGGCACCCGCTGGTCAGCCCCGTCTACAGCGGCAGGCTGAACACGCTGTGTCCGGTCTACGTGAGCTGCGGCGACGAGGATGCGCTGCTGTCGCATTCACTCGCGCTGACTGAAAAGCTGACGCTGGCCGACGTGCCGACCACGCTGTCGGTGGTGGAAGGCTGCGACCACGAGTTCCTCAAGCTGTGGCACCTGCTGCCCAATGCCGAGCCCGAGTTCCGCCGCATTTGCGGCTGGCTTCACGCCAAGATGCCGGCGCGCGCCTGACGCACGGTCCGGGGCATGCAGCGGCAACGGCAGCACGCCCATGCCCACCAGGTTGGTGCGGTGAATGCGTTCAATGCAATGTCCGGCTCAGCGCGAGCAGCCGGGGCGCGATCAGCTCGCACAGCCAGGCCTCGTCCAGCGGCCGCCCCTGGAACGAGCAGTTGAGCGCCGCGATTTCTCCGTGGTCGATGCGGCCCAGCGGCACCGCCACCGCCTGGACGTCGGCATGGACTTCGCCGAGCGAAACGCAGCAGCCCTTGCGCGGGTACTGCGCGATGTTGCGCATCAACTCCACGCCATAGCGCTCCCAGTCGTCGGGCGCCTTGACGCGCAGGCGATTGAGCAGACTGTCGCGTTCGGCGGGCGGACAGGCCATGAGCCAGGCGCGTCCGATGGCGGTGCCAGCCAGGGAATGGGTGGTGCCCACGTCGAGCGGGTAGATCCGGTTGGAACTGCTGGCCCGGACGGTCTCGATGTAGACCATATTGAGCCGGTCCCGGATGCCAATGGAGACAGTGCCGCCGGTCTCACGCGCCAGCTCAAGCATCAGCGGACGGGCGCGGCGGCGGAATGGAAACTGCTCCAGCACCGGGTACCCCAGCGACAGCACGGCCGAGCCCAGGCGGTACTTGCCATAGGCGCCGGCGGGCGCCAGATAACCCATGGCCACCAGGGTGTAGGTCAGGCGCGAGACCGTGGCCGCCGGCAGGCCCAGCCGCTGTGACAGCTCGCGGTTGCCCAGGATCTCGTCCTGCGGCGTGAAGCAGCGCAGCAGCTCCAGCCCGCGCGCCAGCGTGGTGGCGAACTGACGGTCGCCTTCGTATTCCTTGAGGCTGGCCGGCGTGCGACGGGGCGTGGGGCCGCGCAGCGGCGATTGGTTGGATGTCATATCGAAACAAGTTTCAGCATATCAAAATATTTTGGGAGCAGGACGGCCACTTTCCTAGACTGCCGCCATCCCTTCACGGACGGAGACCGCGACCATGAAACGAGACGACCTGCCGGTGCACGACATCCCGGCGCTGAACGGCAACAACGCCCCGATCCACCAGGAAGACGTGTTTTCCGATCTGCCCGTGATCGGCCAGGTGCCGGAGGATCTGAACGGGCTGTACGTGCGCAACGGTCCCAATGCGGACTACCCGCCCGATTGGCGCTATCACGCCTACGATGGCGATGGCATGCTGCATGCGGTGCGCTTCAACCGGGGCCGCGTCAGCTACCGCAACCGCTGGATCGAAACCGGCGCCCTGCGGGAGGAGCGCGCGGCTGGCCAGGCGCTCTGGCATGGGCTGAAGGAGCCGCAGCGAAGCGACCGGCCCGACGAACCCCTCAAGAACACCTCCAACACCGACGTCAAATACCACGCGGGCCGCCTCATCACCATGTGGTACCGCTCGGGAATGCCGTATGCGGTCGATCCCGACACCCTGCTGACGCTGGGAACGGCGGACTACGGCGGCGCGATCAACCGCATCTCGGCGCATTCCCGGCCTGACGAGCACACCGGCGAATTGCTGTTCTTCGACTACGGTCTCCAGGCGCCCTACATGCAGTACGGCGTGATCGGCCCGGATCGGCAGCTCAAGCACCGGATCGACGTGCCCCTGCCCGGCCCAAGCCTGCCGCACGACATGGCGGTCACCGAGCACTACACCATCCTGCATGACTTTCCGCTGCGGCCCGACCCCCAAGCGCTGGCGGCGGGGCGCTACAAGCTGCGCTTTCATGCGGACCAGCCCACGCGCTTCGCGGTGGTGCCGCGCTATGGCCGCACCGACGAGATCCGCTGGTTCGAGGCCAAGCCCTGCTATCTGCTGCATGTGGTCAACGCCTGGGAAGACGGCGACGAGGTGGTGATGGTGGGCACGCCCTACCGCATGCACGAGGGACCGGACGGGCGACCCGACGCGCGGCGGCTGGAGCAGACCATTCACCTTCGCCAGCGTGACTTCCTGCTGTACGAGTGGCGATTCAACCTGCGCACCGGCCAGACGCGCGAGCGGGTGATCGACGACGTGCTGAACACCGAGTTTCCCGTGATCAACAGCCTCTACCAGGGCCGCAAGAACCGCTGGTCGTACAACGTGGTATTTCCCCCTGGCGGACGCGAGGAACCGCGATTCCCGGGCTTGGTGAAATACGACCTGGAAACGGGCGGGTACGTGGCCTACAGCGCCGGTCCGCGTTACTTCTACAACGAACCGGGCTTTGCGCCGCGCGACGACAGCCAGGCCGAGGACGACGGTTACCTCGTCGGCCTGGTCTGGAACCCGGCGGACGAGCGTTCGGAGGTGCAGGTGTTCGACTGCCGCGGCGCGCGCCTGGCGGAAGGCCCGGTCGCTCGCATTGTGCTGCCGCGGCGCGTACCGCACGGCTTTCACGCCACGTTTGTCAGCCAGCGGACGCTGGACCGGTGGAAGTGAGCCATGATCCTCGTGCCGCAAGAAAAAATCCGCGCCTACGTTGACAAAGGCTGGTGGGGCGAGCGCACGCTGGGCGCCATCTTTCTGGATGCCGCGGCAGGCCAGCCGGACCGCTTTGCGGTGGCCGACCCGCCCAACCGCGTGTCGATCGATGGTCGTCCTTGCCTGCGCTGGAGCTGGGGCGATCTGCTGCGCGAGGTTGGAGCTCATGCCGCCACGTTGCATGCGGCGGGATTGCGCAAGGACGATGTCGTCGTCCTGCAGTTGCCCAACTGCGTGGAGATGCACGCGCTGTACCTGGCCTGCGCGATCAGCGGCATCGTCGTGTCGCCCGTGCCCATGCAATACCGCGCCCACGAACTGGCACATGTGCTCGAGGTCACCGGTGCGCGGCTGGCGATCACCACCCAGCGGAGCGGGCATCACCAGCCGGCCGCGCACTGGGCCGCCCATGTCGCCGACTACCGCTTGCCGACGCGGGTCTGGGCGTTCCGGGAAGCGTCCTCCGCCAATGGCGCCGCACCGACGCTGCCCGCCGGGCTGGACGACTTGGACGCCGCGCTGGCCCGCGCGACACCCTGGCCGGCGCAGCGGATGCGCGCGCACATGGACGAGATCGGCCTGACGGCGCACGACGTGCTCACCGTGTGCTGGACGTCCGGCACCGAGGCGCGGCCCAAGGGCGTGCCGCGCAACCACAACGAGTGGTTGATCGTCGGTCAATCGGTGGTGGATGCAGGCCAGCTCAAACCCGGCGCGCAGTTGCTCATCCCGTTTCCGTTCGTCAACATGGCCGGTGTGTCCACCAGCCTGGTGGCCTGGCTGCTGACCGGCGGGGGGCTCTACCACCACCACCCGTTCGACCTGGAGGTGTTCATCGCGCAGCTGCGCGACCACCCGGTGGACTACACCGTCGCCGCCCCGGCCGTGCTGAGCATGCTGCTCAAGGCGCCCGAGAAGCTCAACGGCGTGGACCTGGGTCGGCTGCGGC
>DAIOSZ010000022.1:0-8352 GCA_036752305.1 Burkholderiaceae bacterium
GGGGGGATGACGGATGGCGGATGTGGGCCGCGGGCTGCCGCATTCATTCGTCATGCGACGCGAAGCGAGCGGCCATCCGTCATGGCTTTGAGGCATCAGACGCGGTTCATGTCGAACTGCGCCTTGTCGCCCTTGCCGTAGACCTTCAGCGCGCCTTTTTCGCCCACGGCGTTGGGGCGCTGGAAGATCCAGTTCTGCCAAGCTGTGAGGCGCCCGAAAATGCGCGTGAACATGTTTTCCTTTTGCGCAAAGCGCAGGTTCGCCTCCAGGCCGGTGAGCGCGTCGGGGCTCATGGCCGCGCGTTGCTCCAGTTCAAGGCGGATTTCATCGGCCCAGTCGATGTCGTCCGGCGCGCCGGTGACCAGGCCCAGCTTCAGCGCCTCTTGCGGACCCAGCGCCTTGCCAGCGGCGGCGCGCACGGCCTCCATGGGCGCGGCTTCCTCGTAGAAGCGCCGCGCCAGGCGCGACTGGTCGTTGACCATCGGCAACAGGCCAAAGTTGAAGCTGTCCAGTTCGATGCTGGCGGCGCCGTCGGCGTCGAGCATGTAGGCGCGGTCGGCGCAGAACGCCAGTTCGGCCAGGATGCCCGCAAAGCAGGAGCCCGGCTCAATCAATGCGAACAGGCTGCGCGAGCTCACGTCCAGCCGCGCGAACGTGCGGCGCAGCATGCCGATCGTCTCGTTGACGAACCAGTTGGCGCGGTTGGCCTCCAGCACGTTGCCGGCTTCGATCACGGCCTTGGCGTCACCCTGGGTCTTGAGCACCCAGGTGCCGATGTCCAGTTCGTTGGTGCGCATGTGCAGGATCGCGTCGTCCAGATCGCGCGCCATGGCCAGCGGCCACCAGGACGCGCCCGCGGCTTCAATGGCGGCCATGTCGCGCGGCTGCGCGCCCGTGGGCGCCTTCACCGTGAAAGTGGCGTTGCGCTTGGCGCGGTCGATCTCAACGGTGACATGGCCATAGCTCAGCTTGTCGCCGTCGATCTGGCGGGCCAGCGGCGTGAGCGCCACGCCCTTGGCGCCCGCGCCCGGGCGGCTGGAGCCCTGGGCAAGCGCGGCGGCGCGCGCATCCACGGCCTGCTTGAACTGCTGCGGCTTGGCAATCGCATCCACCAGGCGCCAATCGACGGCGCGCTGGCCGCGCACGCCCTCGACGCTGGTGCAGAAAATGTCGGCCAGGTCGTGGCGCACGTGGCGCTTGTCGGTCACGCGGGTCAGGCCGCCGGTGCCCGGCAGCACGCCCAGCAGCGGCACCTCCGGCAGGCTGACGGAGGAGTTGCGATCGTCCACCAGGACGATTTCGTCGCAGGCCAGCGCCAGCTCGTAGCCGCCGCCCGCGCAGGCGCCGTTGACGGCCGCGATGAACTTCAGGCCCGAATGGCGGCTGGAATCCTCCAGGCCATTTCGCGTCTCGTTGGTGAACTTGCAGAAGTTGACCTTCCAGCCGTGGCTGGACACGCCGAGCATGAAGATGTTGGCGCCCGAGCAGAACACCTTGTCCTTGGCGCTGGTGACGACCACCGACTGCACCTCGGGGTGCTCGAAGCGGATGCGCTGCAGCGCGTCGTGCAGCTCGATGTCCACGCCCAGGTCGTAGCTGTTGAGCTTGAGCTTGTAGCCCGGGCGCAGCCCGGCGTCCTCGTCGATGTCGATGGACAGCCGCGCCACGTTGCCTTCAAACGCGAGGCGGAGGTGGCGGTACTGGTCCGGGCTGGTCTGATAGTTGACGCGAAGGTTCTGGCTCATGCGATGGTCTCCTGTGCGGGAACGCGGTGGGTAGAGGTGCGCTAGGCGCTTCGACGCATCGGAGAAAACCTTGCAATCGAAGCGATGACATGCATCATATTTCCTATTCTGCTTCATGTCAATGCATTTTTATGCATGTTTCGCATTCGCGCATCGAAGTTTCGGCACTGGAGTTCAGCCGGCCATTTCGGCGCGGACTTTGGCGCGCAAGGCCTCGAAGGCTGCCGGCAGGCTGTCGTACGCGCTGGTGTTGAAGGACAGGTCCGCCTTGGAATAGAAGGCCGAGCGCCCGCCCAGGATGCGCTCCAGGTCCTCCATCGCCTCGCGGCTGGCCGCCATGGGCCGCAGGTCGCCCTGCGCGGCCACGCGGGCCATGTGATCGGCGGGCGTGGCCTGCAGCCAGATCGAATAGCAGTGCGCCAGCAGCACGTGGAAGTTGACCGAATCCGACACCAGCCCGCCCGGCGTGGCGATGATCACCTCCGGGTAGATTTGCAGCGCTTCCTCCAGCGCGCGCCGCTCGTAGCGCCGGTAGGCCGGCGCGCCGTAGAGATTGTGGATTTCGGCGATTGAGCAGCCGGCAAATTTTTCGATCTCGCGCGACAGCTCGATGAAGGCGTAGCCCAGATCCTTGGCCAACAGGGCGCCCAGCGTGCTCTTGCCGGCGCCACGCAGACCCACCAGCGCGATGTGGCTCATGCGCTGGCGCTGGCTGACGGGCGCGCCGCCGAACAGCTCACTCAGCGCCTGATGCGCGCGGCGCAGATCGGCCTCGCCCTTGGGTTCCAGCAGCTGGCGGATCAGCAGCCATTCGGGGCTTTGCGTCGTCACGTCGCCCAGCAGTTCGGACAGCGAGCAATGCAGCGCCTGCGCCACCTGCAAAAGCACCAGGATGGACGCATTGCCGGTGCCGTATTCCAGGTTGGCCAGATGCCGCTCGGACACCTGCGCCACCTGCGCCACGGCCTTGCGCGTCATGCCCCGGCGCGCGCGCAGCATGCGCACGCGCTCGCCCAGCGCCACCAGGAACGGGTGGCGCTGGCCCAGGCCGCCCTGCGCCCCGTCGCGCACGGCGCTCAAGGTGTCATCGTCGGAAGGTATTGCCAAAGACATGGGGGTCAGTCAGAAAAAAAGATCGCTTGACATGCACTTTACTGCTTGTTATCGTAGAAGCAACATAGTGCATCTTTGGATTTCACCACGGGTGCGCCAAAAGATCAATCTGTGGTTCCGAAACCGAGGAGACAACGCATGACGACCCCCTCCGCTGCCGAGACGCTGGCCTCGGTGCCCGCGCTGCCCGACGCCTTCAACTACGCCGCGCATCTGCTGGCCGTCAACGCCGGACGGCCCGGCAAGGCCGCCTTCGTGGACGACGCCGGCACGCTGAGCTACGGCGAGCTCGACGAGCGCGCGCGCCGCCTGGGCGCGGGCTTGCGCCTGCTCGGGCTCAAGCGCGAGGAGCGCGTGTTGCTGCTCATGCACGACGGCACCGATTGGCCGGCGAGCTTTCTGGGCGCCATGTATGCCGGCCTGGTGCCGGTGGCGGTCAACACGCTGCTCACCGCGGACGACTACGCCTACATGCTGGAGCACTCGCGCGCGCAGGCGGTGCTGGTCTCGGGCGCGCTGCTGCCGGTGCTCAACAGCGCCATGACCAAGAGCGACCACGAGGTGCAGAAAGTCATCGTCTCGCGCCCTCAGGCGCCGCTGCACCCGTCCGAAGTCGAATTCGAAGCCTTCCTCAAGGCCTACTCGCCGCTGACCAAGCCCGCCGGCACGGGGCCGGACGACCCGGGCTTCTGGCTTTACTCCTCCGGCTCCACGGGCCGCCCCAAGGGCACGGTGCACTCGCACGCCAACCCCTACTGGACCAGCGAGCTGTACGGCAAGCGCCTGCTGGGCCTCACCGAGAGCGACGTGAACTTCTCCGCCGCCAAGCTGTTCTTCGCCTACGGCCTGGGCAATGGATTGACGTTCCCCATGTCGGTGGGCGCCACCACGCTGCTGATGGCCGAGCGCCCAACGCCCGAGGCCACCTTCAAGCGCTGGCTGGGCCAGATCGGCGGCATCAAGCCCACCGTCTTCTTTGGCGCGCCCACCGGCTTCGCGGGCATGCTGGCCTCGCCGCAACTGCCGCGCCGCGAAGACGTGGCGCTGCGCCTGGTGTCCTCGGCGGGCGAAGCGCTGCCGGCCGAAATCGGCGAGCGCTTCAAGGCCAGCTTCGGCGTGGACATCGTGGACGGCATCGGCTCGACCGAGATGCTGCACATCTTCCTGTCCAACCAGCCCCAGCGCGTGCGCTACGGCACCACCGGATGGCCGGTGCCGGGCTACGAGATCGAGCTGCGCGGCGACGACGGCGGCCCGGTGCCCGACGGCGAGCCCGGCGACCTGTACATCCACGGCCCCTCCGCCGCCATGATGTACTGGGGCAACCGCAGCAAGACGCGCGACACCTTCCAGGGCGGCTGGACCAAGAGCGGCGACAAGTACATCCGCAACGCCGACGGCAGCTACACCTACGGCGGCCGCTCCGACGACATGCTCAAGGTCTCGGGCATCTACGTCTCGCCCTTCGAGGTGGAGGCCACGCTGGTGCAGCACCCCTCGGTGCTCGAATGCGCCGTGGTCGGCAAGAACGACGCCGACGGCCTGACCAAGCCCAAGGCCTTCATCGTCCTCAAGCCCGGGGCCACGCTCGACGAAACCGAGGCCAAGCAGTTCTGCAAGGAGCGCCTCGCGCCCTACAAATACCCGCGCTTCATCGAGTTCGTGACCGACCTGCCCAAGACGGCGACCGGGAAGATTCAGCGCTTCAAGCTGCGAAATTGATAGTAAAAAATCGTAGCTGACGGTGGTTGTCTTACGGCGCTTTCAGGCCTTATGGATGTTCGAAAATTGCCAAAATTCCTCAAAACACGCCCTGACGCCGCCTGGTGCGAGCTGGCGAATTGGCATTTTGAAGAAATAGGCCAATTTTCTACTGACAAAAATGGCCTGAAAACCAATAAAACCATCCACGAGCAGCTATCGTTTTTTACTATGCTTTTGTGAGTGAGAAGCCATGTTCTGCTTTCCCGCAGCTTCGGCGGGCGGGGCTGGCGGGGAGAACGAGCACCCCCAAGCCCCCCTTAACCGCCCCCCTACCCCAACCCTCCCAAATCCCCCGGGCACCCCCGCCTCACCCGCATCGAATACGACTGGGTAGGGCCCGAGAACGCCGCGCCGCCGCTCATCGTGTTTCTGCACGAAGGCCTGGGCAGCCTGGCCATGTGGAAAGACTTCCCCGAGCGCCTGTGCCGCGCGCTCGCCTGCCGCGCTCTGGTGCTCTCGCGCTGGGGCTATGGCCGCTCCACGCCGCGCCTGCCGCACGAAGCCTGGGAGAGCGACTTCATGCACCGCCAGGCGCAGGCGTTCCTGCCCGCCTTCTTTCAGGCGCTGGGCATCGCCGACACCAGGCCCTGGCTGCTGGGCCACAGCGACGGCGGCTCCATAGCGCTGCTGTACGCCGCCGCCTTCCCCGATCGCGTGGGTGGCCTGATCGCGCTGGCGCCGCACATCCGCGTCGAGGAGTTGTCGCTGTCCAGCATCCGCCAGACGCACGCCGACTTCCACGCGCCGGGCAGTCCCCTGCAGGCCGGCCTGGCGAAGTACCACGACGACGTGCATTCGGCCTTTGGCGGCTGGAGCGGCGCCTGGCTGCACCAGGACTTTCCGCAATGGGACATCCGCCAGAGCCTGGACGCCATCCGCTGCCCGGTGCTCGCCATCCAGGGCGAAGACGATGCCTACGGCACGATGGCGCAGATCGACGGCATCGCCGAGCGGGTACCGGGCACGCGCCTGCTCAAACTCCCCCATTGCGGGCACTCACCCCACCGCGACCAGCCGCAAGCCGTCATTGAGGCGGTGCGCGCCTTCGTGCGGGGCTGAAACGCGCTAATAATGGGCGTTTGTTGCCCGATTCTTGAACCGTTTTTGGCTGTTTGAGCCAGGAATGCGACCATGGGCAGCTACTTGTTTGATAGCAAGGAGAACGCCATGTCCTGGCTCGGTAAACCCGGTTTCACGCTCGCGGCGGGCCTGCTCGCCACCGCCGCGCAGGCCCAGCAGGTCAACGTGATCTGCTCGGTGCAGGCCGACTGGTGCAACATGATGGCCACCGTCTACACGCGCACCACGGGCGTCAGGTTGAACCTGGCGATGAAGGGCTCCGGCGAGGCGCTGGCGCAGTTGATCGCCGAGCGCGACAACCCCAAGACCGACCTCTGGTTTGGCGGCACCGGCGACCCGCACCTGCAGGCCGCCGAGCAAGGCCTGACGCTCGAATACAAGTCGCCCTCGCTCGCGCAGCTCTACCCCTGGGCGCAGCAGCAGGCGGCGCAATCGGGCTACAAGACGGTGGGCGTCTACCTCGGCCCGCTGGGCTTTGGCTACAACACCGAGCTGCTGGCCAAGAAGAAGATGGCCGCGCCCAGGAGCTGGGCCGACCTGCTCAAGCCCGAATACAAAGGCGAGATCCAGGTGGCCAACCCGGCCTCCAGCGGCACCGCCTACACGGCCATCGCCACGCTGGTGCAGATCATGGGCGAGGACAAGGCCTTCGACTATCTCAAGGCGCTGCACAAGAACATCGGCCAGTACACGCGCTCGGGCACCGGGCCCATCAAGGCCGTGGCGCGCGGCGAGACCGCCGTCTCGATCAGCTTCGTGCACGACGCGCCGCAGGAGCGCATGCACGGCTTTCCGGTGCAGACCTCCACGCCCGGCGAAGGCACCGGCGCCGAGATCGGCTCGATGAGCATCGTCCGCGGCTCGCGCAACCTGGCCGAGGCCAAGAAGTTCTACGAATGGGCCCTCACGCCCGGCGCGCAGGCCTTCGGCGCGGCGGCCAAGCAGTACCAGTTGCCCTCCAACCGCAACACGGCCATCGACCCCAACGTGCCGGATTTCAAGAAGATCAAGCTGATCGACTACGACTACAAGAAGTACGGCTCCAGCGCCGAGCGGCGACGCCTGATCGCGCGCTGGGAAAAAGAGGTCGGCTCGCTGCCCCGGTAGACCCGCTCGATGCGGACCCGACCCAATGCTCCGGCGTGGTGGTGCCTGGCCATCGCCCTGGCGGGCTTCCTGCTGCTGCCCTGGTATGCCCAGCAAGACACCGCCTGGTGGCACGGCCTGGCCCACACCTGGGAAGCCGGCGAGGCGGCCAACGGCCTGATGCAGGCGCTGCGCGAGGGCCGCTGGTGGCTGCTGGCGGCGCCGCTGGGCCTGGCGGTGGCGGCCGTTGGCGCCGCGCTGCCGCCGTCGCGCGCGCAAGGCGCCTGGTGGCTCGCCGGCGGCGGCCTGGGCGCGCTCGCGTTGCTGCTGGCGGGCTTTGCCATCGGCGCGCGCGGCTGGAGCATCGCGGCGCTGCAAGCGGCGTTTGGCGAGCTGCCGGTCAACCAGTTCGGCATGGGCGCGGGCGCGGCCGTGGCGGTCGCCATGCTGGTGCTGCTGGCGGCTTTCGGCCTGGCGCGGCGCGGTTTTTTCCGCGGCGACCTGTTCGTCTCGGCCGCCGTGGTGGGCTGTGCGCTGCTGATGCTGCTGTTCATCGCCTATCCCGTCAGCAAGACCCTGGTCGGCGCCTTCTGGGACGAGGAAGGCCACTGGTCGCTGCCGGCCTTCGCCGCGCGCTTTTTCACCGAGCGCATCTGGGGCCTGGGCTGCCTGGCCGGCGGCGTGCGCTGCGGCGTGGCCTGGAATACGCTGCTGCTGGGCCTGCTCACAGCCACCGGCACCACCGTGCTGGGCACGCTGCTGGCGCTGATGGCCGAGCGCGGCGCGCGGCGCTGGCAAAAGCCGCTGCAGGTGCTGGCGCTGCTGCCCATCATCACGCCGCCCTTCGTGGTGGGCCTGGGCCTGATCCTGCTGTTTGGCCGCGCGGGCGTGTTCAACGCCGCGCTGGAGGCACTGTTCGGCATCGCGCCCACGCGCTGGTTCTATGGCTTGCCGGGCATTCTCACGGCGCAGTTGTTCGCCTTCACGCCAATCGCCTTCATGATCATGCGCGGCGTGGTGCAGGCCATCGCGCCCAGCCTGGAGGAGGCCGCCCTGATGCTGCGCGCCAGCCGCAAGCAGGCCTTCCTCACGGTGACGCTGCCGCTGCTCAAGCCCGGCCTGGCCAATGCGTTTCTGGTCGGCTTCATTGAAAGCATGGCCGACTTCGGCAACCCCATCGTGCTGGGCGGCCAGTACGCGGTGCTGTCCACCGACATCTTCTTCGCCATCGTCGGCGCCCAGTACGACCAAGGCCGCGCCGCCACGCTGGCCTGGGTGCTGACGGCGTTCGCGCTGGCGGTGTTCGCGCTGCAGCGCGGCCTGATGCGCGGCCAGCAGTTCACCACGGTGAGCGGCAAGGGCGACGCCGGCCTGGCCATGCCCTTGCCCGACGGGCTGGCGCGCCTCATCCACGCCGTCGCGCTGCCGTGGATCGCCGGGCGGCTGATGGTCGCCATCATCATCGTCGGCGCCTACGCCGAAGCGCACCTCAAGGACACTCTGGCGGCGGCGGACTTGAAGCTGACGGCCGAGGATTTGACGCTCCTGGAGGCCGCGAGCCTCG
>DAIOSZ010000022.1:8362-13520 GCA_036752305.1 Burkholderiaceae bacterium
TCTACCTGTTCGCGTTCGCGGGCGGCTTCGTGCAAACCTGGGGGCGCGACTATTCGCTGACGCTGGCGCATTTCCAGACGGCGTTCGCAGTGGAATGGGGGCAGTTCGGCTGGCAGTGGATCGGCACCGCATGGCAGTCGCTGTTCACCACGCTCAAGCTCGCCGGCCTGTCGGCGCTGCCCACCGCCGCACTCGGCCTGCTGATCGCCTGGCTGCTGGCGCGCAACCAGTTCAAGGGCCAGGGCGCGTTCGAGTTCGGCGCGCTGCTGGCCTTTGCCATCCCCGGCACCGTGTTGGGGGTGAGCTACATCCTGGCGTTCAACGTGCCGCCGCTGGAGCTCACCGGCACCGGTCTCATCATCATCCTGTGCTTCCTGTTCCGCAACCTGCCGGTGGGCGTGCGCGCCGGCACCGCGGCGTTCAAGCAGATCGACCGCTCGCTGGACGAAGCCAGCCTGATGCTGCGCGCCAGTACCCTGCAGACGCTGTGGCATGTGGTGCTGCCGCTGCTCAAGCCGGCGCTGGTGGCGGCGCTGATCTACAGCTTCGTGCGCGCGATGACCACCGTCAGCGCGGTGATCTTCCTCGTCTCGGCCGAGAACGAACTGGCCACCACCTACATCATCGGCCGCGTGGGCAACGGCGACTACGGCGTGGCGCTGGCGTACTGCACGGTGCTGATCGTGCTGATGTCGGCGGCCATCGCGGCCATCCAATGGCTGGTCGGCGAGCGCAGGCTGGGCCGGCGCGCCGCCACGGCCCAGGCAACCCGCCCGGCACAGGAGCAGGCATGAGCGACGGCATTGAACTCATCGACATCGTCAAGCGCTACGGCGAGCGCCCCGACACGCCGCCCGCCGTGGCCGGCGTGAGCCTGGACATCCCCAAGGGCACGCTGGCCACCATCCTCGGCCCCTCGGGCTGCGGCAAGACGACGATCCTGCGCATGATCGCCGGGCTGGAGTCGCCCAGCGCCGGGCGCATCGTGATGGACGGGCGCGACGTGACCACGCTGGGGCCCGCCGAGCGCAACGTGAGCATGATGTTCCAGAGCTACGCGCTCTTTCCGCACCTGACGGTGCTGGGCAACGTGGCCTACGGCCTGCGCATGAGCGGCGTCAACAAGACCGACGCCGCCCGCCGCGCGCAGGCGGCGCTCAAGAGCGTCGGCCTGGTCGGCTACGACGAGCGCCTGCCCAGCGAACTGTCCGGCGGCCAGCAGCAGCGCGTGGCGCTGGCGCGCGCCCTGGTGCTGGAGCCCGCGATTTTGCTGTTCGACGAACCGCTGTCCAACCTCGACGCCCGGCTGCGCCGCGAGATGCGCGAGGAAATCCGCGCGCTGCAGCAGCGCCTGGGCCTCACGGTGGCCTACGTCACGCACGACCAGAGCGAGGCGCTGGCGGTAAGCGACCAGATCATCGTGATGAGCCAGGGCCGCGTGGCGCAGCGCGGCACGCCCGCGCAGTTGTACGGGCACCCGGCCAGCGAGTTCGTCGCCGGTTTCATGGGCGACGCCACCGTGCTGCCGGGCGAGGCGCTCGAAGGCGGCCTGATCCGCCTGGGCGCGCTGACCCTGCGGCCCGGCGCCGACGGCGGCGCGCGCGCGGCCGGCCCGGTCAAGGTGGCGGTGCGGCCCGAGGCCTGGCGCCTGGGCGTCGCGGACGGCATGGAAGCCACCTTGCGCAAGGCCGCCTACCTGGGCAGCTTTTACGAATACGATTTCGACACGCCGCTGGGCCCGATCTTCGTGGTCTCGGGCGATCTGTCCGCGCCGCTGGCGCCCGGCGCCCGCACGCGGCTGGGCCTGGGCGAGCGAGGCGTCTCGGTGGTGGCGGCCTGACGACCAAAGGAGATGAACCCAATGCGCTTCAAGACTCTCAAAAGCATAGCTGCCCGTGGTGGGTTGGTGGTTATTGCAGCCATTTTTTCCTCTCACGCCAGCGCCCAGGGCGTGGTCAACGCGCTGTGCAGCACCGACGCCAGTTGGTGCGAGGCGGCGGCGGCGCAGTTCACCAAGACCACCGGCATCAAGGTCAACCAGGCGCACAAGGGCACCGGCGAAATCGCCGCGCAACTGCGCGCCGAGGCGCAGAACCCCAAGACCGACATCTGGTGGGGCGGCACCGGCGACCCGTTCCTGCAGGCCGCCGAGGTCGGCCTGCTGGAAGCCTACCGCCCCGCCTACCTGCAGGACCTGCGCGACTGGGCCGTGCGCCAGTACGCGATGTCGGGCAACATGGTCGGCGGCTTCTACACCAGCGCCATCGGCTTTGGCTTCAACACCGATCTGCTGAAGAAAAAGAAACTGCCCGAGCCCAAATGCTGGGCCGACCTGACCAAGCCCATCTACAAGGGCGAGATCGAAATCTCCCACCCCGCCACCAGCGGCACCGCCTACACCATCCTCGCCAGCCTGGTGCAGATCATGGGCGAGGATCAGGCCTTTGATTACATGAAGCGCCTGCACCGCAACGTCAGCAGCTACACCCGCTCGGGCCAGGCGCAGGCGCCCAACGTGGCCAAGGGCGAGGTGAGCATCGGCATCAGCTTCCTGTTCGGCTTCGACCTGTGGCGCTACCAGAAATTCCCCGTCGCCACCGCCGCGCCCTGCGAAGGCACGGGCTACGAGATCGGCGGCATCGCGCTGGTCAAGGGCGCGCGCAACAAGGCCAACGCCCTGAAGTACTACGACTTCCTCATGAGCCCCGAGGGCCAGGCCATCGGCGGCAAGGCCGGCAGCCTGCAGTACCCGGCCAACAAGCTCGCCAAGCTCGATCCGCGCATCCCCACGATGGACGGCGTGCGCCTGATCAAGTACGACTTCGAGAAATACGGCAAGGCGGCCGAGCGGCGACGCCTCATCGACCGCTGGACGCGCGAGGTGGAGGCCATGCCGAGGTAGTTGGGCACTCCTCAGGGCCTGCTTGATACTTCAAAATATATAGCTGCCCGTGGTTGTTTTTGTTGGATAGAGTTCCGAATTGACGATCAATATCGGCTCAGATTCAGGCTTTCGAGGCGGGTTTTTGGGTAATTTTGTAGATGTTGCGACATTTTGTGTAGAAATATCTACAAAATTGACCGAAAACTCGCCGATTTTCTAATTGAAAACGGTGTTTTTACCAACAAACATCACCACGGACAGCTATTGTTTTTGAAGCTCCCTGTTCACGCCAGACTGGTCGGCAGTGGCGACATGTCGGCGTGACCGATGAGCGTTTGCGCCAGTTGTTCCAGCAAGGCCAGCTTGGTGGCGGCCGCCGAGGGTTCGCTCCACAGGTTGCGGGCTTCCAGAGGGTCGGCGGCCAGGTCGTACAGCTCGCCCCAGGCGCCTTCCTGGTAGACGCTCAGCCGGTGGGTGTCGGTCACCAGGGTGCGCACCTGCACCGGCGTGGCAAAGCCCAGGTAGGCGCGCTGCTGGCTTTCTTCCACCAAAACGCCGCGGCGCCCCGAGGCCAGCGCCTGGCCCTGCTCGTCAAACAGCGCGCGGCCCTGCACGCCGTGCGGCGCCGTGATGTTGGCGCGCCGCAGGATGGAGGGCGCCAGGTCGATGCTGCTGCACAGGTCATGGCGCACCTCGGCGCGCATGGCGGCGGGATCGCTCCAGATGAAGGGCACGCGGATCAGCCCCTGGTAGTGCAGCGGGCCCTTGAGCATGATGCCGTGGTCGCCCATCAGGTCGCCGTGGTCGGAGGTGAAGATCACCACGGTGTCGTCGGCCAGGCCCAGGCGCTCCAGCGTTTGCATGACCTGGCCGATGCGGTCGTCGATGTTGGTGATCATGCCGTAGGTCAGCGCGATGATTTCGCGGATCTCCCGCTCGTCGGAGGCGAACATGCGCGGCGAGTCCAGCTTGGCCCGCCCCGACGCCCGTTCCTGCTTGAGCCAGGCCACGTGCGGCTCGTCCGGCCCGGGCGTGGTGGCGGCGGCGGGCAGTTCGATGGCGTCCGGCGCGTACATGTCCCAATACTTGCCGGGCGGCGTCCAGGGGTGGTGCGGGTCCGGAAAGGAGCACATCAGCGCGAAGGGCTGGCCGGCGTGCGCGCGGGCGTGGGTCTCCAGCCATTGCATCGTCTGCTCGGCGATGTAGTTCGTCGGGTACTGCTGTTCGTCCAGCACCGTCCGCCAGGCCTGCGGCGCGACGAAGCGCGGATCGCGCCGGCCGTGCTCGCGCCCCACGCGGTCCGCCACCTCGGGGTGGTGGGTGGCAAGCCAGCGCTGGTAGTCGCCAAAGCACTCATCGGCGTGGTCGTTGCACAGCACCACGTCCTGGAAACCGTAATAGGGCAGTTGCAGGCGGTGCTCGGGGTCTTCCCAACTGGTGCGCAGTTCCTGGCGGTAGGCGGCCTCGCGGATGGAGGTGGTGCGCGCCTCCGGGTAGCGTTCGGAAGTGCGCGTGGTCACGGGCGCGGCGTCGGGCAGGGCCGAGGGGCGCTTGTCCATGGTCTGCAAGTGGCTCTTGCCGATGAGCGCCGTGCGGTAGCCGAAGTCCGCCAGCACGTCGGCCCAGGTCACGCTCTGCAGCGGCAGCGGCACGCCGTTGCCCCGGGCGCCGTGGACGGAGGGCATGCGCCCGGTCATCATCGCGCCCCGGTTGGGCATGCACACCGGGTTGGCCACGTAGGTGCGCTCGAAGCGCCAGCCGCGCCGCGCGAGCCGGTCGATGTGCGGCGTCTGGACCACGCGGTTGCCGTAGCAGCCCAGGTGGTCCGCGCGATGCTGGTCGGTCACGAAGACCAGGAAGTTGGGCGACGCCATGCGTGAATCTCCGCTCATTCCGCCGAGATCTTGCCGGCCTTGACCAACGCGGCCCAGCGCGCGTGGTCCTCCTGCACGCGCCGGGCGGTGGTCGCCGCGTCGCGGTTGGTGAGCGTCACGCCCTGCTGCTCGAACGACTGGCGCAGCGCCGGGTCGTCCAGCGCCGCGCGGGTGGCGGCGTCGAGCCGCTGGAGAATGGCCGGCGGCGTTCCCACCGGGGCGGTCACGGCCCACCAGACGTCGATCTCGTTGCCCAGCCCGCCCACGCCGGCCTCCTTGAAGGTCGGAACCTGGGGCAAGGCCGCGGCGCGCTGGCCGCCGGTGACCGCGAGCATGGCGAAACGGTCGTCCTTGGCGTATTGCAGCGCTACCGGCATGCCGACGAAGATCATGTCGAGCC
>DAIOSZ010000022.1:13530-14021 GCA_036752305.1 Burkholderiaceae bacterium
CACATCGCCTAGGCATCCACTTCGCCACCGGCCTGGATCCCACCGCCTCACCGGTGGCGGGAATTCCCATGAGTCCGCGCGCGAGCGCGCAACCCATGATCAACAGCTGGCTGGCCGGCCTGCTGCCGCCCGCCGACGAAGTCGGTCATCGCCGCGCTGGCGCCACGGTAGGGAATGTGCAGCAGCTCGGTCTGGGTGGCTTCCTCGAACAGCACGCCGGCCAGATGCGTGGGCGTGCTGTTGCCGGCGGAGCCGAAGCTGAGCTTGCCCGGCTTGGCCTTGGCCTGGCGGATCAGCGCGTCCACCGAGACGATGCCCGACGAGCGCCTGGCCATCAGCACGTTGGACTGGCTGGCCACGGTGCGCACCATGGCGAAGTCGCGCAGGCTCTCGTAGCCCGCCCTGGGGTTGAGCTGCGGCAGCAGCGTGAGCTGGCCGTCGCCGGCAAACAGCAGCGTGTAGCCGTCCGGATCGGCCTTGGCCAGCGCCTG
>DAIOSZ010000022.1:14031-25534 GCA_036752305.1 Burkholderiaceae bacterium
ACCGGCAAGACCACCGTGGCCCGGCTGCTCGCCGAGATCTACCGCACGCTCGGCGTGGTGGCCCGCGGTCATCTCGTCGAGATCGACCGCACCGGGTTGGTCGCGGGATACGTGGGCCAGACCGCCCCGCGCGTGCGCCGCACCGTCTCCACGGCGAAGCGGATGCGGTTCGCGAAGCTGCCGCCCCAGCCGTCGTCGCGGTGGTTGGTGCGCGCGGCGATGAACTCGGCCTTGGCCAGCGCCTGCGCGGCAATGGCGCCCCCCGCTCCCGCGCGGTTGTCCACGACGACGCTCTGCCCCAGGCTCCTGCCAAGCGACACCGCCACGATGCGCGCCAGGATGTCGGTGGGCCCGCCTGGCGCAAAGCCGACGAGCATGCGCACCGGCTTGTTCGGGTAAGCCTGCGACCAGGCGGTGGCTGGAAGGGCCAGCGCGGCGGCGGCGCCAAGCGCAAAGTGGCGGCGGGTGGGTTTCAACATGCGGTCTCCTACAGGTGATGCGGGAATTCTTGATGGACCGTCCGACACGCGCAAGGCAGAGCCGGCGCAATACATAATTTGTGCTTATGAATGTGCGACACCTGGAGCTTCTGCGCGCGGTGATCGATGCGGGCAGCCTGACGCGGGGCGCGGCCCGGGCGGGCATCTCGCAGCCGGCCATGTCGCAGGCGATGGCGGCGCTGGCCCGGTCGCTGGGGGAGCCGCTCTTTCTGCGCCAGGGGCGCCAGCGCGTGCCCACCGGGCGCGCGCTGGCCATCGCGCAGGCGTCGCGCCCGGTGGCGGATGCGCTGGAACGGGTAGGCCGTCTGCGGCTGGGCGCGCCGGGCCCGGCGCCGCAGCCGCTGCGCGCGGGCCTGGCGCCGGCGGCCGGGCTGCTGTACGGCGCCCGCATGGTGCAGGCGCTGGGCCAAGTGGCCAACGCGCCGCCGCTGAGCATTTTGACGGGGCCGGCGCCGCGCATGCTCGAACAGCTCGGCCGCGGCGAGCTCGACCTGGTGATCGCGCCCCGCCCGCGCGGCCACCAGCAGCCGGGCCTGCAGTACGCGGTGATGTACACCAGCCAGCCGATCATCCATTGCCGCGGCGGCCATCCGCTGGAGAAGGCGGCCTCGCTACAGGAAATCGCGCACGCCGAGTGGGCCGTGGCGGGTCAGGCGGGCACGCCGAGCAACGTCGTCGAGGAAGCGTTCCGGGTGCGCGGCTGGACGCCGCCCCGGATCAAGGTGCAGTGCGCCGACTACGCGATGCTGCTGGCCCTCGTGGCGCAGACCGATCTGCTGTGCGTGGTCTCGCACGCCTCGCTGCTGCCGGCCTCGGGGCAGCGCGGGCTGGCCTCGGTGAACATCACCGAGGGGCTGCCGCACTATGAGGTCTGCCTGTTCTGGTATCCGCCGCCGCTGCGCCCCTGGCGCTCGGGCATGGCCGAGCTGCTCGCGGCGCTGCGCGAGGCCTGAGCCTCAGGTGTTCTTGGACACCGTGATGGTCGGAAACCTGGCCGAGAAGTCCTTGGCCTTGGCGGCGATCCTGGCCGCCATGAGCAGCGGCGCCTCATCAACCGCAAAACGCGCGAGGAGGGGGCCGTGCCGGGACAGCGGGGCGTTCGGCAGGCCTCGGTAGCCGCTTTCAAATGCATAGCTGCCCGTGCCAGTGTTTGTTGGTCAAAATGGCCAAATAGCGGATGAAAATAGACTCAAATTCAATCGCCCGAGGCGCGATTTCTGTCATTTTTGTAGAGATTGCGACATCTGGGCCATGTACCAGCCGCAGCGGCAGATCTCACTTGGGCCTCGCGGGGGCCTCGGGTCTGCGAGCAGGAGTCCTTCGAGATCGATTCTTGACCTCGCCGAACAGCTCATAGAGCTGTTGCGCCGCCGGCGAAAGCGCCCTGCCTCGACGACGTATGAGCCCCACCCTTCGCGAAACCACCGGCTCGACCAGGGGAACGCTGACCAGCAGCGGGTGATCGGGCCCGGGCATGGCCATCGAAGGGACGGCAGCCACACCAAGGCCCGCTTCCACCAAGCCAAGCGTAGTCGTGACGTGTTGCGCTTCGTAAATGGCCTGAGGCCGATTCGGCAAGCCTGCCAGCGCCTGATCGAGCAGGACGCGGTTGCCGGAGGTCCGGCCGACCGAGATGAAGTCGTATTTCCCGAGCTGGTCCCACGCAACGCTGCGAGCCTTGGAGAGCGGGTGGTCACGGCGGCAGGCCGCAACGAATCGCTCCTCAACCAGCAATTCGAATTCGAGCTCGCCCTCCTGGGCGCCGATGAAGTTGAGTCCGAAGTCGGCCTCGCCACGAGCAACCGCCGCCAAGGCTTCGTTTGCGTCGGCGTCGAGAACCTTCACGCGCACCTTCGGGTAGCGCTCATGGTAGCGGCGGATCACCTCAGACAGGTAGTAGCAGACGGTCGATGGCACGCAGGCCACCGTAACCTCGCCCATGCGCGTCGCGGCAACCCCTCGGATGCCCAGTAGCGTCGCATCAAGGTCGCCAAGAAGCTCGCGCACCTTGCGCTCGAAGTCACGGCCTACCGCTGTCAACGCCACCCGCCTCGTCGTGCGCTCCAACAGACGCACGCCCAGCGCCTGCTCCAGCTTGTCAATGCGCCGGCTGAAAGCTGGCTGCGACAGATGAACGGAGTCGGCTGCCTTGCGAAAGTTGCCGAGTTCGGCCACGGCGCGAAAGGCCAGCAGATCGTTCAGGTTGAAGTTGATCGCCATTGGGTGCCTTGACTATTGATGTGCAGTTTCGATCAGTTGATATTAAAGATGCAATTCACTTTTGCAAAGTGAAGGTCGAAGATTCACCTCATGAACCGAGTCATCCCCTGCGTCCTGATGCGAGCCGGTACGTCGCGCGGGCCGTTCTTTTTGCGCGACTGGCTCCCCTCGGACGAAGCTGAACGGGACGAGGCGCTGATCGGCGCGATCGGTGCCTCCGACTTGCTGCAGGTCGATGGCGTTGGCGGCGGCAGCACGCTGACCAGCAAGGTGGCGATCGTCTCGAAGTCCTCGCAACCGGACTGCGACGTCGACTACCTGTTCGCGCAAATCGGCGTCGGTGACAAGTCGGTCGACACGCGTCCGAACTGCGGCAACATGCTTTCGGGCGTCGCGCCGTTCGCGATTGAGCAGGGCCTGGTCGCCGCGCGGGACGGCGAGACGACGGTCCGCGTGTTCAACGTCAACACCCGTTCGCGGATCGACGTGACCGTGCTGACGCCGGGGCGCCGTGTCACCTACACGGGCGACACCGGCATCGATGGTGTCGCAGGAACCGCGGCGCCGATCCGACTGAACTTCCTGGACGCCTGGGGTTCGGTGACGGGATCGCTGTTCCCGACCGGGCGGCGCATCGACGTGATAGAGGGACTGGAGGTCTCCTGCATCGATGCCGCGATGCCGCTGGTCATCGTTCGTGCGCGCGACCTGGGCCTGAGCGGTCGCGAGGCGCCGGCCGAGCTCGACGCGGACCGCGCGCTGGTTGCGCGCATCGAAACGCTTCGCCGCGCCGCGGGCCAAGCCATGGGGTTGGGCGATGTGTCCGGCAGCGTCGTGCCGAAGCCGGTGATCGCCAGCGCGGGCGATGACGCCGACAGCATCACTTCACGCTACTTCACTCCACGCCGCTGCCACGCCTCGCACGCAGTGACTGGGGCCATCGGCGTTGCCACCGCCTTCGCGCTGCCGGGCACCGTCGCCAGCAGCGAGGGTACAGCGCGTAGCCAGCGCCGCATCGCCGTGCTGCACCCGCAAGGGCGCATCGAGGTCGACGTGCAACTCGACGGTGTCGGCAACGAAGCCCGCATCCAGCGTGCCGCGCTCGTGCGCACCGCACGCAAGATTCTGCAGGGCGACCTGCACATCCCCGACTACGTTTTTTCCAAATCCCCAACCGGAGAACAGTCCATGAAGCCCATGCAAGCCCTGATCGCAGCCGCCGCCTCCACCGCCCTGACGGCGGCTTCGCCCGCATTCGCCTACCCCGACAAGCTCATCACGCTGGTCGTGCCGACCGCCGCCGGTGGCGGAAACGACGCGATGGCGCGAACGGTCGCGCAAAAGCTGGGGCCGCTGCTCGGGAAAACGATTGTCATCGACAACCGCGCCGGCGCGAACGGTTCGATCGCCAGCGAATACGTGGCGCGAGCCGCGCCGGACGGCCACACGCTGATGTTCGGCTACATCGCCACGCACGCGATGAATCCAGCGCTGCAGAAGCTGCGTTACGACCCTATCGCCGACTTCGAGCCAATCGGGCTGATCGGCTCTTCGCCGACTCTGATGGTCGCGAACGCCGCCGCGCCGATCAAGGACGTCAAGGACCTGGTAACCCAGCTGAAGGCCACGCCCGACAAGTACACCTACGCCTCGGCCGGCAACGGCACCGCGCCGCATTTCGCCGCCGAGCTCTTCAAGCTCAACGCCAACGTCACGATGCTCGGCGTGCCCTACAAGGGCTCTGCACCGGCCGTGGGCGACACGATCGGCGGGCACGCGCAAATCATGTTCCCGAGCCTGTTCACCGCGCTGCCGCACGTGAAGGCCGGGAAGCTGAAGGCGATGGCGGTAGCCGGTCCAAAGCGCTCGACGCTGCTGCCGGACGTGCCGACGATGAAGGAGGCCGGTGTCGATGGCGTTGAGGTTGAGCAGTGGTACGGCCTGTTTGCGCCAGCCAAGACGCCAAAAGCGATCATCGACCAGATCAACAAGGCGTTGAACCAGGTGCTGGCCGACAAGGAGACTGCAAAGCGCATCGAAGACCACGGAGCCAACGTGCAGAGCAGCACGCCGGCCCAGTTCGGCACTCTCGTGAGCAGCGAGTTGACGAAATGGAAGAGTGTGGTGCAGCGCGCCAAGCTGACTGCCAACTGAGACCAGCGACTTCTGTGGATCTTCGACTTCAGGAGGCATCCATGCCACACGCATCCTTTCACCTTCTCCCGCGCATAATAATTTTGCTCGCCGGTTGTGCCCTCGCGGTCTCGATGCCGGTGCTGGCCCAGGGCTATCCGAGCAAACCGATCACCCTGGTTGTGCCCTTCGTGGCAGGGGGCACGACCGACATCGTCGGCCGCATCATGGCTGACGGCCTCGGCAAGAAGCTGGGCCAGCCCGTGATCGTCGAGAACCGTGGCGGTGCCGGCGGCAACATCGGCGCGGCGGCGGTGGCACAGGCCAAGCCCGACGGCTACACGCTGCTGCTCGGCTACAACGGCACCAATGCGATCAATCCATCGCTGTACAAGCAACTGGGCTGGGATCCGGTCAAGAGCTTCGAGCCGCTGACCATGGTGGCGCGCGTCAACAACGTCGTGGTCGTCAACCCGTCGTTGCCGGTCAAGACGTTGCCCGAGCTCGTCGCCTACGCGAAGGCGCACCCGGGTGAGGTCAACTACGGATCGGCCGGTCCGGGCAGCATATTTCACTTGGCCGGCGAGATGCTCGAGCAGCAGGCCGGCGTCAAGATGACCCATGTGCCCTACAAGGGCGCCGCGCCGGCATTGACCGATCTGATGGGTGGCCAGGTGCAGGTCATGTTCACGACCATCCCAACCGCGCTGCAGCACATCCGCGCGGGCAAGCTGCGCCCCATCGCCGTTACCGGCGCCAAGCGTTCCGCCTTGTTCCCCGACCTGCCGACCGCGCGCGAAGCCGGCATGCCCGGGATGGTGGTGGATTCGTGGTTCGCACTGTTCGCCCCGCGGGGCCTCGCCCCCGAGGTGCAATCGCGGCTGGTGGCTGCGGCGCGAGAGGTACTGACCGACCCGGCCACTGTGCGCAAGCTCGAGGAGCAAGCCGCGCTCGCCCAGCCGCCCGCCCCCGCCGAGTTGGCCAAGGTATTGACGGTTGATCTCGCGAACTGGAAGACCGTCATCGCGACGGCCAAGGTCACGCTCGACTGACCACCACACCGATCGACCACCACGCGAAACCGAACGACGAGGAGACATCATGAGCCAGGATCTGATCGACTGGATCGGCCGCAGCGAGACGCTGCGCGACACGATCACCGCCGCCCCCGTACGCGGCCTGAACGCAACGCTGGACCATCCCGCGCTCGCGGTCGACAACGGCCTGCCGCTGTTCCCGCTCTGGCACTGGCTGTACTTCCTGCCGCAGCACCGCGAGAGCGAAATCGGCCCGGACGGCCATGCCAAGCGCGGCGGCTTCCTGCCACCAGTGCCGCTGCCGCGCCGCATGTGGGCTGGCAGCCAGTTCGAGTTCCGCGCGCCGGTGCGCGTGGGCGACGCCGTCGAGCGCACCTCGACGATTGCCGATGTGACGGCCAAGGAAGGCCGCACGGGCAAGCTGGTATTCGTCAAGGTGCGGCACGAGCTGCGCTGCAACGGCGCAACCGAACCGGCCATCGTCGAGTTCCACGACATCGTCTACCGCGATGCGAAGAAGCCGGGCGACGTCGACCCACCGCCGACGCCGGCTGCGCAGGGCGAGTGGCAGCGGGAGATCGTGCCCGATGACGTGCTGCTGTTCCGCTACAGCGCGCTCACCTTCAACGGACACCGCATCCACTACGACCGCAAGTACGTGACCGAAGTGGAAGGCTATCCGGGCTTGATCGTTCACGGACCGCTGATCGCGACGATGCTGATGGACCTGGTGCGTCGCCACGCGCCCGACGCAGACGTGGCTACCTTCCGCTTCAAGGCGGTGCGGCCCACCTTCGACCTACACCCGTTCAAGCTCAACGGCCGGCGCGAGGGCAAGGAGATCAAGCTCTGGGCGCAGGCTCACGAGGGCTGGTTGACCATGGACGCCGAAGCCACGCTGCGCTGAGGACGCCGCCATGACCGCCTTCATCCACCGTTGCGCGGCCGCCGGCGTCTTGTCGCTGGCCCTGGCCATCGCCGCATGCACGACGCCGCCGCACACGGCACAGGCCGGCGCGAGCACGGCCCCAGCCAGCCGCGAGTCGTTCTACGTCGGCGGCCGCTACGTTGGCGAGCCGGGCAAGGAACTCATGGCGGGCCAGATGTACGTGGAAAAGCTCGTGCCCTCGAAGGTGACCCAGCCGCTGCCCCTGGTGCTGGTGCACGGCGCCGCCCAGACCGCCACCAACTGGCTGGACACGCCCGATGGCCGCAAGGGCTGGGCGGCCCATTTCAACGACCTGGGCTACGTGGTCTACCTGGTGGACCAACCGGCGCGCGGCCGTTCCGCCTGGCATCCTCAGGTCAATGGCCCCCTGCGGATGTTCACCGCGCCGCAGTTGGAGCGCCTGTTCACCGCATCGGCGCAGTTAGGCGATTGGCCGCAAGCACGGCTTCACACCCAGTGGCCCGGCACGGGACGGCGCGGAGACCCGGTGTTCGACGCCTTCTACGCCACGCAAGTGGAGTCGTTGGCCAGCGACAGCGAGACGCAGACGCTGATGCGCCAAGCCGGTGCAGCGCTGCTTGACCGCATCGGGCCGGCGGTGATCGTGACGCACTCGCAGGCTGGCCTGCTCGGATGGGTGCTGGCCGACAGCCGGCCGCAGTTGGTCAAGGCCATTGTCGCCATCGAACCCTCGGGGCCGCCTTTTCACAACCATGCGCCCGGCAACCCCAAGGCCCGGGCATGGGGCATCCCCGACATCCCCGTGGCCTACGACCCGCCGGCAAGCGACCCCGCGCAGATCGAAACCCAGCGGCAAGCCGCTCCAGAGGCTGACGGCCTGATCGCCTGCACGCTGCAGCGCGAACCCGCACGCAAGCTGGTCAACCTGACCCGCATGCCGGTGCTGGTGACGACCGCCGAGGCGTCGTACCACGCGCCCTATGACCATTGCACCGCCGCCTACCTGCGCCAGGCCGGGGTGCCGGTGGACTTCATCCGCCTGCCGGAACGCGGCATCCATGGCAACGGCCACATGGTGATGCTTGAGAAGAACAACCTGCAGATCGCCGACTTCATCGACGGCTGGATTCGCAGTCGCCTGAAGCCCTAGGCGGCTGCTCATTGACTACTTCTACTCTGGAGACCCATCGATGCAACCTCTCAAAGGCATCACCGTCGTCACGCTCGAACACGCGATCGCGGCGCCGTTTTGCACCCGCCAGCTGGCCGACCTGGGCGCGCGCGTGATCAAGATCGAACGCCCCGGCGTGGGCGACTTCGCGCGCGGCTATGACCAGCGCGTGAAAGGCCTGGCCTCGCACTTCGTTTGGACCAACCGCAGCAAGGAAAGTCTGACGCTGGACGTCAAACACCCCAAGGCGGCCGAGTTGCTGACGCAGCTGATCATCGACAAGGCCGACGTCGTGGTGCAGAACCTGGCGCCGGGCGCCGCGGCTCGGCTGGGCGTGTCGTTCGACGCGTTGAAGGAACGGCGCCCCGACCTGATCGTTTGCGACATCTCGGGCTACGGTGACGATGCTGCCAACCCGGGCCCGTA
Organism: Burkholderiaceae bacterium; assembly: GCA_036752305.1. Lineage (GTDB taxonomy): Bacteria > Pseudomonadota > Gammaproteobacteria > Burkholderiales > Burkholderiaceae_C > DAIOSZ01. Next base: position 22,429 of record DAIOSZ010000022.1, read on the forward strand.
CCGCGACAAAAAGGCCTATGACCTGCTGATCCAGAGCGAGTCGGGCTTCGTCTCGATCACCGGCACGCCCGAAGAACCCTGCAAGGCGGGCCTGTCGATCGCCGACATCGCCGCCGGTATGTACGCCTACACCAACATCCTGGCCGCGCTGCTGCAGCGCAAGATCGACGGCAAGGGCCGGCGCATCGACATCTCGATGCTCGAGGCGATGGGGGAATGGATGGGCTACGCGATGTACTACGCGTTCGACGGCGCCCCGCCACCGCCGCGCGCCGGCGCCGCGCACGCCACGATCTATCCCTACGGACCCTTCCCCACCGGCGATGGCCGCACCGTGATGCTCGGTCTGCAGAACGAGCGCGAGTGGCAGCAGTTCTGTGCCAAAGTGCTGCGGCAGCCTGATTTGGCCACGGACGCGCGCTTCACCGGCAACGCCAACCGAGTGACGCATCGTGACGCGCTGCGGGCACTGATCGTCGAAACCTTCGCATCGCTCACGGCCGAGCAGGTGCTGGAGCGGGTCGATGACGCGCAGATCGCTAACGCGCAGGTCAACGACATGGCCGGCCTGTGGGCGCACCAGCAGCTCAAGGCACGCTCGCGCTGGCGCGAGGTCGGCTCGCCGGCCGGGCCGCTGCCCGCGCTATTGCCACCGGGCTCGTGGGACGACGGCGACCCGGTGATGCAGCCGGTACCCGCACTCGGCCAGCACAGCGACGCCATCCTCGCCGAGCTCGGCGTCGATGCGGCCGGCATCGCCGCCTTGCGCGCAGCCGAGGCAATATGACCATGACCGCCTCGCGCAGCTACCTGTTCGTGCCGGGCGACCGGCCCGAGCGCTTCGAAAAGGCACTGGGCAGTGCGGCCGACGCGGTCGTCGTCGACCTGGAAGACGCCGTGGCGCCGCCGAACAAGGCCGCCGCACGCGCGGCCATCGCATCGGCGCTGGGCCGCATGGCCTCAACCGAGCGCGTCGTCGTGCGCATCAACGACGAAGCCACGCCCTGGTTCGAAGACGACCTGGCCCTGCTGAGCGATGCCCGCGTCAGGGCGGTGATGCTGCCCAAGGCCGAACGCGCGGCGACGATCGCCCGGGTGCGCTCGGCCTGCCCCGACATCGCCGTACTGCCGCTGGTTGAAACCGGCCAGGGCGTGCTTGCCGCCGACGCGCTGGCCTCAGCGCCCGGGGTGCAGCGCCTGGTCTTCGGAACCATCGACTACGCCCTTGACATGGACCTGCAGGGGCCGCTGGCGACGACGCTGGGCCTGGACTTTGCCGCCTCGCGCCTGGCGCTGGTTTCGCGGGCCGCCGCTCTGCTGGCGCCGGTGGCCGGCGTCACCGTGGCGCTGGACGACGAGGCCGCGCTGCGCGCCGACTTTGACCGCGCCCGCGCCCACGGCTTCGGTGCCAAGCTGTGCATCCATCCCCGGCAAATCGCTGCCGTGCACGCGCTGCTCGCGCCCTCTGCCGACGAACTGGCGTGGGCCCAACGCGTGCTCGCCGCGGCCGAGGCCGCTGGCGGCGCTGCCGTGCAGCTCGACGGAAAAATGATCGACAAGCCCGTGATCGAACGCGCGCGCCGCCTGGTGCAGCGCGCCCACTGAACTTCAACCCAAGGAAACCCCCACCATGCCCGCTACCATCATCGACTCCCGCATCTTCGGCGACATGTTCAGCGATGAACGCATGCGCCAGGTCTGGTCCGACGAGAACCGCACCGCCAAGTACCTCGACATCGAGCGGGCGCTGGCCAAGGTGCAGGGCGAGCTCGGCATCATCCCCAAGGAGGCGGCCGACGAGATCGTGCGCAACTGCAACCTGTCGCAGATCGACTGGGTCAAGCTCAAGGCCAAGACCGAGCAGATCGGCTACCCGATCATCGCCGTGGTCAACCAGATCAACGCCAACTGCCGCGACAAGCTTGGCGAGTACTGCCACTGGGGCGCGACGACCCAGGACATCACCGACACCGCCACCGTGCTGCAGATGCGTGAGGGCCTGGCCCTCGTCGAAGGCGATCTCGCCGACATCGCCAAGGCGCTGGGCAAGCTCGCCAAGGATCACCGCGACACGCCCATCATCGGCCGCTCGAACCTGCAGCAGGCCACGCCCATCACCTTCGGCTACAAGATGGCGTCCATCCTCGCGGGCATCCAGCGCCACCAGGAGCGCCTCGCGCAGCTGAAGCCGCGCGTGCTGATGGGCGAGTTCGGCGGCGCCTCGGGCGTGCTCTCGTCGCTGGAGACCGGCGCGATGGAAACCCAGGCCGCGCTGATGAAGGAGCTGGGTCTGGCGCAGCCGGTGATCTCGTGGCACACGGTGCGCGACACCATCGCCGAGGTCGGCGCCTTCCTGGGTCTGGTCGGTGGCTCGCTCGGCAAGATCGCGATGGACGTCAAGCTGATGATGCAGACCGAGGTCGGCGAGGTCTACGAGCCCTTCGCGCCGGGCCGCGGCTCGTCGTCGACGATGCCGCAAAAGCGCAATCCGATCTCTTGCCTGTACATCCACGCCAACATCTCGGTGGCGCGCCAGCATGCGGCCGCGCTGATGGACGCGATGGTGGCCGACCACGAGCGCTCCACCGGGCCGTGGGAAATCGAATGGGTGTCGCTGCCGGAAATCTTCTGCCTGATCTCGGGCGCGCTGAAGCAAGCCAAGTTCGTGCTGCAGGGCCTGGAGGTGGACGCGCCGCGCATGCGCAAGAACCTCGACCTGACCAACGGGCTGGTGATGTCCGAGGCGGTGATGATGGGACTGGGCCGCTACATCGGCCGCGAGTACGCGCACGATCTGGTCTACGACCTGTGCCGCGAAGCGCTCAAGCAGGACCGCCCGCTGATCGATCTGCTGGCCGCGCACCCTGAAATCAAGCCCCACGTCGACCGCGCCGAACTTGAGCGCTGGCTCGACCCCATCAACGGCACCGGCCAGGCCGGTGTGATGGTCGACCGCGTACTCGCCCGACTGGGCTGAGCCTTCATCCGCCGCCGCTGCGCCCCTGGCGCCCGGGCATAGCCGAGCTGCTCGCGGCGCTGCGCGAGGCCTGGGCCTCAGGTGTTCTTGGACACCGTGATGGTCGGAAACCTGGCCGAGAAGTCCTTG
>DAIOSZ010000023.1:0-4329 GCA_036752305.1 Burkholderiaceae bacterium
AAGGTGGCGGTCAGCTACGTGGACGGCATCCTGCGCGGCAAATACCTGCACCGCGACAAGTTTTTTGGCGCTGCCGACAGCGGGTTCGGGTTCTGCGACGTCGTGTTTGGCTGGGATTCGGGCGATGCCTGCTACGACAACACGACGGTGACCGGCTGGCAGCACGGCTTTCCCGACGCGCTGGCGCGCATCGACCTGGCGACCGCGCGCCGCGTGCCCTGGGATCACCAGGTGCCCTTTTTCCTGGGCGACTTCGTGACCGCCAGCGGCGAGCCGCATCCGTGCTGCCCGCGCCAGGTGCTCAAGCGGGTGCTCCGGCGGGCCGAGGCGCTCGGCTTCAAGCCGATGGCCGGCATGGAATTCGAGTGGTTCAATTTTCGCGAGACGCCCGACACCTGGGCTGCCAAGAACGGTGTGGCGCCGCAGCCGATCACGCCCGGCATGTTCGGCTATTCGCTTCTGCGCATGGCCGACAACCCGGGCTTTTTCAACGCGCTGATGGACGACATGCTGGCCTTTGGCGTGCCGATTGAAGGACTGCACACCGAGACCGGGCCCGGCGTCTACGAGGCCGCGATCGCGTTTTCGGATGCGCTGGAACAGGCCGACCGCGCGATTCTCTTCAAGACCGGCGCGCGCGAAATCGGCAAGCGCCACGGCATCATGCCCAGCTTCATGGCCAAGTGGAGCCAGCAATACCCTGGCTGTTCCGGCCACATCCATCAGAGCCTGTCGGATGGCCGGGCCAACCTTTTTCACGATGCCAAATCCAAGCGCGGCATGAGCCGGCTTTTTGAGAGTTACCTGGCCGGCCAGGTGGCCTGTCTGATGGAATTCGCGCCGCTGTTCTGGCCGACGGTCAACAGCTACAAGCGCCTCGTCGATGGCTTCTGGGCGCCCGTCAAGCCGACCTGGGGCCTGGACAACCGCACCGCGAGTTTCCGCGTGATCGCCGGCAGCCCCAAGTCCACGCGGCTGGAGACGCGCTGCCCCGGCGCCGACGTGAACCCCTACCTGGCGATGGCCGCCGTCATCGCCGCCGGACTGCACGGCGTGGAAAAGGGCCTCAAGCTGACCGCGCCGCCCATCACCGGCACCAACCAGGGCGCCGAACAGATCGCGCGCGCGCCGCGCACGCTGATCGAAACCACGCGGCTGCTGCGTCAAAGCGAAGTCGCCAAGGATTGGCTGGGCGAGACTTTTGTCGACCATTTCGCCGCCACGCGCGAGTGGGAATGGCGCCAATGGCTCGACGCCGTGACAGACTGGGAGCTCAAGCGCTATTTCGAAATCATATGAAAAGCTACATTTTTCATAGTTGCCCATGGTTGTTTTTCGGGTTCGGGAGGCCTGAATGAGCATCTATTCCTTTGCGTTTCCCACGCCCATACGTTTTGGCGTGGGCGCACGCGCGCTGGTCGCCGGGCATCTGCGGGAGCAAGGCCTGGAGCGCCCGCTCATCGTGACCGACCGCGCACTCGCGGCGCTGCCGGTGCTGGCCGAATTCCTCTCGCACTTTGACGGCTTGGACGTGGCGGTGTACGACGGCGTGCACGGCAACCCCACGTGCAGTCAGGTCATGGACGGCGCGGCGGCCTTTCGCGCGCATGGGGCCGACTGCGTGATCGGCTTTGGCGGTGGCGCCGCGCTCGACGTGGCCAAGGTGGTGGGCGTCGCGGTCTCGCACGAGGGCGACATCCTCGAATACGCCTGGGACCATCCGCGCGTGCGGCCCATCGAGCGGGACTTGCCGTATTTCGTCGCGCTGCCGACCACGGCGGGCACGGGCTCGGAGGTTGGCCGCTCGGCGGTGCTCAGCGAGAACGACACCCACCTCAAGCGCGTGATCTTCAGCCCCAAGATTCTGGCCCGCATGGTGTTCGCCGACCCGCAGCTGACGCTTGGCCTGCCGCCTGCGGTGACCGCGGCCACTGGCATGGATGCGCTGACCCACAACGTCGAGTCCTACCTCTCGCCCGCGTACCACCCGATGTGCGACGGCATCGCGCTCGAAGGCGCGCGCATCGCGGCGGCGTCGCTGGAGACCGCCGTGCACGATGGGAGCAACCTGCGCGCGCGCGGCGACATGATGATGGCCTCGATGATGGGCGCCGTCGCGTTCCAGAAAGACCTGGGCGCCGTTCATTCGTGCGCGCATGCGCTCGGCGCCGTCTGTGGGCTGCACCATGGCCTGGCCAATGCGCTGATGATCGACACCGTGCTCGCGTGGAACGTGGAGGCCGTGCCCGAGAAGTTCGCCGAACTGGCGCGCGTCTGCCAGGTGGAGGGTGGCGGCGCGGCATTCGTGCCCTGGCTGGCCGGGCTCAAACGCCGCATCGGCATCATCGGCGGCCTGGCGGCGCATGGAGTCACGGTGGAGCAGTTGCCGCGCCTGGTCGAGATCGCCGTGCGCGACGGCTGCCATGCCACCAATCCCAGGCCCTGCGCCGCGGGCGATTTCGAGCGCCTGTTCCGCGCGGCGATGTAGGCGGCCATGCGCACCGAGCCCACGCAGCGCCTGCACATTGGCATCAGCGCCTGCTTCATGCACCCGGACCCGGCCCGCGCGGCGTTTGCCAAAAAGACCCTGCTGTACCTGGAGCAGTCGATGGCGCACTGGGTCATGGCCGCTGGCGCGCTGCCGGTGCTGGTGCCTGCGCCCCCCGGCGAGGAGGGGCGGGCCGAGGCCGGGCTGAACGACTACGCCGACTGGCTCGACGGCCTCATCCTGCATGGCGGCGCCGATCTCTGGCCCGGTCACTACGGCGAACTGCCGATGCGCCCCGAGTGGCGCGGCGACGCGTTGCGCGACGCCTACGAAATGGCGCTGGTGCGCGCGTTCACCGAGGCCGGCAAGCCGGTGCTGGGCGTCTGCCGCGGCTTGCAGCTGATCAACGTGGCCTACGGAGGCAGCCTGTATCAAGACCTGGCCGAACAGGGCGCCGCCGGACGCGCGCACCGCGATGGCGAGGTGTACGACCAGCTTTTCCACGAGGTCGATCTGGTACCCGGCACGCGGCTCGACGCCTTGCTCGGCGCACAGGCCTCGCGCAAGATCAACAGCATCCACCACCAGGGCATCAAGACGCTCGCGCCGGGCTTCATGGTCGAGGCGCGCTGCCCCGACGACGGCGTGATCGAAGCCATCCGCCACACCGGCGGTGACTGGGTCGCGGCGGTGCAATGGCATCCCGAATTTCACCGCGCGGCGGACGGCGTGATCGACGACACACCGCTGCTGCTCGATTTTCTTGCCGCCGCCCGCGCCACGCGCGGGACGGTTCAGGAAGCCTGCCCATGACCGTCCTGTCCGTCCACAACCCCGCTACCGGGGAGCACCTCAACGATCTGCGCTGCGACGACCTCGCCGCCGTGGCGGCGCTCGCGCGCGCTGCGCGCGCGGGGCAAACTGCCTGGCGCGGCACGCCGCTGGCCGAACGCATGGCCTGCGTGCGGCGCTTTCGCGACGCGGTGGTCGGCGAGCGCGACGGCCTGGCGCGCACGCTGACGCTGGAGACCGGCAAACCCATTGCCCTGTCGCGCAACGAACTGAACGGCCTGCTCGGGCGCATCGACTTCTTTCTCGCCGAGGTCGAGCCGACCACCGCGACCGAGACCGTCTGGGACGAGGCCGGCATGCGCGAGCAGATCGAATCCCTGCCGCTGGGCACCGTGGCCAACATCTCGGCCTGGAACTACCCCTGGTTCGTCGGCTGCAACGTCCTGCTTCCGGCGCTGCTCACCGGCAACACGGTGCTCTACAAGCCCTCGGAATACGCCACGCTCACCGGCTTGGAGATTACGCGGCTGCTGCACCAGGCCGGCGTGCCGGGCGATGCGCTGGCCTGCCTCGTCGGCGGTGGCGAAACCGGCGCGGCGCTGCTCGCGCAGCCGGTGGACGGCGTGTTCTTCACCGGCTCGGTCCCCACCGGCCGGCGCATCGCGCAGGCGCTGAGCGGGCGCTTCGTGAAGCTGCAACTGGAACTGGGCGGCAAGGACCCGACCTACGTCTGCGACGACGCCGACCCGGTGACCGCCGCGCAGTCGCTGGCCGATGGGGCGATGTACAACTCTGGCCAGAGCTGCTGCTCGGTCGAGCGCATCTATGTGCACGAGCGCATCCACGACGCGTTCGTCGAAGCCTTTACCTCCACCGTCCAGAGCTTCAGGATCGGCGACCCGCTGGCCGAGGACAGCTACATCGGCCCGCTGACGCGCGCGCCCCAGATGGCGGTGCTGCGGGCCCAGGTGGACGACGCGCTGGCCCACGGCGCCCGCCTGACCACCGGCGGGCGGCGCATCGACCGGCCGGGCAACTGGTTCGAACCC
>DAIOSZ010000023.1:4339-9059 GCA_036752305.1 Burkholderiaceae bacterium
GGTGAGGCGCGACGAGAGCTTCGGCCCGATCATCGGCATCCAGCGCGTCACCGGTGACGACCAGGCCATCCGCCTGATGAACGACACCTCCTATGGACTGACGGCCGGCGTCTACTCGCCCGACGCCCAGCGAGCGCGCCGGCTGCTCGCGCAGGTCAACGCGGGCAGCGTCTACTGGAACTGCTGCGACCGTGTCAGCCCCCGGCTGCCGTGGAGCGGCTGGGGCGATTCGGGTATGGGCCTGACGCTGTCCACGCAGGGCATCACGACCTTCACGCGCCCGAAGGCCTGGCACCTGCGTTCCCCGGTTTGATGGCGGGCGAGGCGTCGATGTGAACGCGCGGCTGGCGATCTTCGACCTGGATCACACGCTGTTGTCCGGCGACACGGACGTGCTGTGGTGCGCGTTCCTGATCGCGCGCGGCGTGCTCGACGGCGCGACCTTTGCCGCGCGCAGCGCCGAGCTGGAGCGGCGCTACCGCGCGGGCACCGTGGGCACGCGCGAGTTCGCCGGGTTCTACGCCAGCACGCTGGCCGGCCGCGCGCCGGGCGAGTGGGAGGCCGAGCGGCGGCTGTTTCTTGAGCAGGAGATCGCGCCGCGCCTGCCCGCTGCCGCGCGCGCGCTGGTAGAGCGCCATCGCGCCGAGGGCGCCGAGCTGCTGATGAGCACCGCCACCAGCCGCTTTCTCACCGAACGGACCGCCGCGCACCTGCGCATCCCCGCGCTGCTGGCCACCGAGCTGGAGCTGCGGGGTGGCCGCCTGAGCGGCGCGCTGCTCGGCGAGCCCAACATGCGCGAGCACAAGGTCACGCGGCTGCACGCCTGGCTGGCCGAGCGCGGGCGCGACCGCGGCGAACTGCGCAGCGCCGTCGCCTACAGCGATTCGATCAACGACCTGCCGTTGCTGTCGGCCGTGGGCCACCCGGTGGCGGTCGATCCCGACGAACGCCTGCGCGCCCACGCCCAGGCGCAGGGCTGGCCCATCATCTCGCTGCGCGAATGAAGAACCTGCTCAACCTGCTCGCCGCCATTGCGCTGCTGGTCTGGGGCACGCACATGGTGCGCACCGGCATCCTGCGCGTGTTCGGCGCCAACCTGCGGCATGTGCTGGCGGCCAGCCTGGGCAACCGCTTCGCGGCGCTGCTGTCGGGTCTGGGCGTGACGGCCATCGTGCAGTCGGCCACCGCCACCGCGCTCATCGTCGCCTCGTTTGCCGGCCAGGGGCTCGTGACCCTGCCCACGGCGCTGGCCGTCATGCTGGGCGCCGACGTGGGCACCAGCCTGATGGCCGTGGTGTTCTCGTTCGACCTGTCGTGGCTGTCGCCGCTGTTTATCCTGGTTGGCGTGATCCTGTTCATCGCCCGGCCGTCCACCGACACGGGCCGTGCGGGCCGCGTGCTCATTGGCCTGGGCCTGATGCTGCTGGCGCTGCGGCTGGTCACGGTTTCCACCGCCGCGCTCACCGCGGCGCCGGCCGTCAAGGCCTTGCTCGCCTCGCTGGCCAGCGACCTGCTGCTGGAGATCACCGTCGGCGCGGTGCTGGTGGTGCTGTCGTATTCCAGCCTGGCGATCGTGCTGCTGACCGCCACGCTGGCCGCCTCGCAGGTCGTGCCGCAGGACGTGGCGCTGGGGCTGGTGCTGGGCGCCAACCTGGGCAGCGGCATCCTCGGCGTGCTGACCACGCTGCGCTCGGCGCCGCTGGCGCGCCAGGTGCCGCTGGGCAACCTGATCTTCAAGGCGCTGGGGGTAGCGCTCACCGCGCCCTTCGTCGCCCTGTGGCTGCGCCATGCGCGGCCGTATCTGAGCGATCCGGCAACCCTGGTGGTGGTCTTCCATCTGTGCTTCAACATCGTGGTCGCGGCCAGCTTCATCGGGCTCACCCAGCTCATCGCGGGCTGGACGCAGGCGCTGCTGCCCAAGCCGAACGAGTCGCAGCGCTCGGGGCGCCCGGCTCACCTCGACCCCACCGCGCTGGCCACGCCCTCGCTGGCGATCTCGTGCGCGGCGCGCGAGGCGCTGCACCAGGCCGACGTGGTGCAGACCATGCTCGAAGGCATTCCGCGCGTGATCGACGGCAACGACCGCGCGCTGTCGGCGCGGCTGCGGGCAATGGACGACACGGTGGACGAGCTGTATTCGTCGATCAAGTACTACCTGACCAAGATCTCGCGCGAGGCGCTGGGCGAGGACGAGAGCCGCCGCTGGGCCGACATCATCAGCTTCACGATCAACATGGAGCAGATCGGCGACATCATCGAGCGCGTGCTGCTCGACATCGAGGACAAGAAGATCAAGAAGGCGCTCGATTTTTCCGACGCCGGTATGGCCGAAATTCACGAGATGCACGCGCGCCTGGTGGCCAACTTGCGGCTGGGCATGAGCGTCTTTCTCAACGGCACGGTGCGCGACGCGCAGCGCCTGCTGGAGGAAAAGGTGCGCTTTCGCGACCTGGAGCGCCAGTACGCCGCCACGCACCTGGAGCGGCTGGCGGGCAACACGGTACGCAGCATCGAGACCAGTTCGCTGCACCTGGATCTGATCAGCGACCTCAAGCGCATCAACTCGCACATCTGCTCGATCGCCTACCCCATTCTCGACAGCGCGGGGGTGCTGGCGCCCTCGCGCCTGCGCCAGGGCGATCTGCTGGACGGGCAGGGTGAGCCGGGCGCCGCCGCGTTCAGCCGGGCGCCGCTTGCGCCGCCACCAGCAGCCGCGCCGCCTCCAGCGTGAACGCGTCGGCGTGCAGCCGGGCGGCCAGTTCGGGCGCGGCCATCCGCAGGAACTCGTCCACCTCGCCGTCCTGGTTGGCCGGCGCCACGCCCTCGGGCACGGTGGCGACGAACCAGTCGATGCGCTCGATCAGGTAGCCGCTGCCGTGGCCGGCGTCGTCCGACGGGCGCTCGAAGCGCACCTGACCACCGTGGCGCAGGCCTTGCAACTGCTCCAGGCGCAGGCCAGTTTCTTCCCAGGTTTCGCGCTCCAGCGCGCCGTGCAGGTTGTCGGCGCGGCTGACCATGCCGCCCATCAAGGTGTCGAGCAGGCCCGGGTCGTTGGCCTTGGTCCGCGAGCGGCGTTGAATCCAGTGCCTGCCGTCGGGCGCCAGACCGAGCAGGTGCACCGCCTCGGTGGCGATGCCCAGTGCCCGCACCAGGCCGCGCTCGATGGCGCCCACGGCGTGCCCGTCCGGCGCCTTGACCGCCAGACGCTCATTGCGCCAGGCGCCCGCCCAGCCGCCCGAGCGCAGGCGCGGCGTGAGCTCGTCCAGCGCGGCCTGCACGTCGCCTGCCAGGCTCCAGGCAGGCCCATCCTGCCAGCGGGCCGGGTTCAGGTTCATCGCCTGAGCCAGCGCGGCTTCCACCGAGCCGATGCACAGGCCGCCCGCCAGCAGCGGCTGGCGCGGCCGCAGCGGCGCCCGGTTGCAGCGCGACAGCAGCGCGGCCTGCCAGGCGGGGTCGAGGGAAAGCGGGGGGATGGCGGACACGGTGGAAATGGAGAATGAAGAACTTCAATAATGATAGCTGCCCGTGGTGATATTTATTGGTGAAACTGCCTGAAAGCATCTAAAAATTGACCTTGAAAGCACCTCCGGACAACAAGATTTGTCGATATATCTACAAAAATGTTACGACATCAACAAAAATTTCTCCTGACGCGACTTCAAGGCTTGATTTTTGCCGAATTTTAGGGATCATTCAGGCAAGAATGCCATGTAAATCAACCACGGGAAGCTATAGATTCAGGAGTTCGCGCTTGAGGATTTTCCCACTCACCGTGGTGGGCAGATGCGCCAGCACGGTCACGCGGGCGGGGCGCTTGTAGGGAGCCAGGTGTTCGCGCAGGTGGGCGTTCAGCGCCAGGAGGTCTGGCGCCGTGCCCGGGGCGGGTTCGACGAAAGCGAGCACTTCCTCGTTGCCGTCTTCCAGCGCGCGGCCAATGACCGCGGCGCGCTGGATGTCGGGAAACTGCGTGAGCACCGCCTCGATTTCGCCCGGGTACACGTTGAAGCCCGAGCGCACGATCATCTCCTTCAGGCGCCCGACCACGTGCAAGGCGCCGTCGGGGCCGATCTCGCCGATGTCGCCCGAGGCGTACCAGCCGCCCGGGCGCATGACCTGCGCCGTGGCCTCGGCGTTGCGAAAGTAGCCCGGCATCAGGCCCACGCCACGCAGCCAGATTTCGCCGCGCTGGCCGGGCGGCAGGTCCTGGCCGGTTCCGGCGTCCACGATGCGCAACTCGCCGCCCTCGACCACGAAGCCGGCCGCGGTGTCCCCGCGCCACTGGCCGCGCCGGGTCAGGCAGATCGAGCCGGCGTATTCCGACAGGCCGTAGCCGTACTGCAGCGGCTGGCCGAAACGCGCCTCGATGGCTGCCTTGAGCGCGGGCGTCAGCGGCGCCGCGCCGGTGTAGAGGTAGCGCAAGGCGGGTGCGGGCGGGCGGGCCTTGCCTGGCGCGCCCGGCCCGGCCAGGTGCGCGAGCAGGCGGCTGTACATCGCCGGCGGTCCCAGCAGTTGCGTGATGCCGCCCTGCGCCAGCAGTGCCGCCGCCTCGGCGGGATCGAAGCCCGGCCGCATCACCAGGCAGGCGCCGGCGTGCAGCGAGGCCATCAGCACCGTGCCCAGCCCGAAGATGTGCGTCATGGGGACAAAGGCATAGCTGCGGTCGTCGGGGCGCAGCCCGCGGGTGGTGGCCGAGACGCGGGCAAACTGCAACAGGCCCGCG
>DAIOSZ010000023.1:9069-25372 GCA_036752305.1 Burkholderiaceae bacterium
GTGCCCGAGGTGAAGATGAGCGCGGCCACCGCGCTGGCCAGCGGTTCGGCTTCCACCCGGGCCACATCGCGTGGCGCCGTGCGCAGCAGGCCGGCCAGGACGCTGGCCCGCGTGGCGCCCAGCCGGGCGGCGTGCATGCGCGCGGCGTCCGACACCCCGGCCGTGCAGTAGGCGATGCGCGCCTCGGCCGTGGTGTCGAAGCCCGCCACCTCGCCCGGCGACATGCGCCCATTCACGCCGCAGGCCCAGGCGCCGATGCGCGCGCAGGCAAAGATCAGCGCCACATGCTCGGGACAGTTCTCGGCCACCACCAGCACGCGGTCGCCGCGCCGCACGCCGTCGGCCTCCAGCTCGCCAGCCAGCGCCAGCGCCTGACCGAGCAGCGCGCGCAGCGTGACGCGCTCATGCGCGGCTTCGATGAAGACATGCTCCGGCGCCTCGGTCGCGCGCGCGGCCAGCAGGGCGTCGATGCGCGTGGGCGGCTCCCCGGTCGCGGTCACTGGGCGGGCAGGTCCTTGGTGACGGCGGACCACAGCGCCAGCTCCCGGGCGGCGCGCTCGCTCACCAGGCTGGGCGCGCCGCTCCAGATTTCGTAGCCCTGCTCGATGAGCTTGGCCTTGAGCGCCTCGTCGGCCAGCGCGCGCCGCGCGGCCTCGTTCAGGCGCTGGAGCCATTCGGCGTTCATCCGGGGCGGGCCGAAGATCGCATACCAGCCGCCGACCTCGTAGTCGGGCACGCCCAGCTCGCGCAGGCTCGGCACGTCGGGCAGGCCGGGGTTGCGCTCGCGCGAGGTCACGGCCACCGGGCGCACGCGGCCCGAGGTGATGTAGCTCTTGGCGCCGCCGACGATGTCGAACATCATCGCGATCTGGCCACCGATCACGTCGGTCATCGCCGGTGCGTTGCCCTTGTACGGCACATGCTGCAACTGCGTGCCGGTGCGCAGCGCCAGCAGCTCGCCCGACAAGTGGTTGGACGCGCCCACGCCCGCCGAGCCGTAGGCCAGCTTGCCGGGATTGGCCTTGGCATGCGCCACCAGTTCGGGCAGCGTCTTGAACGGCGCGTCCTTGTTGATCACCAGCACGTTGGCGTAGCTCAGGATGGGCGCCACCGGCGTCACGCCCTGCACGGTGTCGAACGGCATGGGCTTGAGCAGGTGCGGCGTGATCGTCATCGTCGGGCTGGCGGCGTAGAACAGCGTCAGCGCATTCGGCGCGCCCTTGCTGACCTCCGCGCCCGCGACCGCGCCGCTGGCGCCCGGGCGGTTTTCCACGATCACCGGCTGCCCCAGCTCGCGCGCCAGCACCGGCGCGACGAGCCGCGCGGACATGTCCACCGGCCCGCCGGCGGCGTAGCCCACGAGCAGCCTCACCGGCGCGCCCTGCGCCCGGGCGCGCAGCGCGGCGGCTGGCAGCGCCAGCGTGCTGGCGAGGCGAAGGATCTGGCGGCGCTGCATGTGCGTTCTCCTCATTGCGAGAGCTTGATGTTCCCGTCCTTGATGATGCGGGCGTAGATGTCGGAGTCCTCGCGCAGGATGCGGCCGAACTCGGCGGGCGTGCCGCCGCCGGGCATCAGGCCCAGGGCCTCGACGCGCGCGGCCACCTCGGGCAGGCGCAGGATGCGGTTGACCTCGACCTGGTATTTGTCGAGCAGCGGCGCGCTCACGCCGCCGGGCAGGAACATGCCGAACCAGCCATAGGGGTCGAACGACTGGTAGCCCAGTTCCTTGAACGAGGGAACCTCGGGCAGGCTGGGCAGGCGCTGCGTGCCGGTGACGGCCAGCGGCCGGATGTTCTTGAGCTGGGCGCGCGCCGAGGCCATGTCCACGAAGGCGGAGGACAACTGCCCGCCGACCAGTTGCTGCATCAGCGGCGCCGAACCTTGGAACGGCACCGGCACCAGGTCCAGTCCCGCCTGCTGATTGAGCAGCGAGCCCTGCAGGTGCGACGAGGTCCCTTGCCCGTAGGTGCCGTAGTTCAGCTTGCCCGGATTGGCCTTGGCGAAGGCGACGAAGTCTTTCAGCGTGGTGTACGGCGAGGCATTGGGCACCGCGAACATGCTCGGGCTGCGGGCGATCTGCGTGACGGGCGCCAGGTCCTTGAACACGTCGTACGACAGGTTGGACATCAGCGAGTTCTGCTGAACCAGCGCGGTGATGCCCATCAGCACGGTGTAACCGTCTGGCGGCGCCTTGGCGACCAGCGCGTTGCCAATCGTGCCGCCTGCGCCGGCGCGGTTTTCCACCAGCACCGGCTGGCCCCAGGCCTCGGACAGCTTCTGGCCGACCAGCCGCGCCAGGATGTCGGTGGCGCCGCCGGCGGGGTAGGGGACGATGATTTTGATCGGCTGGGCCGGAAAGGGCGCCTGCGCGCGCGCGGGCAGTCCCAGGGCGGCGGCCGAGGCCAGCGCGAGAAGGTGGCGGCGGGGGAACGTCATGCGGGGTCTCCTAGGAACGTGGGAATCGTGTGCAAGGCTGCGCGTCACAGCGCCTGGGCCGTGCCGAGGATGGCGGTGGCCTGGCTCGACAGCGTGCCGCCGTTGCCGTGCGCCAGCGCGGTCTGCACGCCGGACACCTGCCGCTCGCCGGCCTCGCCGCGCAACTGGCGCACGGCCTCGATCAGCGCGAAGATGCCGTACATGCCCGGGTGCACGCAGGACAGGCCGCCGCCATTGGTGTTGACCGGCAGCTTGCCGCCGGGAGCGAGCGTCCCGCCCTCGACGAAGCGGCCCGCCTCGCCCTTGGGGCAAAAGCCCAGGTCTTCCAGGAACAGCAGCGTGTTGATCGTGAAGGCGTCGTACAGCTCCAGAACGCCGATGTCGCGGGGTGCCAGGCCGGCCATCGCGAACGCCCGCTCGCCGGACTCTTGCGCGCAGGTCGCGGTGAGCTCATGCATGCTGGAGATCTGCCGGTTCCACACCGCGGTGGCTGCACCGAGCACATGCACCGGCGGGCGGGGCAGGTCGCGGGCGCGGTCGGCGCGCACCATCACGAAGGCGCCGCCGCCGTCGGTGACCAGGCAGCAGTCGCGCACGCTCAAGGGATCGGAGACCATGCGCGCCTTGAGCACGTCGGCGATCGACAGCGGATCGCGCGCAAAGGCCTCGGGGTTGAGCCGCGCCCAGGCACGGGCCGCCACGGCGACCTCGGCCAGCTGCTCGCGCGTGGTGCCGTAGCGGTGCATGTGGCGCGAGGCCGCCAGCGCGTAGGCGGAAGCGGGCATGAAGGGCTCGTAGGGCGCCTCGTAGGGCTGCGGATCCAGCCAGCGGCGCGCGGTGGCGATCTCGCGGCGCCCCAGGCTGCTGGTGCGCTGCGCGCTGCCGTAGCACACCAGCACGGCGTTGCACTGGCCCGCCTCCAGCGCCCGCATGGCGGGCAGCAGATGGGCGATGAAGCTCGATCCACCGAGCATCGTGCCGTCGATGTAGCTCGGCCGCAGGCCCAGGTATTCGGCCACCGGCATGGGCCACATCGAGGCGCCGGCGCTGGCGGTGCACAGGCCGTCGATGTCGCGCAGCCCGAGGCCTGCGTCGGCCACGCCCAGCCTTGCCGAGCGGGCGAGCAATTCCATGTCGGTGAAGCCCGGCGCTTCGCCGCAGCCGAACGTGGCCACGCCGGCAATCACCGCCTGGCCGCGCAGGCGGCGGCGCTCGTCGGGCGCGTGCACGGCCGCGGCGCGCGGCGCGGGCAGGGGTTTGGGCGTGCCGGGCGCATCGGCGGCGTCGAACAGCACCAGGCCTTTGCCGTCCTTGACCTGCACGCGCGCGCGCCCCCGCTGGCCGATCTTCACGTCCTGGGGCGCGAGCCCTTCGACGCGGCTCATCAGGCGCACGCCTTCGTCGAGGTCGATCAGCGCGACGTTGTAGTCACCGCCATCCTCGGTCTTGCGCCGCACCGTGGTCGCCGCGAGCACCGTTCCGGTGCCGTCGGGCGCCTAAACGCGCAGATCCTCGCTGCCGCAATGCCGGCAGGCCTCGCGCGGGTAGTAGATGGCCTCGCCGCAGGAGCGGCAGCGCTGGATGACGAAGCGCCCGGCCGCCAGCTCGGCCTGATGGCGGGCCTGCACGCCGGCCGCTTGCGGCGCCTCGTTCATACCGGATCCCAGGTGAACACGTCGCTCGAACGGTCGAGGCCGAAGTAGCTTTGCTCCAGCGCGGGCAGCGCATGTTCGAGGATGCCCTGCGGCGTCCAGCCGTCGCTGCGTTGCACCGAGCGGATCGGGCGCGGCTGGCTGAACAGGAAGATTTCATTGTTGCGCACGCCGAACACCTGGCCGTTGGTGGCGCTGGCGGCGTCGCTGATCAACGCCACCGCCAGCGGGGCGATCTTGGCGGGCGTCATCTGCTTCATGCGGTCCACGCGCGCCTGCTCGGCGGGCGTGGTGGTCGGTATCGAGCCGATCATGCGGCTCCACGCAAAGGGCGCGATGCAGTTGCTGCGCACCTTGAACTTGTGCATGTCCAGCGCGATGGACTTGGACAGCGCCGTGATGCCCAGCTTGGCCGCCGAGTAGTTGGCCTGGCCGAAATTGCCGATCAGGCCCGAGGTGGAGGTCATGTGCACATAGGCGCCGCTTTCCTGCTCCTTGAAATGGTTGGCCGCCGCGCGGCTGACGTAGTAGGCGCCGTAGAGATGCACCTTGATCACCGCGTCCCATTCGTCCAGGCTCATCTTGTGGAAGAAGCGGTCGCGCAGGATGCCTGCGTTGTTGACCACGCCGTCGATGCGGCCAAAGCTGTCGAGGGCGGTCTGGATGATGCGGCCCGCGCTCACGGCGTCGGCCACGCTGTCGGTGTTGGCGGCGGCCTCGCCGCCCAGCGCCTTGATCTCGTTGACCACCTGTTGTGCCGGGCCGGCGTTGCTGCCCTCGCCGGATACCGAGGCGCCGATGTCGTTGACGACCACCTTGGCGCCCTCGCGCGCCAGCGCCAGCGCGATGTCGCGCCCGATCCCGCCGCCCGCGCCGGTGACGACGACGACTTTGCCTTCTACGGTCTTGCTGCTCATGTGGGTTCTCCTGTGGATGTGGGCGGCGCGTGGACGGGCCAGCGGAACGGCGGCGCCTGTTTGTTCAGAAAGTTTCGCACCGCCTCGCGGTGCTCGGGCGTGGAGGTGGCGACGGCCTGGCTGCTGGCCTCCAGGTCGAGCAGCGCGCTCAGGTCGGGCGGCGCGGCCAGCGCGCGCTTGATCATGCTCACCGCCGCCGGCGAGGCCTGGACGAAGCTGCGTGCCAGTTCGCGCGCCCGCGCCAGCAGCTGCTCCGGTGCGTGCAGTTCCATGGCCAGGCCCAGGCGCAGGGCTTCGGCGGCGTCCACATCGCGCGCCGAGAGCATCAGCTCGCGGGCCCGCTGCATGCCGACGATGCGCGGCAGCGTGTAGAGGGCGCCGCAATCGGGCACCAGGCCGACCTTCATGAACGACATGCAGAATTTGGCGCGCGGCGTGGCCAGGATGAAGTCCGCCGCCAGCGCCAGCGAGAAGCCCGCGCCGGCGGCGTTGCCGTCCACGGCGGCGATGACCGGCTTGTCGAGCATGATGAGGTCCTGCACCCAGCCGTGCAGCCCCTGCAGGCGCCGACGCCAGCCGCTGGGGTCGGCGTTCGCCGTGGCGATGCCGCCCAGGTCGCCGCCCGCGCAGAAATGCCCGTCGGCCCCGGTCAGGATCATCGCGCGGACGTCGGCGTCGGCCTGTATCCGCGCGATGAGCTCGCGAAACTCGTCGCGCATGGTCGCGTCAAGGGCGTTGCGCTTGCCAGGATTGCTCATGGTCAAGCAGGCCACGCCGTCATCGACGGCAAGGCGCAGGCGTTCAAGGGCGATGTTCATGCGGGGACTCCTTCGGTCGATGCGCGGCGCTCGGCTTCCTGCAACGCGCGCCAGGCAATCTTGCCGGTGGTGGACTTGGGCAACTGGTCCAGGACGCGCACATGGCGCGGCACCTTGTAGGCGGCCATGCGCTCGCGGCACCAGGCGATCAGCTCGCTCTCGTGCAGTTGCGCGCCGGGCTTGAGGGCCAGCAGCGCCATCACGGCTTCGCCGCTCCTGGCGTCGGGCACGCCGATGACGCAGGCCTCGTGCACGGCGGGGTGTTCATACAGCAGGTTCTCCACCTCGGCCGGCCAGACCTTGTAGCCCGAGACGCTGACCATGCGCTTGAGCCGGTCGCGCATGAAGTAGTAGCCGTCCTCGTCCCGGCTGCACAGATCGCCGGTGCGGAAAAAGCGTCGGCCGTCGCGCTCGAAAAAGGCCTCGCGGTTGGCGGTGGCGTTGTTCCAGTAGCCGCGCATGATCTGCGGCGCGCTGACGGCCAGTTCGCCCACCTCGCCGGGCGCGACGTCGGCCAGGGTTTCGGGGTCGATGACGCGCAGCACCATGTCGAAGGTGGGCACGCCCAGGCATTGGCGCTTGCAGCGCGCCGGCGGGTTGGCGGTCAGAAAGGAAGCGGTTTCGGTCATGCCGTAGGCTTCCTGATAGACGATGCCGAAGCGCTCCCACAGCATGGCCGAGACCGCCTCGGGCATGGCCGCGCCGCCGCCCGACAGAACGGTGAGGCTGGACAGGTCGCGCGAGGCCGCCTCGGGGTGGGCGAAGAAGTCGATCAGCATCGCCGGCGGAGCCGACCAGGTGGTCACGCGGTGGCGTTCGATCAGCCGCGCGGCCTGCGCCGCGTCCCAGCGCGGCAGCATCACGCAGGTGGCGCCCAGCGTGATCGGCACGTTCATCGCGCCCTGCATGCCCAGCAGATGGAACATGGGCGCCACGCCCAGCACCACGCTTTGCGCGTGCAGAGCGCGCCACAGCGCCGACGCCGTGGACGAGGCCACCACCGTGGCATGGGTGTGCACGCAGCCCTTGGGCTTGCCGGTGGTGCCCGAGGTATAGGGCAGCAGCGCCATGTCGTCCGGCTTGGGATGCGCGCGCGGTGGCGGCATGTCCTCGGCGATGGCGTCCTCGATGCCGCACAGCGCGGCGTGGTCCAGCGCCTGGCGCGGCGCGCGCAGGAAGGCCGGCCATTCGGGGTTGTCAAGCTCGGCGGGGGCCAGCGCATCGGCGTAGCAGATGATCAGCGCCGCGTCGAGTTCGCGGCCCAGGAACGGCATCAGCGCCGGCAGCAGCTCCTGCGCGCAGATGGCCACGCGCGCGCCGCTGTCGGCCAGCAGGTGCTCCAGTTCGCGCGGCTGGCTCATCGCGTTGGCGGGCACGACCACCGCGCCGGCGCGCAGGATGCCGTAGTACGCGGCGACGAACTGCGGGCAGTTCTGGCTGAGCAGCAGCACGCGCTCGCCGCGCTTGACGCCAAAGCGCCGGTACAGATAGCCCGCCACGGCGTCGGCGCGGCGCTTGAGGTCGCGGTAGGAGAGCGCCTGGCCGCCGAAGTGAATGGCGCATTTGTCGGGCGTGCGCAGCGCGGCGGTGTCGAGGAAATGCGTCAGCGGTACCCGCGGCAGGTCGAGCGCCAGCGGCAGCCCGCGCGGCCAGAAGGCCAGGTGCGGCGCGGGGGCGGACGCCTGGACGGATTCAGGCGCCAAACGGACCGTCCTTGTCGAGCGAGCGGGCCACCAGTTCCTTCATCACTTCGTTGGCCCCGCCGTAGATGCGGCTGACCCGCGTGTCGGCGTACAGCCGCGCGATGGGGTACTCCATCATGTAGCCATAGCCGCCGTGCAGCTGCAGGCATTCATCGACGATGCGACCGCAGGTGTCGGTGGTCCACCACTTGGCCATGGCGGCGGTCGTCACGTCCAGCTCGCCGCGCGCCAGGCGGCCGATGCAATCGTCCACGAAGCTGCGCGCCACCGTGGCCTGCGTGGCGCATTCGGCCAGCTTGAAGCGCGTGTTCTGCATCGCCATCAGCGAGGCGCCGAACACCTGCCGGTCGCGCACGTAGCGCCGCGTTTCCTCGATGGCGCGGTTCATCGTGGCGACGGCGCCCACGGCGATGATCAGGCGCTCCTGCGGCAACTGCTGCATGAGCTGCGCGAAGCCCTTGCCCTCCTCGCCGCCGAGCAGGTTGTCCGCCGGCACGCGCACCTGGTCAAAAAACAGCTCCGCCGTGTCCACCGAGTTCTGCCCCAGCTTGTGCAGCAGGCGCCCGCGCCGAAAGCCCGGGCAGTCGGCGGTCTCCACCACCACCAGCGAGACGCCCTTGCCGCCCACGCCCTGCTGCGTCTTGGCGACGACGATCACCAGGTCGGCGTGGTAGCCGTTGGTGATGAAGGTCTTGGAGCCGTTGATCACGTAGGCATCGCCGTCGCGCGCGGCGCTGGTCTTGATGCGCTGCAGATCGGTGCCGGCGCCGGGCTCGGTCATCGCGATGGCGCCGACGATCTCGCCGGTGGCCATGCGGGGCAGCCAGCGCTGGCGCTGCGCCTCGGTGCCGTAGGCCAGGATGTAGTGCGCGACGATGCCGCTGTGCACGCTGTTGGCGAAGGCGCCCACCATGGCGCCGGTTTGCTCCTCCACCAGCACGGCCTCGTGCGTGAAGTCACCGCCGCCGCCGCCATAGGCCTCGGGAATGCTGGCGCACAGCAGGCCGGCGGCGCCGGCCTTGTTCCAGATGGCGCGGTCGGCATGGTGCTGCGCGGCCCAGCGCGGCTCGTTGGGAACGCATTCGCGTTCAAAGAAGCGGCGGGCGTTGTCGCGCAGCAGTTCCAGTTCCTCGGTGATCCAGGGGCGCTGGCGCGCCGGGCGTGCGGTGGGGCTCGGGTTCATGTGCAGGCTACCTCGGCAAGGCCGGTGAGTTTGATTTCGCCCGCCGCGTTGCGGCTGGTGAGCGTCAGGCGAACGCGCTTTTCGCCGCCCGCCTCGAATTTTTCGTCCACCCGCGCGGTGCAGGTGATGGCCTCGCCCGGCCGCGTCATCGCTGCGAAGCGCACGCCGTAGCCGCGCAGCGCGGACTGGGGTGCCCAGTTCGTCAGCACGCGCGCCATCCAGGCCATGCCGAGCATGCCGTGGGCGATCACGTCGGGCAGTCCGGCGCTGCCTTGGGCGAAGTCGATGTCCACATGGATCGGGTTGTGGTCGCCCGAGGCGCCGCAGTACAGCGCCAGGGTGTGGCGGGTCAGCGGCGGCAGTTCGAGCGCGGGCAGTTCCTGGCCCACGTGCAGGGCGTCAAAGCGTGGCGTTTGGGGGGTCATGCGGGCACCGGGTTGCGGATCACGGTCACGGCCTCCAGCTCGGCCACCAGCTCGCCGGCAGCGTTGGTCACACGCGTGTGGCGGGTGACGAATTCGAGCGCGCCGCCCTTCTTGGCGCTGATGTCGGCCACGCGCTGCTCAAAGGTGAGCCGCTCGCCGGCGAAGGCCATGCGGTGGTAGGCGAAGCGCTGCTCGCCGTGGAGCAGCGTGCGGTAGTCCATGCCCAGCAGATCGCGGATGGCGGCCGGGTTGGGCGCATCCATCTCCAGGCAGAAGAAGAAGGTGGGCGGCACCGGCAGGCCGGGGTAGCCAGCGGCGCGCGCGGCGGACTCGTCGTGGTAGACGGGGTCGTCCTGGCCGGTGGCCTTGGCAAAGAATCTCAGGCGCCCTTTTTCCACGTCCACCGTGAACGGCGGCATGCGGTGGCCGATGAAGCGTTTGTCGATCATCGCCGTCAGGCCCGTTCGTACAGCGTGACGACGCAGGCGCCGCCCAGGCCGAGGTTGTGCTGCAACGCCAGCCGCGCGCCGTCCACCTGGCGCTGCTCGGCCTGGCCGCGCAACTGCCAGGTGAGTTCGGCGCATTGCGCCAGGCCGGTGGCGCCCAGCGGGTGGCCCTTGGACAGCAGGCCGCCCGAAGGGTTGGTGACCACCTTGCCGCCGTAGGTGTTGTCGCCATCGACGATGAAGCGCTCGGCCGTGCCCTCGGGCGTGAGCCCCAGCGCCTCGTAGGTGATCAACTCGTTGGCGGTGAAGCAGTCGTGCAGCTCCACCACGTCCAGTTCCTCCGGTCCGATGCCGGCCTGTTCATAGACCTGGGCCGCCGCGGCGCGCGCCATGTCGTAGCCGACGAGCTTGCGCATGTCCTGCGAGTCGAAGGTGCTGGCGGTGTCGGTGGTCATGGCCTGCGCGGCGATGCGCACGCGCATGTCCAGGCCGTGGCGCCGGGCAAACTCGGCCGAGCACACGATGGCCGCCGCCGCGCCGCAGGTGGGCGGGCAGCACTGGAAGCGCGTCAGCGGCCCCCACACGGTGCTGGAGGCCATGACCTCCTCCAGCGTGAGCGGTTGGCGGAACACCGCCAGCGGGTTGCGCGCCGCATGCTGGCGCGCCTTGACGGCGATGCGCCCGAAGGTCTCGGGCGCGATGCCGTACTGGCGCATGTAGTCCCGCCCCGCGCCGCCAAAGAACTGCGCGGCGCGCGGGGCGGCCGGGTCGTAGCCCTGGTGCGCCTGCATGGCGTCGATGAAACGGGCGGTCGGCGGGGGCCGGTCGTCCCAATGGCTCTTGAGCGCGCCCGGCTGCATCTGCTCGAAGCCCAGCGCCAGCACGCAGTCGGCGGCGTCGCTGGCCACCGCCTGGCGCGCGAGGAACAGCGCCGTTGAGCCGGTGGAGCAGTTGTTGGTGACGTTGACGACCGGAATCCCGGTCAGGCCCACGCCGTACACCGCCGCCTGGCCGCAGGTGGAGTCGCCGTAGACGTAGCCCACGTAGGCCTGCTGCACGCTGGCGTAGTCCACCCCGGCGTCGTGCAGCGCGGCGCGCGCCGCCTGCTCGCCCATCTGGGCATAGGGGGCGCTGGCGCCGGGCTTGGAAAAGGGGATCATGCCCACGCCGACCACGTGAACGGGCGATGTGGGGCGGTTGGCGGAAACTGCCATTCGATGACTCCTGAATCGGTGCGACCGGACGCACATTCTCAATGGAGTCAGCCGACAAGCCAATCGCGTGATCGCTCACGGCGATTGGCAAAAAGTATCAGGTTTCTACGGCCGCTCGTTGCGGTCGAACGGGCCGTCGGCCACCTCGGCCTTGTGCAGCGCGCCGTCGGCGGGCAGCGGCAGGCGCAGCAGGGCGGGGATGTCGAGCACGCCAGCGCCGTACTCCTCGTCATGAGGGTCAAAGCCGCCCTGGGCCGCCGACTGGCAGGCCAGCCACTTGAAGGCGGCGGGGATCTGCCAGGCGCCCGAGGCGCGGTAGCGCTCGCGCAGCGCGTCCACGCCGTGCCAGGCCAGCCACAGCGCGGCCGCGCCCGAGCACAGCGCGGTGGCATAGGAGGTGCCGTCGCCGTCGGCGCGCGGCTCCAGGTCCGCCGCGGTCTGGCCGGGCGGCAGAAATTCGGCCCGCACGCGCCGGATGCCGTCCGCCGGGGCCGCCAGATCGACGGTCCGGCCATGCGCGGAAGCGGCCCAGGGGCTGCGGCCCGGTCCGATGCCGGCCATCGTCACGCAGCGGTTGTAGCAGCCCGGGTGGATGACCCAACGGATCACCTGTCCCGCCGCGCAGACGACGATGACGCCGCGCTCGTAGGCGCAGTCGATCGCGCTGGCCAGGCGCTGGCTGCCCAGCAGGGCGCCGAGCGACACGTTGATGACCTGGCAGCCGTCGTCCACGGCCTGGCGGATCGCCCGCGCCAGCAGATGGCGGACATGATCAACGATGACCGAATCGGTCACGCGGTACGGGATCACCGTGGCTTGCGGCGCGGCACCATAAAAGCCCGCGCTGCCCGCCCGTTCCAGCTTGCCGGCGATGGTGGCGCTGATCCGGGTGCCATGGCCTTGATAGGGGGCGATCCACTCGTCGCGCGGGTCGTCCCGCCGTGGCCGGCCATACAAGGACTCGTCGTAGAAGTCCTCGCCCCGTGCCGGCTGCACCGTGGCGCTGGTGCCTCCGGTCCAGCCCAGCGCCGCATGCTCGCTGTAGCCGGTGTCGATGTGGCCGATCGTGACGGCGGTCCATGGCGGCGCGCGGTCGCCGCGGTCGGCGAACATCTTCCACGCCCCCACGGTGTTGACGCCGTCGGGGCCAATGTGCCAGTCCAGCGGCGCCCGGGCGGGCGGCGCGCTTGGCGGCGACAGGGCGCTCAGCTTGGCGGCCGCGGCGTCCGCGGCCAGCGCGGTGCTGTGCATCGCCAGGCTGGCGTAGGCGTCCACCGGCATCGGGTTCACCGACAGCGCGCCCCAGCCCTTGAGGGTTTGTTCCCAGGCTCTCCCGAAATTGCCTCGAAGCAGGTCCGTCAGCGGCTGCGGGATGAAGAACGTGTCGGGCCGGGCCGCCGGCGGCAGCGCCAGCAGCGACGCCTTGGACCGGATGGCGAGCTGGAGGTTGCGCAGAAACGCCTCCTGAGCCGCCCGTTCGGGCGGCAACTGGACGATGGTGAGGGCTTCAGTCGGGAGCTTTCCCTGAGGTTTGTCCAAGGAATCGGGTTTCATATGCGCAGCAACCTCCGTGGGCAAGTGGTAGCGGCTCATACTAGGGCGGTGTTTCGTGCGTCGCATCCCCAAAGTTGGGGATGCGCGCCGCCTGTCGCTGTGGTGGCACCTCAAGGACTATTAAAACAGTAGCTGCCCGTGGATGTATTCATTGACCCCAAGGCCATTTAGATTTGGAAAATATGGCCTGAAACGGCTTTGCGGTGGTGCTGTCTGGAAAGATTTGTAGATGTTTCTACAAAAATCGCCCGAAACAGCCGTGGAACGCCGCTCCGGGGCCAATTTTCATCATCCATTTAGCCGTTTTTTCATACAGAACAACCACGATCAGCTACTGTTTTGATAGTTGAATTTCAGCCCTGCGGCAGCCGCCCAGGCGCTTCAGCCCGCGCGTTCGCGGCGGTAGGCGCCGGGCGCAAGGCCCGTCCAGCCCTTGAATGCCCGGTGAAACGTGCTGGCTTCGGCAAAGCCCAGGCGCGCCGCCACGTCGGCCAGCGGCAGGCGCGCGTCGGCCAGGTAGGCGATGGCGGCGTCGCGGCGCAGGTCGTCGGCGATGGATTGGAAGCCCTGGCCCTCGGCCTGCAGGTGCCGGCGCAGGGTTTGCGGGCTCAGGGACAGGCTGCGCGCCACGGCTGCCAGCTCCGGCAGGGCGCCTTCGCCCAGGCGGCGGCGCATGAGCGCGCGCACGCGCTCGGACAGGCGGGCGTTGTCGCGGTACTTCACCAGCAGGCTGGCCGGCGCGGCGCGCAGGAACTCTTGCAGGCTTTGCGGCGTCTGCACCACCGGCAGTTGCAGCCAGCGCGCCTCGAAGCGGAAGCCGACCCACGGATGCCCGTACTCCACGGGAGCCTGAAACAGGCGCTCGGCATCGCTGCTCATGCCCAGGTCGGTGTCGCGGTAGGTCACGGCCTGCACCGGGATGCGCCTGGCCACCAGCCACGAGGCCAGGCCGTAGGCAAAGAACGAGAAGGTGCGTTCGGCGTAGCCCAGCGCACCAGCCTGTCCCGGCGCGGCGGGCTGGCGCCGCTGCAGCCGCACGCCCGCCAGTGGGCCCTGCACCGTCAGCCGGGGGCGGAAGTCGTCGATCAGCAGGCGGTAAAAGCCGAAGCCCTCGCGCAGCGCCTGGCCCAGCGTGGCGCAGTGGATGACCGCCCGGCAGCCTTGCGCAAAGCTGCCCGGCGGCAGCGGCCGCGAGGCCAGGCCCTACAGCTCGTCGCGCAGCCGCCGCGTGAGCACCTGGATCAGCGCCGCGTACTGCGCCTGCGTCACGCGCGCCAGCGGCGAGCCCAGCAGCGCCGGCGCGATGCCCGCGCGGCGCAGCAGCGCCTCCCGGTCCAGCCCGCGCTGCTGGGCGCCCCGCAGGATGTGCTGCACCTGCAGGATGGCGATGGTGGGGTTGTGCTGCGACATGAACTCACCAAAGAATAGAAAAAAATGATAGCTGCTCGTGGGGGTTTTTATTGGCTTTGAGCCCCGACAGCCAGAGAAATTTCGGTCCGTGCGGGCCAAACCCGCGCCCCACCGCCTGGCGGGGCGCGACCCGGGCTGTTTGGGGCTGATTGCGCCGCCTCCGATAATGGAGACCTTTTTCGCCGCCGCGGCGCCCATGCGCCAGCCCATCATGTCCCATGCCGTCCCACCCGCGCCGACCGCTGGCCGCGTGATCAAGAAGTACCCCAACCGGCGCCTCTATGACACGGCCACGTCGAGCTACGTGACGCTCGCCGAAGTCAAGCAACTGATCATGCCCGGCACGCCGTTCACGGTGAACGACGCCAAGACCGGCGAGGACATCACGCGCTCGATCCTGTTGCAAATCATCCTGGAGGCCGAGGCCGCCGGCGCGCCCATGTTCAGCGTGCCGGTGCTGGCCAACATCATCCGCTTCTATGGGCACGCCATGCAGGGCGCGATGGGCACGCTGCTGGAGCGCAACATCCAGATGCTGATGGACCTGCAGACCCGCATGGCCGACCAGTCGCGCGGCATGACGCCCGAGGCGTGGAAGCAGTTCCTGCAGCCGCAGGCGCCGTTCATGCAGGGCGTGATGGGCAACTACGCGGAGGAGTCGCGCAAGCTGATGGTGCAGATGCAGGAGCAGATGCAAAAGCAGATGCTGGGCGCCTTTGGCATCAAGCGCCGCGACGGCGATGGCTGAGCCGGCTCCCGCGGTGGCGGCCGTGCCGCCCAAGGTCGGCTTTGTCAGCCTGGGCTGCCCCAAGGCGCTGACGGACGCCGAGCTGATTCTCACGCAGCTGTCGGCCGAGGGGTATGCCACGTCCAAGACCTTTGACGGCGCCGACCTCGTCATCGTCAACACCTGCGGCTTCATCGACGATGCGGTGAAGGAAAGCCTGGACGCGATCGGCGAGGCGCTGGCCGAGAACGGCAAGGTCATCGTCACCGGCTGCCTGGGCGCGAAGGCGGGCGACGATGGCGGCAATCTGGTGCGCCAGGTCCACCCCAAGGTGCTGGCCGTGACCGGGCCGCACGCCACGCAGGAGGTGATGGACGCGGTGCACCGCCACGTGCCCAAGCCGCATGACCCGTTTCTGGACCTGGTGCCCGGCGGCTTTGGCTCGGCGGGGCTGAAGCTCACGCCGCGCCACTACGCCTACCTGAAGATCAGCGAGGGTTGCAACCACCGCTGCACGTTCTGCATCATTCCGTCGATGCGCGGCGATCTGGTCAGCCGCCCGGTGGGTGACGTGCTGTCGGAGGCGCGGGCGCTGTTCGAGGGCGGCGTCAAGGAGCTGCTGGTGGTCAGCCAGGACACCTCGGCCTATGGCGTCGATCTGAAATACCGCACCGGCTTCTGGGACGGCCAGCCGGTGAAGACGCGCATGCTCGAACTGGTGGACAAGCTCGGTGAACTGGCCGAGCGCCACGGCGCCTGGGTGCGGCTGCACTACGTCTACCCCTATCCCAGCGTGGACGAGGTGATTCCCTTGATGGCCAGCGCGCGCGTGCTGCCCTACCTGGACGTGCCCTTCCAGCACAGCCACCCCGACGTGCTGCGGCGCATGAAGCGCCCGGCCAGCGGCGAGCGCAACCTGGAGCGCATTGCGCGCTGGCGCGAGATCTGCCCGCAAATCGTGATCCGCAGCACCTTCATCGCCGGCTTTCCGGGCGAGACGGAGCAGGAGTTCGAGCACCTGCTGGCCTTTCTGCGCGAGGCGCGCATCGACCGCGCCGGCTGCTTTGCCTACAGCCCCGTGCAGGGCGCGGCGGCCAACGAACTGCCGGGCGCGTTGGACGCCGAAGTCCGCGAGGCGCGCCGCGCGCGCTTCATGGCGGTGGCCGAGGAAGTCTCCACCACCAAGCTGCGCGAGCGCGTGGGCGCCACGATGCAGGTGCTGGTGGATTCCGCGCCCAATCAGGGCAAGAAGGGCGCGGTGGGCCGCAGCTACGCCGACGCGCCCGAGATCGACGGCGTGGTCAAGCTGCTGCCGCCCGAGAAGGTCAGCAAGACGCTCAAGGTGGGCGAATTCACCCGGGCGCGCATCGTCGGCACGCAGGGGCACGATCTGATCGGACAACCGATCTGAGCACTGGCGGGGCATGGACCCCAGCGCCTGGGCGGCGCTCAGGCTCAGGGTATTCACGATGCCGGCCCCAGGTGCCGCTGCCCACAATGGGGTGGACATTTCCTGGAGATTCCCCATGTCGTTCGCATCCAAGCATCTGATTGCGGTCTGCGCGCTGCTCGCTGGCGGCGCCGCGTTTGCGCAATCCCAAGGTGTCGGCAAGGATCAGATCCTGGTCGGCTCGATTCAGGACTTGTCCGGTCCGATCGCCGGCTTCGGCAAGCAGGCGCGCAACGGCATGCTGCTGCGCGTGGACGAGGTGAACGAGCAGGGCGGCGTGGGCGGGCGCAAAATCGTGCTCAAGGTCGAGGATTCGGGCTACGACCCCAAGCGCGCGGTGCTGGCGGCGCAAAAGCTGGTCAACCAGG
>DAIOSZ010000024.1:0-21750 GCA_036752305.1 Burkholderiaceae bacterium
GGACTGCTGCCCGCCATCGTTTGGAATGGGTGTCCGCGATCAGTGGAATGCGCACAAGGGCTAAGGGGTTTCAACCCACGCGCCCCGTGCGGGGCGCGACCCGCGCCATCGGGCGAATCTTCAACTCCTGCGTGCAGTTTCAACCCACGCGCCCCGTGCGGGGCGCGACGCTTGCCAGTCTTTGACGTCTGCCTGCCTCCAATTAGTTTCAACCCACGCGCCCCGTGCGGGGCGCGACCTCATCGCCGAAATCAACAAACGCACGGCGGCGAGCGTTTCAACCCACGCGCCCCGTGCGGGGCGCGACCCGAGAAATCGGTGCGCGCTCATCTTGCGGGTGCCGTTTCAACCCACGCGCCCCGTGCGGGGCGCGACCTTACACGCCTCGGCGTCTCCACGATCCACGTGGGCGTTTCAACCCACGCGCCCCGTGCGGGGCGCGACATCATCAAGTCAAAGTGGCTTGCTGACGGAGGAGGCGTTTCAACCCACGCGCCCCGTGCGGGGCGCGACGCGCGTCCGCAGAGATTCAAAAGGTACTGAGTACATGTTTCAACCCACGCGCCCCGTGCGGGGCGCGACGTCCTTGTAGGTCGCTTCTTTGGAATAGTCCAGCGCGTTTCAACCCACGCGCCCCGTGCGGGGCGCGACAGTGGAGGCCGATCCGGCGGAGGCCGATCCGGCGGTTTCAACCCACGCGCCCCGTGCGGGGCGCGACTCGGAAATCGCCGAGCGTTGCACCAGCTACCGGCAGGTTTCAACCCACGCGCCCCGTGCGGGGCGCGACAACGTGGCGGCTCGGCGCTCATGGATTGAGGGTGTGTTTCAACCCACGCGCCCCGTGCGGGGCGCGACAGCGGCCAAAGTGCCGAGTCCATTGCGGGCGCGATGTTTCAACCCACGCGCCCCGTGCGGGGCGCGACATTTGATGGCCTACATAAAAAAGCACCAGACCCGGGTTTCAACCCACGCGCCCCGTGCGGGGCGCGACGCCGCCATCTTCTTGGCCGTCAGCGTGAGCGCGTCGTTTCAACCCACGCGCCCCGTGCGGGGCGCGACCCTCGACAAGCTCACCGGCAGCAGCACGGCGCTGCTGTTTCAACCCACGCGCCCCGTGCGGGGCGCGACGCGCTTCAGCCGCGGCGCGCACGACCTTGACGTGTTTCAACCCACGCGCCCCGTGCGGGGCGCGACGAGGCGACCTTCGACGCGATGTATCAGGCGCGCATGTTTCAACCCACGCGCCCCGTGCGGGGCGCGACGCTCGGTAAGGCTCTTAATCGTGGCCTCGGCCGAAGTTTCAACCCACGCGCCCCGTGCGGGGCGCGACCCCTGCCCGAGCGGGGCGCGAGGCAGACTGCGCCAAGTTTCAACCCACGCGCCCCGTGCGGGGCGCGACGGTACGCCGCCATCAAAGCGCCTTGCGGATCAGCTTGTTTCAACCCACGCGCCCCGTGCGGGGCGCGACTTGATCATGTTGGCGGTGTCGCAGATCGGCTGATAGCTGTTTCAACCCACGCGCCCCGTGCGGGGCGCGACCGCTCCCCGGGATTGACGCTCGAAGGCGTACACGGCTGTTTCAACCCACGCGCCCCGTGCGGGGCGCGACCACACCCACTTGCAAGGAGCCGCCCTCATCGTCGCGTTTCAACCCACGCGCCCCGTGCGGGGCGCGACTGCACCACGCGCCCGCCACGCTTGATCCGAATCTGTTTCAACCCACGCGCCCCGTGCGGGGCGCGACCAGCCCCAACAAAGGCGACTGCGACACCCTGCTCGTTTCAACCCACGCGCCCCGTGCGGGGCGCGACACGGCTCGGGCAACGTGCGGGAGGTTGTTCGCGTCGTTTCAACCCACGCGCCCCGTGCGGGGCGCGACTTTGTGACGGAGGGGATTTCGGTGATGAGGCAGGGGTTTCAACCCACGCGCCCCGTGCGGGGCGCGACCCGTCATTGGCCGGGTGCGCGACCTCAGCGCCTATGTTTCAACCCACGCGCCCCGTGCGGGGCGCGACCGAGCTATGGTAACCCGTTGATTTCAAAGCAAAACATCGCGGCGGCCCGCGAACCGGCGCGGGACTCATGCGCGTACCGTCGGTGCAAATGCTGACGAATACTGAATTGCTAAAGAACTCAACCACTTACCCGCACCGCGAAATGCACGGGAGAAACCGCGACGATAGCGGTTCGCGCAACAGGGGTTACAGCACCAAGGGGCCGTTCAGGTCGAGAACGGCTTTGGCCCCCACGTGTTCAACTTTGCCTTGCCAGCGAGCGCCTAGAAAATAGAACCGCAGACTGTCGGATGCGGGGTCTATCTGATCGCAAAGCTGCTGGCGGACGCTTACCCACTGGGAGGGCTCCACTTGCAGCTCGAATACCGAGAACTGGACCCGCTGCCCATAGTTTTGGCAAACCTTGGCAACGCGCCGCAATCGGCGCTCGCCGCCAGCGTCGCTGGTGCGCACGTCGTAGGTCACCAGGACCAGCATCATGGCTTGGCCCTATTTCCACAGAAACGGTGGGTAGGCATCGATGTCTTCGCGCAAATGGCGCGCCAGTAGTTGCGCCTGAATGAAGGGCATCAGGCCGATGTCGGCCTTTTCGTTTGTGAAGGAATGCAGCAATTGCTCGCGCTTGCGCTCCTGGTAGGCCACGAGCACAGTCTTGCGGGCGTCGTCCGTGAGCGATACCGCGCCGCCGTCCGCCTGCCGGAAATCGCGCTCCGTGACCTGCCGCAAATTCACCAGCGTCAGTGCCAGCCGATCCCCAAGCAAGGGGCGAAACTCCTCAGCCAGGTCCAAAGCGAGGCTGGGACGTCCTGGCCGGTCACGATGCAAGAAACCCACCGCCGGATCGAGGCCTACTGTCTCCAGCGCGGAACGGCAATCGTGCGTCAACAAGGTGTAGAGAAAAGACAGCAAGGCGTTCATGGCATCGCGCGGCGGACGACGGTTGCGGCTCGAAAAGCGCAACAGCGGCGCCTCGACACGCACCAACTGCCCAAACACCCCAAAGTAGGCGGCAGCGGCTTCCCCTTCCAAGCCGCGCAGGCTGTCGGCGTCCGTCTCGGGCAGCATCATGCGCTGTGGAATTCGCTTGAGGCGCTCGACGGCGTGATCATATGCAGCTATGTCCGCGATTCGCTCGCCGTGGTCGCGGCGGCCTCGCGCCAGTACTGCGTATTGGTTGTGTACCTTTCCCACAAGCAAATGTCGAACGATGGCCGCGCAGCCAACTGGGTCGTCGCTGCGGCGATACTGCGCTCGCCGCAGCAGCACGTTGCCCGACACAGGGCCTTCTATGCGCGCCAGAAATCGCCCGTTGGCGCTCAAATGGCTGATGGTGACGCCGTTTTGCGTGCAATAGCCGAGCAGCGGCGGCGAAACGAGCACGCGGCCAAAGCACACCAGGCCCTGGAGCATGTGCACGGGTATCCGGGCTCGCTCCTGGCGCTCCACGTCCATCACGAGGTTGGCACCATCGAGGTGCAGCCATGCACCTTCGGTGGTCACGTACAAAGTATTGAGCTGGCGCCGCATGCGATCCCTTCAGCGAGGTTCGCCCGAGGTCAACTGCGCTTGCAGCCATTGATCAACGGGCTGGGCGCGCCCGGGCCACCGAGGCACGCAGATGCCAAGGAGCGAGCAGGCATCGCACTTTTGGGGCAAGTACTCGGCTGCCGGCGTCCGCCCGGAATTCAGCATCGCGCGCGTTCGTCCGATGGTGTCCAGGGTCGCTGCACGCAAACCGGCGTCAAACATCACGGATACGCGCCGGTGGGTTTGCCCGTAGAACAAGGCTCCTTCGGGGACGGGTTGGCCAAACATGTCTTCAAGGCACAGCGCTTGCGCGCACAGCTGCACCTCGTCGGCGCGATGAGCCTTGGGGCGGCCGCGTTTGTACTCTACGGGATAGGGCCGCTCACCTCCGGCCATGGCATGAAACTCCACCACATCGGCAATTCCGGCCAAGCCCAGGCGGGCATGAGACAAAGCCATCGCCGTCACGGTGCGCACCCCGCGGCGCACGGCTTGGCCGGGCTGATCCGTGCGCGCGTGCAGAACGCGCCCCTCAGCCGTATGCTGGCTCTCGGCCCACTGCCGCTCCAAGTGAATCAGCGCGCACTGCCGAGGGCAATACAAAAAGTGCTGCAAGGCTGACAGCGGAATCAGCCATGCTTCATCGTCCATGGTGGATAGGCGCCAGGTTCGGAGCCCGTACTACAACAGTTCCATCAGCTTGACGCCGGGCGGAATCTCGGCTTTTCCGATCTCGACGGTGTAGTCGGTAAACGCCCGTGCGGGAGCGTCCCCATCGGCCCGCTTGGACATCACGCGCACCAGATCAAAGAGTTGGTGTGCCGGCGCGTTGCCCATGGCGCTGTCGTGCTCGAAAACGATCAGCTTGCGCGCCGCCATCTCACCCCGCGCGGCGGAATGGTCATGCTCGAACATCTGCATCAAGGCCTGCCACAGCAGTTGCAGATCGGCATCGCCAAAGCCGGTGCGCTCGGCCAGCTTGGCCGACACAAACCCATGCGCGCGGTACAGGCCATAGGGGATGATGTGCTTGCGCCCCATCGTGCGGTTGTCGCCGCTTTGCTTATCAGCCTCCTCTGCCGTGGTGACGGCCATGCGTGTGATGGCTACTTCCATCGGCAGCACCGGATCGATCGAGGTGGCAAACGCCATTTGCACCGGGCCCCGCACCTGCCCCGCGTTGACGCCGGTGGTCATCACGGCGCCGAAGCTGCGGATGTCAAAGAAGTTGGCGCACATCCAGGCCGTGATCTCGCGCGCCTTGGCCTCGTCCTTGGGCAGTTTTTTCAGCTCGTCCTTGCTTTCCTTGTCCAGTCCGACGGCCTTGCGCCCCAGCGCGTGCTGGTCGTTCAACACGGCCTTTTCGGCCATATAGATCGCATGACCGGGCTCATCACCCTTGGACAGACTGACGTAATTGCGGATCTTGCGCTTGAGGCAGACGTCGGTGACCAGACCCCGATTGGTTTCCGGGTCCTGCCGAGGCAGGTTGCCTGCATCGGGGTCACCGTTGGGGTTGCCATTGGTGACGTCGAACAGATAAACGAACTCGTAGCGGTGAGCGATGGCGGGCATGGTGCGGTCTCCAATTCGGGGGGAAAAAACGTCGGGATGGTGAATTCAAGAAACGGATGCGGCCTGTGGCTCGGCGGACTTCACGTCTTTGTCACCCTTGCTGAAACGTGCCTCGGTTTGCTGGTAGTACGCAATCGCGAACCGACCCTGGTCTTGCAGCGTCAGACTCTTGGGAAAGTAGGTGGGCAGCATGCCAACGATTTCCTGCAGGTCTTTTTCGAGGTTGACCGCCATGCCTGGCTTGTCCTTGCGCAGCCGGGCCAGGTGGTTTTGCACGTTACGCAGTAGCACCGGAAACACCAGCGCCGGCGTGGCGGACGCGGCGCCGAAATAGCGATCGCGGATCGTCGCGTTCACGGCGCCACCCAGTGCGGCGCGTTGGGCGCTTTCCAGCGTGGAAAACAACCGGCCGAGCAGATAGGCCGGGTTGGACTCATGGGTATCCAGACTCATGGGAATCTCCTTGTAGGACGAAGCATCGGTAGCGGACAGGCGCGCATCGCGGTTGAGCACGGCCTTGCACAGCGCAACACGCAGGCCGCTGACCTCACCGTCGCCGCGAAAGCGCGCGATGGCATTGGCCAGCAAGGTGGCCGGATATCGCTGACCGCTCAGAATGGCGCGCATCAGCTCGCCCGCCAAGCGTGGCGACACGTCGTCGGTCTTGTGCTTGCCGTTGCGGCTGGGCGCCGTGACGAGGGCCAGCAGCCAGGGGCTGGGCGGATTTTTCCAGGGCGTGGGCTCCAGCCACAGGTCGTGCAGATGCTGGCGCAACCGAATAGCCATATCGCCCAGCGTGTCGCGCAACACGAAGCGCACCGACAGACGCGAAGCATTGGGCGCGAGCCCCAGAACCACCACGTTCGTGCTTTCTTGCAGCTTGGGATCCACCTCGCGCAGCGGCAAGCCCCTGGCCACAATGCCCAAAACCCGAGCCACTTCGTCCCGAGCCTGTTCATCGGTCTCCTTCGGGCCACCCATGAAGACGTCGGCCAGCATGCCTTCGGCGGCGTGGGCTTCCTCGGTGTCTTCGGTTTCCACCCAAAAAACGACGGTCGTGTCTCCCACCATAAAGCGCTGCCGATTGGCCCGGTCGGACGATAGCAGGCGGTTGAGCATGGTCGTGTAGGCAAACGCGGCCTGCTCGGACACCGGAGCGTTGCCGCCTTGCGCCTTGTTCCAGGAGTTGAAGGACTCTTGATTGAACGAGACGATTGAGGCGCCAGAACTCTGTGCCCCCAACACACCCTTGATCGCCGGATGCAGCCGCGCCAGTGGCGCGCGCTCGCCGGTCACCAGGCACATGGCCTCCTCCGCCGCCGTGTCTCCACCCTCGCCCTCCTCCTGGGCCGCCAGCAGCCGGGCGCGCAGGGCTCGTGCCGCAGGGCGCTCGTGCAGGAACTGGCGGCCTTCGCCGTCCAGCCGGAACACGATGTTGGTGTCCAGCATCTCGGCAAAAAACGGTGCGGAGCCAAAGCGTTCGGGCGTCCACGCGCTCAGGAACTTGCAAAAAGCCTGCAAACCGGCGTCCCGCAGATTTGCCAGTGCCTCCAGATGCTGCCGCTTGAAGTCGCCGTGCTCCTTGTCCAGACGTTTGCTCGTGTTGCTAACGCCAAGGACATAACTGGTCTTGTCCCACAAAAAATTCGACTTGATGCCCACCGTGCGCTTTTCGGGCTGTGGCACGCTCAGCGAACGCGGCACCGGCTTCTTGCCCGAGGTATCGAGCAGCGGCAAAACCTCCAGCGGCTCGCCTTCGGCCGATATGACCACGCAATAGCTGATCTTTTCCTGGCTGTAGCCATATGGCGACAGGCCTGACTCGCCTCGCGCGAGCAGACGTGCGTACTGATCGCTGAGCAGTTGCAGAATCATGATTTGAGCACCTCGCTGCTCCAGGGTGGCACCTCGATCACGCCTTCCACCATCGCGGCGCGAAAGAAGCGTGGCGTGCTGCCCCGGTCATGGTCGATGTCGTGCAGCATCCAGCCCAGGTCGCGTTCGCCCGACAGGCTGGCGTCGGGCTGCGGCAAGGCCTGTCCTTCCTCGACCAGCGCGAAATGCGCGTCAAACTCGCGAACGCCCAGGCAGGGCTGTTGAAAGCATTGCCCTTTGCGCGCACGGCGGTTGAATATGTCCAGGTGCTTGGCCGCCGAATCGTCCGGCCCTGCCTTGGCGGTGAGCGTGAAATGCGCCTCGATCACATAGGCTACGTCGCGCAACACCGTGGCGGCGCGTTGCTGGCGGTCGTCCTCAACCAAGTTGTGCAGCCCATCGACCGAGCCAGCCTTGATGGCCTTGGTGACCGAATTGGGCGGAATCTTGCGGCCCACTTCGTTGCGACGAATCGTCTCAAAGCGAATCGGCCGGAGCACGCGGATGCGGTCCACATGCCAACGGATCGCCGGTTTCCAATGAACCGCCTCCACAATGGCGCGCGCCGCCGAAGGAGTGATCGCGTCGTAGCTCACACGCTCAGCCTTCATTTCAGGCCGGGTGAACAGCGCCCGCTCCCCCCAGACGTGCAGTTTGATGCCAAAGCTCATCAATCTCCCCTAGAAAATGAGCGGCAGTGAGCCATTTAAGGCGCACCACCGCTCCCGTGCTTATTTGTGCTGCATAAGCCCCCAAACACAAGCAGCATTTCAACCCACATCACAATCACGCCAGCGGCGTGTGCAACGACCAGAGCGATAAAATCGCTCTGGCCATCGCAGGCTACACCCTCATGGCCCGGCCCTCCTTTCTTAAGTCAGGATCAACGCAAACAACCCTCGAAGGCGGCTGACGATTCGGTCCGCAGCGTTCCCGCGCTGCGGACTTTTTTTCGTCTGGCGAAGGCATTTTAGCGTAGCCAGTGCGAATGTCAACAGTTTATAAGTCACATACAAAAGCAGCGAATGAAAAATCACCAAACCGACGCTTGTACCTGCAGGTAGGCTGGGTTCTCCCAGGCCAATCCGCAGGATTCGTCATACAAGGACTCGTTGACCAGTTCCATGAATTGCTCGCCCCATTTCTCGGGCGCGATGGGCTGCACCGCACCGGCCTCCCGCAACAAGCGATAGGCCGCCCGAGGGATTTGCACGATGTAGCGCTGCAAGCGCCGTGCGAGGCCCAAAGCGCTTTCCGCGTGGCGCAGGGCGCGCAGCGCTTCTCGTGCTTCATCGTCAAATGGCACGAGAACCGGCATCTGCACGCTGGAAATGATGCGGTAGTGGCAGGCCAGGGTCTCGAAGGGCAGGCTGTCGATCTTGCTGCCACGCAGCAGGCCCAGCAGGTCGTGCTCATCCAGCGCGGCGGTGCCCTGGGTCCAGTAGAGTTCCTCAAAGTAGTCCGTCACGGCAGCCGGCTGCAAGGGGTCGGCCGCAAAGCGGCGCAGCGTGCCCCGCGCCACGTCGGCAAACTGCTTGAGTTCGGGTGGCGGCTTCCACTGAGCGGGGTCGCTGCCGAAAACCAGCACTTCACTGGTCTCTCGTGACGCCAGACCTTCACGGTTGCAGCGGCCCGCCGCCTGGGCGATGGAGTCAATGCCTGCTTCGGCGCGCAGAACCCGTGGGAAAGAGACGTCGACGCCAGCCTCAATCAAGCTCGTTGACACCACGCGGCAGGGCTCGCCGGCCTGCAGGCGCTGGCGAATGTCGTTCAGAACCCGGCTGCGGTGCGCGGCGCACATCAACGTGCTGAGGTGGCGCGCTCCAGGCGCCTGGCGCAGCATCTGATAGAGCGCGTGGGCCTGGAGCCGGCTGTTGACGATGCACAGCGCCTGCGGGCTGACCAACAGGCGCTCCACCACCTGCTCATCGCTCAAGCGGGGTTCGTGGCGGACGGTCGTGCGGCGCAGCTCCTGATAGAGCCGATCCGGGGCGGGAGCCAGCTCGGTGATGGCGCCGATCACGTCGTGAAAACGCGGATCGGACAAAGCGGGCTGCGTGGCGGTGCAAAACACGATACTGCAGTGGTAGTTGCGCGCAAGCTCGTCCAACGCAGCCAGCGAGGGCCGCAGCAGAGGCAGCGGCAGCGTCTGCGCCTCGTCGAGCACGATCACACTGCCGGCGACGCGGTGCAGCTTGCGACACTGCGCCGGGCGGTCGCCAAACAGGCTTTCAAAGAACTGAACGGCCGTGGTGACGATGACCGGAGCATCCCAGTTTTCCATGGCCAGATGCAGCTTGTCCTTGGCTTCGCGGGCCTGTGTTGGGTCGTCGGCAAAGGCGCTGTGGTGCTCCAGCACCGCATCCACACCGAGAGGACCGAAAGCTTCTCTGAACACCCGGGCGTTCTGCTCCACGATGCTGGTAAAGGGGATGACCTGGATCACGCGGCGCAGGCCATGCTGCACCGCATGATCGAGCGCAAAGGCCATCGACGCCAGCGTCTTGCCGCCGCCCGTGGGCACCCAAAGCGAAAATAGTCCGGGCTCCCGCGCGGCTTGGGCGCGCACATGCGCCAGGATCCGCGCGCGCGTGGCGTTGATCGGTTTGCCGCCGCCCTGCCCTTGCTTGGCGGTCAGATGCTCGTCGAGCGCGGCGCGCAGCGCGCTCAGGTCGCTGGCTTGGCTGGATGGACGACGCCGAGTACGCGAGGGGTCCAAGCCGGCATAGAAGGCATCGGTATCGAGGTAATCCGCGTCCACCAGACAGGAAAACAGCATGCGGGCCATAAAGGCGATTTCAAAACCCGGCGCCCGCGGGTTCTTGAGTTTCATGGTCGGCAGGGCCACCTGCCGGGGAAGTTCGATTTCCTGCTCCCATTGCGGCAACAGCTCAGGTAGATTTTTTCCCGTCAGCCGCAGCGCCAGCGGCGTGCGCCGCAGCTCCGCTGAGGCTTTGCCATCCGCCAACCCGGCATGGTGCCCGGCAATCGCATAGGCCAGCAACTGCCCGACCGGCCCGTAGCGCTCCAACGCCACGATGGCGCCGCGCGTGGCATGGTCCACATGCGCGGGCTTGCCGGCAATGTAGTCCTGGTATTCCAGGCAGTACTTGCCCAGATCGTGCAAAAGCCCTGCCACTCGGGCCAGTTCCCCTGCCCCAAAGGCCTGCGCAAAGCTCCACGCCAATCTGCTGACCGCAAGCAGATGATCAGCCAGGAACTGCCAATCGCGCTTGGACGCGTCCTGCGTGGAATGGGCAAAAAACGGCGGATTCATGTCGGGCGTGGGACAAGTGCGGACGGCTCTTCGCACGCACACTGTAGCTGTCGGCGCCTCGCGATTGGCTCGGATTGGCGATCGGGACAACGCTGAAAATTTTAAAAAAGATAGCTACCCGTGGTTGTCCTGCTTAGCTTAAAAACACATTTCACATTAAAAACAAAGGTAAACCGATCACACAAACGACTCATTTGAAACAGATTTGTAGAATGATCTACAATTTTGTCGCAACATCTACAAATCTTCTTGCGATGTTGGCCCAAGCAGGTGTTTTGGCCTGGTTTTTTTGGAACGGAATCGGCCAAAATGCATGCTTGAACAGTCACGGGCAGCTATGATTTTTGAGTTCCTGCTTGCGTGTACGCCGGGCGGCGGAAGCGTCGGTGATGCCATTGAGCGTTGCGCTCTTGCCATGACCTTGAAAGCCCGAACCGTCGGCGCCGCGCTCATCGCAGGCCGTTTGGCATGCAGGAACGAAAACGGCGCCTAAAAGCGCCGTGAGTCATGGAAGGATTTGGTGGGTGATGCAGGGTTTGAACCTGCGACCCCTGCCGTGTGAAGGCAGTGCTCTACCGCTGAGCTAATCACCCGGGGCTTGTCGCCGCGAAGCCTTTGATTATGCCACAGGGCTTGAGCGCCAGACGGTTTTGGCGCCGCTGGCTTTGTCGATTTCGGCGAGCACGCGCTCGTGGCCGGCCAGTTCGGCTTCGTTGGCCCGCAGCACGGGCAGCGTGAGGGCGTTCAGGTCGATGCGCGAGGCGGCGCCGCTTTCGTCGCGGGCGTCGCTCAGGTCCATCAGCAGTGTCTCCTGGCCGCGCGTGAGGGCGATGTAGACGTCGGCCAGCAGTTCGGCGTCGAGCAGCGCGCCGTGCAGCGTGCGGCCCGAGTTGTCCACGCCCAGGCGTTCGCACAGCGCGTCCAGGCTGTTGCGCTTGCCGGGGTACAGCGTCTTGGCCATGCGCAAGGTGTCGGTCACGGTTTCGACGAACTGGTCAAGCGGCGGCATGCCGGCGCGCTCGAATTCCTTGTCGAGAAAGCCCACGTCAAAGGCAGCGTTGTGGATGATGATTTCGGCGCCATCGAGGTAGGCCGACAGCTCCGCCGCGATCTGCGCGAATTTTGGCTTGTCGGCCAGGAATTCGCTGGTCAGGCCGTGCACGCGCAGTGCTTCCTCGTGGCTGTCACGCTCGGGGTTGAGGTAGAAGTGCAGGTTGCGGCCGGTCAGACGCCGGCCGACGAGTTCCACGCAGCCGATTTCGACCACGCGGTCACCGTTTTCGGCCGACAGGCCGGTGGTTTCGGTGTCCAGGATGACTTGTCGCAGCGCCATGCGGAGGCTTCCTTCATTCCTTGGCGTGGTTGATGGAGTAGCGCGGGATTTCCACCACCAGATCCTGCCGCCCGATGACGGCCTGGCATGACAGGCGCGACTGCGGGGTCAGGCCCCAGGCGCGGTCGAGCATGTCTTCCTCGTCTTCCTCGGGGGCGGCCAGCGAGGCGTAGCCCTCGCGCACGATGACGTGGCAGGTGGTGCAGGCGCAGACCTGATCGCAGGCGTGTTCGATGGGGATGTCGTTGTCGAGCAGCGCCTCGCAGATGGTGGTGCCGGCGGGCGCGCTGAGGGTGGCGCCCTCGGGGGCGTATTCGGGGTGCGGCAGTACCCGGATGGATGGCATGTCAGATGTCCTCTACGTTGTGCCCCGCGAGCGCGGTGCGGATACCCCGGTTCATGCGCGCGGCGGCAAAGGCCTCGGTGCCCTTGGCCAGGCGCTCGGTGGCCGCCTCGATGGCGGCGGCCTCGCTGCCGGACACGGGCTCGGTGAGCGCATGCAGCGCGGCCATCAGCGCGGCGATGTCCTGGCGCTCGGGCTCGGTGAGCAGGTCGCCGTCGGCATCAAGCGCGCTTTGCGTGGCCAGCAGCATGCGCCGCGCGTCCACGCGCGCCTCGGCCAGCGCGCGCGCGGCCATGTCGGTCTGCGCGGTGGCAAAGCTCTCTTGCAGCATGCGGGCGATCTCGTCGTCGGCCAGGCCATAGGAGGGCTTGACCTGGATGCCGGCCTCAACGCCGCTGACCTGTTCGCGCGCGGCCACTTGCAGCAAGC
Source organism: Burkholderiaceae bacterium (assembly GCA_036752305.1). Classification (GTDB taxonomy): domain Bacteria; phylum Pseudomonadota; class Gammaproteobacteria; order Burkholderiales; family Burkholderiaceae_C; genus DAIOSZ01. The sequence continues at coordinate 12,375 of DAIOSZ010000024.1, forward strand.
CGTCGGCGTCCACCGTGAAAGTCACCCGGATGCGGGCCGCGCCGGCGGCCATCGGTGGAATACCGCGCAGCGTGAAGCGCGCCAGGCTGCGGCAGTCTTGCACCAGGTCGCGCTCACCCTGCACCACGTGCAGCGCCAGCGCGGTCTGGCCATCCTGGTAGGTGGTGAAGTCCTGCGCCATGGCGGTGGGGATGGTCTGATTGCGCGGCACGATGCGCTCGACCAGCCCGCCCATGGTCTCGATGCCCAGCGACAGCGGAATCACGTCGAGCAGCAGCAAATCGCCGCGCGCGTCGTTGCCCGCCAGCTGGTTGGCCTGGATGGCGGCGCCCAGCGCGACCACTTCGTCGGGGTTCAGGTCGGTCAGGGGCTCGCGGCCGAACAGTTGGCCTGCCGCCCTGCGCACCTGCGGCATGCGCGTGGAGCCGCCGACCATGACCACGCCCTTGACCTCGGCCGCGGTCATGCCGGCGTCACGCAGCACCTGGCGCGTGACCTGCACGGTGCGCGCGGTCAGTGGCTCGACCAGGGCTTCGAGGGTGCTCCGATCGAGTTCAAACGGGCCAAAGGCGCCCGCCGAATCTGCATCGACAACGGTCTGGCCTGAAGTGCTCAAGGCCTCCTTGACGCGCCGCGCGAGGGCCCGGAGCGCCGCGCGCTCGCCCGCGTTGGCTGGCTCATGGCCGCTTTGCTGGACGATCCAGGCGGCCAGCCGGGCGTCGTAGTCGTCCCCGCCCAGCGCCGAATCGCCGCCCGTGGCGATGACCTCGAAGACGCCCTGTGACATACGCAGGATCGACAGATCGAAGGTGCCGCCGCCCAGGTCGTAGACCGCGTAGATGCCTTCGGCTGCGTTGTCCAGGCCGTAGGCGATGGCGGCGGCGGTGGGCTCGTTGATGAGGCGCAGCACGTTCAGGCCGGCCAGCCGGGCGGCGTCCTTGGTGGCCTGGCGCTGCGCGTCGTCGAAGTACGCCGGCACGGTGACCACGGCTCCGTACACATCCTGGTCAAAGCTGTCTTCGGCGCGTTGGCGCAGGGTGGCCAGAATTTCCGCGCTCACTTCCACCGGCGATTTCTCGCCCTGCACCGTGGCGATGCGCAGCATGCCGCCCCCCTCGCCTTCCACCAGGCGGTAGGGTAATGCGGCGGCATCGGCCACGTCGCGCAGGCCGCGGCCCATCAGGCGCTTGACGGAGCTGATGGTGTTGCCCGGGTCCTCGGCCTGCGCGGCCAGCGCCTCGGCGCCGATGCGCCGCCCGCCGCCTGCCAGGTAGCGCACCGCCGAGGGCAGGATGATCTGGCCTTGCGCGTCGGGCAGGCACTCGGCCACGCCGTGGCGCACGGCGGCCACCAGCGAATGCGTGGTGCCCAGGTCAATCCCCACGGCGATGCGGCGCGCATGCGGGTCGGGCGCCTGGCCGGGTTCGGAAATTTGCAGAAGTGCCATGAGACAGGAGATGACGGCGAGCGCGGGTCGAAAGACACGATTGTCACCGCGCCGCGTGCCGGGTTTTCAGGGGCCGGCCCCGTCGATTCGCGCAGCCAGCGCGGACTCGAACTTGCCGATGAACATCAGCGCGCGCAATTCGGCCGCGGCGGCGACGAAATCGCCCGCCTGATCGATCAGCACCGGCAGGCGCGCCAGCCGCGCCGCGCGGTCGGCCGCCACCTCGTCGGCCAGCGCGGCCAGCGCGGCCGGACCCTCGGCCTCGTCGAGCGCTTCGCGCCAGGCCATCTGCTGGAGCAGGAACTCGGCCGGCATCGCGGTGTTGCGTTCCGCGTCAACCGGCTGCCCGGCCAGTTCGCACAGATAGGCGGCGCGCTTGAGCGGGTCCTTCAGGCGCTGGTAGGCTTCGTTGATGCGCACCGACCACTGCATCGCCACGCGCTGCGCGGCGGCGCCCTGCGAGGCAAAGCGGTCGGGGTGCGCCTGGCGCTGCAGGTCTTTCCAGCGCTCGCCGAGCGCCGCCCCGTCCTGCGCGAAGCGGCGGGGCAGCGCGAACAGCGCGAAATCGTCGTCTTGCAACGCGGGCACGGCGCGGTCAGGTTCTCAAGCGCTCGGACGCTCACACCCGGAACGATTCGCCGCAGCCGCAGCGGTCGCGCTCGTTCGGGTTGTGGAACTTGAAGCCCTCGTTCAGGCCCTCGCGCACGTAGTCGAGTTCGGTGCCGTCCAGGTAGGCCAGGCTCTTGGGGTCCACGAGCACCTTGACGCCATGGTTTTCAAACACCACGTCCTCGGGGGCCACCTCGTCCACGTATTCGAGCTTGTAGGCCAGGCCCGAGCAGCCGGTGGTCTTGACCCCCAGGCGCACGCCCACGCCCTTGCCGCGCCGGGCAAGGTATTTGGTGACATGGCGCGCGGCCGCTTCGCTCAGGCTCACGCTCATGCAGCGGCTCCAGCGTGCTTTTTCCTGTAGTCGGCCACCGCCGCCTTGATGGCGTCCTCGGCAAGGATGGAGCAGTGAATCTTGACCGGCGGCAGCGCCAGCTCGTCGGCGATCTGGCTGTTCTTGAGCTCGGCGGCCTGGTCCAGGGTCTTGCCCTTGACCCATTCGGTCACCAGCGAGGACGACGCGATCGCCGAGCCGCAGCCGTAGGTCTTGAAGCGCGCGTCCTCGATCACCCCGGTGGCGGGGTTGACCTTGATCTGCAGCTTCATCACGTCGCCGCAGGCGGGCGCGCCGACCATGCCAGTGCCGACGCTGCCGTCGCCCTTGTCAAAACTGCCAACGTTGCGCGGGTTTTCGTAGTGGTCAATAACCTTGTCGGAATAAGCCATGATGAACTCCTGATGTCGTGTTGGTTCGGCCTCTCAATGCGCGGCCCATTGGATGGCGTCCATGTCCACGCCTTCCTGGTACATCTCCCACAGCGGCGACAGCTCGCGCAGCTTGGCGACGTTTTCGTGGATGGTCTGGATGGCGTAATCGACGTCGGCCTCGGTGGTGAAGCGCCCGAGCGTCATGCGCAGGCTGCTGTGTGCCAGTTCGTCGCTGCGGCCGAGCGCGCGCAGCACGTAGCTGGGCTCCAGGCTGGCCGAGGTGCAGGCCGAGCCGCTGGACACCGCGATGCCCTTGATGCCCATGATCAGCGACTCGCCCTCGACGTAGTTGAAGCTGATGTTCAGGTTCTGCGGCACGCGGTGCTCCATGCTGCCGTTGATGAACACCTGGTCGATATCCGTGAGCCCGTCGAGCAGACGCTTTTGCAGGCGCCGCGCGTGTGCCAGATCCTGCTGCATCTCCCGCTTGGCGAGCCGGTAGGCCTCGCCCATGCCCACGCACTGGTGCGTGGGCAGCGTGCCCGAGCGCATGCCGCGCTCATGGCCACCGCCGTGCATCTGCGCCTCGATGCGCACGCGCGGCTTGCGCCGCACGTACAGCGCGCCAATGCCCTTGGGGCCATAGGTCTTGTGCGCGGTCATGCTCATCAGGTCAATCGGCTGGGTTTTGGTGTCGATCTCCACCCGTCCGGTGGCCTGCGCGGCGTCCACATGCAGCAGAACGCCCTTTTCGCGGCAGATGGCGCCGATGGCCGGTATGTCCTGGATGACGCCGATCTCGTTGTTGACCCACAGCACGCTGACCAGGATGGTGTCGGGCCGGATCGCGGCGCGAAAGACGTCGAGGTCGAGCAGCCCATCGGGCTTGACGTCCAGATAGCTCACGTCGTAGCCCTGGCGCTCCAGCTCGCGCATGGTGTCAAGCGTGGCTTTGTGCTCGGTCTTGAGCGTGATCAGGTGCTTGCCCTTGTCGCGGTAGAAATGCGCCGCGCCCTTGAGCGCGAGGTTGGTGGATTCGGTGGCGCCCGAGGTCCAGACGATCTCACGCGGGTCGGCGCCAATCAGATCGGCCACGTAGCCGCGCGCCTGCTCGATGGCGGCCTCGGCCTCCCAGCCCCAGGCGTGGCTGCGGCTGGCCGCGTTGCCGAAATGCTCGCGCAGCCAGGGAATCATCGCGTCAACCACGCGCGGGTCGCAGGGCGTGGTGGCGCCGTAGTCGAGGTAGATGGGCAGCTGAGCGCTCATGGCGAAAGATCCTTCAAGGTTTGCCCAGCGCCGCGGCGCCGAGCGCAAATACGGAATTGGGGCCGCGCGCGCCCTGTGCCTTGAGGGGCGCGGGCTGAATGGCGCGGCGCAGCGGCTGCACGGGCTCCACGCGCACGCCCTTGGCCAGTTGCTCGTCCACCAGCTGCTGCAGGTTCACGGACGACAGAAATTCCACCATCTTGGCATTGAGCGCGCTCCACAGGTCGTGCGTCATGCAGCGGCCCGCATCGCCCAGGCAGTTTTCCTTGCCGCCGCATTGGGTGGCATCCAGCGGCTCATCGACCGACATCACGATGTCCACCACCGAAATCTTCTCCGCCGGGCGGCCCAGCTTGTAGCCGCCGCCAGGGCCGCGGATGGACTCGACCAGACCCTTCTTGCGCAGCTTGCCGAACAGTTGCTCCAGATACGACAACGAAATCTGCTGGCGCTGGCTGATGCCCGCCAGCGTGACCGGCGTGCCCGTCTGGCGCAGCGCCAGGTCGATCATCGCCGTCACGGCGAAGCGTCCTTTGGTGGTCAAACGCATGGCAACTCTCCTGGGTCAAGGCGCCGAGAACAATCCCGACTAATGCACTCAACTATACCACATAACCCCTGAGCGTAGTCGGGAATTGGCTGCCCCCAGAGCTGGGTTTGAGGGCCAGGATGGCCTGCGCCTGCGCCAGGGCCGCGCCCCGGTGCGGCTGCACCGAGGCCTCGCCGCGATCGCCGCGCTCGCGCAGGGCTTGCGGGTCTTCCAGCCACTGCAGGGCCAGGCGCACGCCTTGGTGAACGTTGCTCACCCGCTCGGCGGCGCCATGCGCGATGGCGTGCACCGCCGCGTCGGCAAAGTTGTAGGTGCTCGGGCCCAGGATCAGCGGACAGCCGCAGGCCGCCGCCTCTATCAGGTTCTGCCCACCCGTGCCGCCAAAGCTGCCGCCGAGCAGCGCCACCGCCGCCAGGCCGTAGTACAGCGGCATCTCGCCCAGGCTGTCACCCAGCAGCACCACGGGACGGCTGCCATCGCCTTCGCTGACGCCGGCCGGACCGTCGGCGCCCCAGGTGGAGCGGCGACTCACCTCGAAACCCTGCGCCGCCGCCACGGCGGCCACCGCGTCGAAGCGCTGCGGATGGCGCGGCACCACCAGGCACCAGGGCGAGCGCATCATCTTGCGCGTGCTGTCGAAGGGCGTACCGACCACGATCTGCTGCCAGACCTCCTCAAAGAAGGCCTGCTCCTCCCCCTCGCGGCTGCTGGCCAGCAGCACGACCGGCCGCCCGGCATGACGCGCCCAGGCGCGCCCGCGCGCCAGCAATTCGGCGTCGGGCCGGGCGTCGTACTTCACGCTGCCACAGACCCGTGGCTCACGCGCGCCCAGCGCACCCAGCCGTTCGGCGTCGCGCGCGGTCTGCGCCAGCACGGCGGCAAAGCCCGCGAATGCGGGCCGCGACAGCCAGCCCAGGCGCGCCGCCTTGCGCGCGCTGATCTCGCTCATGCGTGCGTTGGCCAGCACCGTGGGCACACCGTGCACCCGGCACTGGGCGAGCAGAATGGGCCAGACTTCGGTTTCCACGAACACGCCGATGGCAGGCCGGAAGTGCGCCAGAAAGCGCCGCGCCGCGCCCGGTGTATCCCAGGGCAGCCAGGCTTGCAGGTCACCGGGCTTGAGCAGCAACTGTCCTTCGGCGCGCCCGGTGGCGGTGCCGTGCGTGAGCAGGAAGCGCAGGCCGGGTTCCTGCGCGCGCAGCGCGGCGATCAGCACTGCGGCGGCGCGCGCCTCGCCCAGCGACACGGCATGAATCCACACCGCGCCGGCGGTCACCCCCGCCTCATGCGCGTAGTGCCCGAAGCGCTCGCCAACCGCCTCCCGGGAACCGGGTTCCCGCACGCCACGGCGCGCCAGCTTGCGGCGCAGCAGCGGCTGCGCCAGCCAGATGAGGGCGGCGTAACCAGCCAGCGTGAGGCGCTCGTACCAGCGCATGCCCGCGCGCGGGGCCCTAGTGGGCCGAGGCGCCCAGCACCGCGTCGGGCTTGACGCGGCGCAGCAAGGCCGTCATCTGTTCCTCGATGCGGTGCAGCGCCTCGCGGGTGTGCCCTTCGAAGCGCAGCACCAGCACCGGCGTGGTGTTGGAGGCGCGGATCAGGCCAAAGCCGTCAGGCCAATCGACGCGCAGCCCGTCGATGGTGTTGACGCTGGCCTCGGCGCCGAAGCTGGCCTCTTTCTGCAAACGTTCCACCAACGCGTGCGGCTCTCCTTCGGCGCAGGCCACGTTGATCTCGGGCGTGGAAAAGCTCGTCGGCAGCGCGCGCAGCACTTCGGCGGCGTTGGGCGAGCGCGAGACGATTTCCAGCAGGCGGCAGCCGGCATAGGTGCCGTCGTCAAAGCCGTACCAGCGCTCCTTGAAGAAAATGTGACCGCTCATCTCACCGCCAAAGGGCGAGCCGACTTCCCGCATCTTGGCCTTGATGAGCGAATGGCCGGTCTTGTACATGAGCGGCACGCCACCGGCTTCGCGGATCGCGGGTGCCAGGCGCTGTGAGCATTTGACGTCGTAGATGATGGTGCCGCCGGGCACGCGGGCGAGCACGTCGCGGGCAAACAGCATGATCTGCCGGTCCGGGAAGATGTTGTCGCCCTCCGGGGTGACGATGCCCAGGCGGTCGCCATCCCCATCAAAGGCCAGGCCGAGTTCCGCGCCATGGGTTTTCAGCGCGGCTATCAGGTCGCGCAGATTGTCGGGCTTCGACGGGTCGGGATGGTGGTTGGGGAAGTTGCCGTCCACTTCGGAGAACAGCTCGATCACCTCGCAGCCGATGGCGCGGAAGATGCCTGGAGCGGACGCGCCCGCGATGCCGTTGCCCGAGTCCACAACGATCTTCATGGGCCGCGCCAGGCGGATGTCGCCCACGATCCGCGCCGTGTAGTCGGCCAGCACGTCGGCGCGGCGCACGCTGCCGCCGGCGCGGCGCTCATAAGCGTCGGCCTCGATGCGCTGGCGCAGGCCCTGGATTTCGTCGCCGTAGATCGCCCGGCCAGCGATCACCATCTTGAAGCCGTTGTAGTCCTTGGGGTTGTGGCTGCCGGTGACCTGGATGCCACTGGCGCACAGGGTGTTGGCGGCAAAGTACAGCATGGGCGTGGTCACCGCGCCGACGTCGATCACCTCGATGCCCGCTTCGACCAGCCCTTCGATCAGGGCGCCGGCCAGCGCCGGGCCGCTCAGGCGCCCGTCCCGCCCTACCGCGACCACGCGTTCACCCTGCCCCAGCGCATGCGTGCCAAAGGCCAGCCCGAGCGCGCGCGCAAAGGCCTCGTTCAAGGTGGCCGGCACGACGCCGCGGATGTCGTAGGCTTTGAAATTGGAAGCGGGGACTTGCATGGTGGCGCCTGTGCGGTGTTGTCGGGTGTGGATTCTAGGCGGCGCGGTGGCCCGACTGGTTGCCGGGGTGCCATCAAAGATACTCCTGTTTTTATAGCTGGCCGTGGACGTTTTCATTGAATTTGAGTCCGTTTGAATGCCTGAAATCGGCCCCAAACGACCCAGTTCACGTGCTGGCGGGCAACGACGGTCGGCCGTCGGCGGCGAACGCCAACATGCGCTCCAGCAGCCGCCCGAGCAGGGGCTGCACCCGAGCCGCCCGATCGTCGCGATAGGCAAAAGGCGGCGCTTCGTCCATGTAGCTGCACTGCGTCATTTCCAGTTGCACCGCGTGCGCGCCCTGGTCTGGCCGGCCGTAGTGGCGGGTGATGTAGCCGCCCTTGAAGCGGCCATTGAGCACGCTGCTGAAGCGCTCGGACTCCTCGCGGGCCAGGTCCAAAAGCGCCTGGGCCAGTTGTGGCGCGCAGCTCGCGCCATTGGCGGTGCCGAAATTCAGGTCGGGCAGCCGGCCCTCGAAGAAGCGCGGCAGCACGGAGCGGATGGAATGCGCGTCCCAGAGCAGCGCCACGCCGTGCCGCGCCCTCAGGCGCGCCAGCTCATGCGCCAGCTTGGCGTGGTAGGGCTCCCAGATGGCCTCGCGGCGGGCATCGATTTCGGCGGCGCCCGGCTCGTCGGCGCGGTCGAGGTACAGCGGCTCGTCGTCAAAGGTATCGATCGGACACAGGCCCGTGACGCTCTGGCCGGGGTAGAGGCTGGCTCCGTCGGGCGGGCGATTCAGGTCGATCACGTAGCGCGAATGCGTCGCCTCCAGCACGGCGGCGCCCAGGTCACGCGCCATGGCGTAGAGCGTGGCGAGGTGCCAGTCGGTGTCGGGCACGCCGCGCGCGGCCGGCGTCAGGCGCGCGGCCAGCGCCGGCGGCAGGTAGGTGCCGCCGTGCGGAATCGACAGCAGCAGCGGCGAGCGGCCCGGCGTGAAGCGATACGGCGCCTCGGGCGATGAAAACCTCATGATGCAGACTCCTGGAGCAAGGCGCGGCGCGCGGCCACGAAACCGGCCAGCGCCTGCTCGTGCAGAGGGTGGCGTCCCTCGTGCACGACGCGCCGGCCGCCCACCCACACCTCGCGGATGGCGCTGGTGCGGTGGCTGGCAAACACATGCGCGGCCCAGGCGGCCTGGTCCGGCAGACCGGCCAGCGCCGGGTGATCGGGGTCGAGCACCACGGCATCCCCTGGCCGCCCCCCCGCCAGGCCCGCGGCCCGCCAGCCGCCCGCGAGCGCCTGTTCGTACAGCGCGCGGGCCGTGTCGGGTTCGGCGGCCGTGGCGCCGACGTTGCGCTCACGGCGCGCCAGGCGTTGGCCGTATTCGAGCAGCAACAGTTCCTCGGCGGCATTCACGGTGACATGGCTGTCCGAACCCAGGCCCCAGGCGCCGCCGTGCGAGCGCCAGCGCGGCAGGTCGAACAGGCCGTCGCCGAGGTTGGCCTCCGTGCTCGGGCAGCGCCCCGCCACGGCGCCGCTGGCGGCTGCGGCGCGGGCCTCCGCGTCGTCCATGTGGGTGGCGTGCACCAGGCACCAGCGCGCGTCCACCGGCGCATGGTCGAGCAGCCAGGCCACCGGGCGCTGTCCGGTGTGCGCGAGGCAGTCGTCCACTTCCTGGCGCTGCTCGGCGATGTGGATGTGGATCGGGCAGCCCGGCAGCAGCGCGTCCACGCCGGCGAGCAAATCCGCCAGCGCGGCCGGCGGCACCGCGCGCAGTGAGTGCGGCGCCACGCCCAGCACGGGTGCCTGGGCGGCGGATTCTGGTGCTAAATCGGCTTTCAGACCAGAAAATTCGACTACGAGCAGCTCTAATAACGATAGCATCGATGCAACGCTTCGGACGAAGCGCCGTTGCCCCCGCTGGGGCGCCTGGGCGCCGAAGCCGCTGCTTTGATAGAGCACTGGCAGCAGCGTCAGGCCAAT
>DAIOSZ010000024.1:21760-24791 GCA_036752305.1 Burkholderiaceae bacterium
GATCGACCAGAAGCAGAACCGGGGCGCGCCGATCGCGCTAAGGCACGCCGCATTCCAGTAGAGACCGGCGTCCGACAGGGACTTCCGCGATGCCACCGCATCCGCGACGGCGTCGATGTCGCCGGATTCGGGATAGATGTAGAGCGTCGTCGGGTTGTCCGCGACCAGCGCGAGGATCTCCTCGGACGCGGCCGGAGACCACGACGTGCAGCCGTTGCTGCGACCGGCGGTATAGTCCACCAGGCTGCCATAGGGCACATAGCCCGCGTCGTCGGCATAGGGGCGGCCATCGGCGCGGTGGTGCACATAGTGGAATTCGCAGACCTGCGTGTAGCCCGCCTCCAGCATCTCCACGTAGAGCCAGGTGGCAATGGCGCGCAGTCGCTCGGGAGTGAGGCCGGCCGCGAAGCGGTACATGCGCGTGCGCCAGCTCCAGAAATTGTCCCCTGCCGGGGCGCCGTGCTCGGTCAGCCCGGCGAACGCGCGCTGGAAGGCGTGCGAATGCAGGTTGGGCAGGCCGGGCAGGCGCGGCCCCTGCCCTGGCAGCGTCACGGCGCCGTCCACAGCCGCCCTTGGCGCACGACCGCGCGCGGACGCGGCGTGCCAATCCAATACGCCAACTCCGCCGCATCCCGCAGGTCCCACAGCACGAAGTTCGCTGGCAGGCCCACGGCCACCCGCCCATGCGTGTCCTGCAGGCCCAGCGCGCGCGCGGCGTGCACCGTGACGCCGGCCAGCGCCTCGGGCACCGTCAGGCGAAACAGCGTGCAAGCCATGCCGAGCATCAGCGTGAGACTCAGCACGGGCGAGGTGCCGGGGTTGTGGTCGGTGGACACCGCCATCGGCACGCCCGCCTCGCGCAGCGCCGCGACCGGGGGCGCATGGGTGTCGCGCAGGCAGTAGTAGGCGCCCGGCAGCAGCACGGCCACGGAGCCGGCGGCCTTCATCGCGGCAATGCCGCTGGCCGAGAGGTATTCGAGGTGGTCGCACGAGAGCGCGCCGTGGCGCGCGGCGAGCGCGGCGCCGCCCATGTCCGACAACTGTTCGGCATGCAGCTTGACGCGCAGGCCAAGCGAGCGGGCGGCATCGAACACGTGCTCCGTCTGCGCCAGCGAAAAGGCGATGGTTTCGCAAAAGACATCGACCGCATCCACCAGGCCTTCGGCGGCCAGCGCCGGCAGCATGTGGTCGCAGACCTCGCGGATGTAGCCATCGGCATCGCCCGCGAATTCGGGCGGCAGCGCATGCGCCCCAAGAAAGCTGGTGCGGACCGTCACGCCATGCGCCTGGCCCAGGCGCCGCGCCACGCGCAACTGGCGCCGTTCGGCGTCGAGCGCCAGGCCGTAACCGGACTTGATTTCGATGGCGCACACGCCCTCGGCCAGCAGCGGCGCCAGGCGCGCGCTGGCGCTGGTGAACAGTTCGTCCTCGCTGGCCTGGCGCGTGGCGCGCACGGTGGAAACGATGCCGCCGCCGGCACGCGCGATTTCTTCATAGCTCGCGCCAGCCAGACGCCGCGCGAACTCGCCCGAGCGCTGACCGCCATAGATCAGATGGGTATGACAATCCACCAGGCCCGGCGTGACGAGCGCGCCGCCCGCGTCGTGGCGCGGGCCCGGACCGTCGGCGGCGCCCACCGCGACGATGCGCCCGGCTTGCACGGTCAAGGTGCCAGGCGGCGCCTCCAGGCGGCCTTGCAGCAGCGCCTCGGTGTCGAGCAGGCGCAGGTTGTGCCAGAAGCCGTCGGCCACCAACGCTATTGCACCTGCACGACGATCAGCGCGCCCTCGCCGGCCGCGCGCGGCTCGGCGCGCAGCACATTGCCCGGCGACGCGTCATGCCAGATGAGAACGTTGCCATGCGAAAGCGGTTCGTGCGCCGCGCCTGGCAGGTTGATGCGCCAGTCGCCGTCCCAGGCCATCAGCAGGCCATGGCGCGAGAGCGTGCCCTGCGCGGCCTCGCGCCAGACGCTCAAGTCGGCGTCGGCCTTGCCCCGCCGCACCAGCAGGTTGAACTCCTGCGTCGCGCCGGCGATCACCTGGGCGTGCACCGCCAGCCCACCGTCGAAAACGAACGGAGTGAGGGGCTCGACCAGATCGTGCGATACGCCACCCCGCAGGCGCACCCCCGCGCCCGAGAGCAGCATGATCTGACGCAACACCCCGGGGAAAACGGAAAACGGGTTGTCCTGCGCGATGGTGGCGACCGCGATGCGGCAGGCGAACGCGTCGATGCCCGCGCCACGCGGCCAGGTGCACAGTTCGCGCGAGTGGCCGGCGGCGTTTTTCCACGGCGTGAACGGCACGTCGAGCAGGCGCAGGCGCTCAATCCTCATGGCAAGCTCCGCAGCTGAAATGCGTCATGGCGATGGTCAAATGCCGCTCCATAAAGCAATCGATCCGCCCATGATAGGTCCCCGTGCGGGCGTAGGTGGGCACCCGCCATGAGCGGATGGTGCATCAACGCCCCAGCATCGGCAAGTTCAACCCATGCTGACGCGCGGCGTCGGCGGCCAGCGGGTAGCCCGCATCGGCGTGGCGCATGACGCCAGTGGCCGGGTCGTTCCACAGCACGCGGGCCAGGCGTTCATCGGCCTCGGTCGAACCGTCGCAGACGATCACCACGCCCGCGTGCTGCGAATACCCCATCCCAACGCCGCCGCCATGGTGCAGGCTGACCCAGGTGGCGCCGCCCGCCGTGTTGAGCAGGGCGTTGAGCATCGGCCAGTCGCTCACGGCGTCGGTGCCGTCCTGCATGGTCTCGGTCTCGCGGTTGGGGCTGGCGACCGAACCGGTGTCCAGATGGTCGCGGCCGATCACGATCGGCGCCTTGAGTTCACCGGAGCGCACCATCTCATTGAACGCCAGGCCCGCGAGGTGGCGTTCACCCAGGCCCAGCCAGCAGATGCGCGCGGGCAAGCCTTGGAACGCGATGCGCCGGCCGGCCAAGTCCAGCCAGCGGTGCACGTGCGCGTTGCTTGGAAACAGCTCCTTCACCTTGGCGTCGGTCTTGCGGATGCCTTCGGGATCGC
>DAIOSZ010000025.1:0-7687 GCA_036752305.1 Burkholderiaceae bacterium
GCACGCCGAAGCGGTGCTCCTCGTCGATGATCAGCAGGCCCAGGTTCTTGAACTGCACCGACCCGCTGAGCAGCTTGTGCGTGCCCACCACGATGTCCACGCTGCCATCGGCCAAGCCCTTGGCCGCCGCGCCGATCTCCTTGGCTGAGCGGAAGCGGCTCATCTCGGCCACCTTGACGGGCCATTTGGAAAACCGGTCCACCAGCGTCTGGTGGTGCTGTTCGGCCAGCAGCGTGGTGGGCGCGAGAAACGCCACCTGCTTGCCCGCGGTCACGGCGACGAAGGCGGCGCGCAGCGCGACCTCGGTCTTGCCAAAGCCCACGTCGCCGCACACCAGGCGGTCCATGGGGCGCGGCGACACCATGTCCTGGATGACCGCGTGAATGGCCGCCTGCTGGTCGGCCGTTTCCTCGAAACCGAAATCGGCCGCGAACTGCTCGTACTCCTGGGGCTGAAAGCGGAACGCATGGCCCTCGCGGGCGGCGCGTCGGGCGTAGATGTTGAGCAGCTCGGCGGCGGTGTCGCGCACCTGCTCGGCGGCCTTGCGCCGGGCCTTGTCCCATTGGCCGGAGCCCAGCTTGTGCAGCGGCGCTTCCTCGCTGCTGACGCCGGTGTAGCGGCCGATCAGGTGCAACTGGCTCACCGGCACGTACAGCGCGGCGTGCTGCGCGTACTCCAGATGCAGGAATTCTTGCGTGACGGGGCTGCCATCGGCGGCCTTGTCGCCCATGTCGAGGTTGACCAGTCCCCGGTAGCGGCCGATGCCGTGCGCGCTGTGGACGACCGGGTCGCCGACATTCAGTTCGGCCAGATCCTTGATCAGCGCCTCGACGTCGCTGATCTGCTCCTGCTTGCGCCGCCGCCGCGCGCCCGGGCTGCTGGCAAAGAGTTCGGTCTCGGTGACGAAATCGATGCCGCGCTCGGCCCAGGCGAACCCGCGCGCCAGCGCGGCGGTGGCGATGCCGGCGACCTCGCTGCCGGCCTCGAACTCGGCGAGCGAATCGAAGGCGGGTGGATGCAGGCCATGGGTGCGCAGGAAATCGAGCAGGCTCTCGCGCCGGCCATCGCTTTCGGCCAGGATGAGCTGCCGCTGGTGGCTGTTGCGGGCGCGTGCCTGCAGCCGGGCCAGAGGCGCGTCGGTGCCGCGCGCGACCGCCAGGTCCGGCAGCGGCTGCGCGAAGCCGGCGTGCTCCACGTCCGCGACGCCGGGCCGCAGCGCACATTGCGCGTGCGGCTTGGCCGCCAGGTAAAACTGCTCGGCCGACAGGAACAGGTGTTCTGGCGCCAACGCCGGGCGCTCGGCGTCGCCCGCCGACATGCGGTAGCGCTCGCGCGTGTCGGCCCAGAAGCGCTGGAAGGCTTCCTCCAGGTCGCCGTGCAGCCCCAGCGGCGGGTGGGCGCCGGGGTGGTGGAAGACGGTGGCGGTGTGCTCGAAAAACAGCGGAAGGTAGTATTCGATGCCCGCCGAGGCCACGCCGTTGCCCATGTCCTTGTAGACGCGGCTGCGCGTGGGGTCGCCGTCGAGCAGTTCGCGCCAGCGGCGGCGAAAAAGCTGCCGCGCCGCCTCGTCCATGGGGAATTCGCGGCCTGGCAGCAGGCGCACTTCGGGCACCGGGTACAGGCTGCGTTGCGTGTCGGGGTCGAAGCCGCGGATCGAGTCGATCTCGTCGTCGAACAGGTCCACGCGGTAGGGCATGGGCGAGCCCATGGGAAACAGGTCGATCAGGCTGCCGCGGACGGCGTACTCGCCTGGGCTCACCACTTGCGTGACATGTTGGTAGCCGGCCAAGGTGAGCTGGGCTTTCAATTGCGCTTCGTCCAGGCGCTGGCGGGTCTTGAAGTGGAAGGTGTAGGCCGCCAGGAAGGCCGGCGGCGCCAGTCGATACAAGGCCGTGGCCGCGGGAACGAGGACCAGGTCGGCACCGTTGTCGCCACCGCCGCGCGTGTGGATGCGCCACAGCGTGGCCAGGCGTTCGCTGATGAGATCCTGGTGCGGTGAAAACCCATCGTACGGCAGCGTCTCCCAATCCGGGAACAGGGCGCAGCGCAGCCCGGGGGCAAAAAACGGGATCTCCGCCTGGAGGCGCTGCGCGTCCTGCGCGTCGGCGCAGACCACGGCCAGCGGTCGACGGGCGCCGCGCTCGCGCTCCGCCAGATGTGCCAGGAGGAGGGCGTCGGCGGAGCCCGGCGGGATGGGCAGCGCGAAGCGCTTGCCGGGGGAAAGGGGGGGCAGTTGCATGAACCGTGAAATACCAAAACCAGAGGCCATGCCAAGGAAGTCCCTCTGCGTCCGAGTTCAGCCATGGCCGAATCGGGACGCGCGCATTTTAAGGTCGTGGTTTTGCGGTACGCTCCAACGCGCTTGACTTGCGGGAGCTTGGCGCATGGGAAAGAAACTTTGGTTGGCCGCGGGCGCGGCTATCGGCGGCGTGCTGGTGTATGCGAATCAGCAGCCCGACAGCTTTCGGGTGGAACGTTCGCGGTGGATCGCGGCGAGCCCCGGGCAGGTGTTCGGATGGGTGAACGATTTTCGGCAATGGCGGCAATGGTCGCCATGGGAGGAGAAAGACGCCAATCTGGCGCGCGGGTACTCGGGTGCCGACAGCGGCGTGGGCGCGGTCTATCAGTGGATGGGCAACCGCGAGGTGGGTACGGGTCGCATGGAAATTCTGCAAACCGTGCCCAACGAGCGCATCGTTCTCGCGCTGGATTTCCAGCGCCCCGTCAAGGCGCACCACCGCGTGGTGTTCGAGTTCGTGCCGGAAGACGGAGGAACACGGGTTGCCTGGGTGATGAGCGGCGAGCGCAATTTGATCGGCAAGCTGTTCGGTCTGTTCGTCGATATGGAAAAAATGGTCGGGCCGGATTTCGAGCATGGCCTCCAGCGGCTGGAGCAGGCGGCGACCACACCGACGACCGGTTCGGCTGATCGGCCGGCGTGACTTCGTCCATGGTGCCTGCCGTGCGTTGCCATGCGCTGGTGCCCTGCGGCGGTGTCGGGTCGCGCGCGGGTGCCGGGGTGCCCAAGCAGTACCGCCAGGTGGCCGGCCTGCCGGTGCTGGCCCATACCTTGCAAGCGCTGGCGGCGGTGCCCGAGGTGAGCGGCACGCTGGTGGTGGTCTCCGAAGGCGATGTGCATTTCGATGAGCTGCGCGGCGGCCTGGGGTTGGATGGATGGCGCGCCTTCAATCCGGGGCTCTCGGTTGCCCGCCGCGCAGGCGCAACGCGCGCGGCCACGGTGCTTGCGGGGCTCGACTGGCTCGTGGAGCAAGGCGGCGATGCGGGCGATTGGGTGCTGGTGCACGACGCGGCGCGCTGCCTTGTCCAACCGTCGCAGGTGAGAGAGCTGATCGGGTCGGTCTGGGCTGCGGCGGGAGATGATCCGCTGGCTGGCGGCCTGCTGGCGCAACCGCTGGCCGATACCTTGAAGGCCGCCGAGGGTGGCCGCGTGGTGGCGACCGTGTCGCGCGCGGACAAGTGGCTTGCGCAAACGCCGCAACTGTTTCGCCTGGGCGCGTTGCGCGTGGCGCTGCGCGCGGCCGAGCCGGGAGGGTTTGCTGGCGTGACCGACGAGGCCAGCGCGATGGAGGCTGTTGGCGGCCGGCCGCTGCTGGTGATGGCGCAGGGGCACAATGTCAAGCTGACCTATCCGGAGGATTTTGTGTTGGCCGAAGCCTTGCTCCAAATGCGTCGGCGGAGCGCAACCGCATGACGCCGTTTCGCGTGGGCCAAGGCTGGGATTGCCACGCGCTGGTGCCCGGCCGCCCGTTGGTCATCGGCGGTGTGACCCTGGCGCACAGCCATGGCCTGTTGGGGCACTCGGATGCCGACGTGCTGACGCATGCGCTTATCGACGCGTTGCTCGGCGCGGGAGGCCTGGGCGACATCGGTGGGCATTTCCCGGACAGCGATGCGCGCTTTCGCGGCGCCGATTCTCTGCTTCTGCTGGCCGAGGCCTCGCGCCGCGTGCGCGAGGCGGGCTGGCGCATCGGCAATGTGGATGCAACCGTGGTGGCCCAGGCGCCGCGTCTGGCGCCGCATATTCCGGCCATGCGCGAAAAGCTCGCTCAGGTGCTGGGCCTGGGGCTTGCGGAGGTGAATGTGAAGGCCAAAACCGCCGAGAAACTGGGGCCGGTCGGCCAAGGGCACAGCATTGAAGCGCAGGCCGTGGCGCTTCTGTTTCGATAGCTGCCCGTGGATGTGTTTACTTGCCAGAAGGCGGGGAAGGCAGTTGAATTTCGGCTTGAAATCCCCCATCGGGTGCGTTTGACAGCTTGAGCTCTCCGCCCATGCGTTCGATCGACTTTTCGACGATCGCCAGGCCCAGTCCAGCGCCGCTGGCTGCGGTGCGGGCCGCATCGCCACGATAGAACGGACGCGTCAGCCCGGGCAAGACCTCGGGATTGACGCCGAGCCCATGGTCGCGCACTCGCAGCAGCACCCGCTGGTCGCGCGGGTGGCGGAAGGCGCTGATGTCCAGCAATGTGATCCCGGTATCCACGCTTTTCCCATAGTGCCGGGCGTTTTCAATCAGATTGCCGAGCACGCGCGCCAGCTCGACCGGGTCGCCAAGCACGGTCAAGCCCTCCGGGACCTGCGCGCGCACCGTCAGGTGAGGATCGGGCTGGACGGCGTAGGTGCAGCTCGCCACGATTTCGTGCAGTTCGACGAGGACCGGTTCGCCCTTGTCGGGACGGGCGTATTCAAGGAATTTGTCGATGATGGCGTCGAGCTGGTCGATGTCGGCCGCCATGTGCGCGCGGGCCTGCGGGTCGGCGATCGACAGTTCGCTTTCCAGGCGCATGCGTGCCAGCGGCGTGCGCAGATCGTGCGAAATCCCGGCGAGCATGACCGCCCGATCCTGGTCGATCTTGGCCAATTGCCTGGCCATCCGGTTGAAGCCGGCGTTGACCTCGCGGATTTCGGAGGTGACGTCGTCTTCGCTCAGGTGGCTGGCCTCGAAATCGCCGTCGCGCAGACGGCTGGCGGCAAAGGACAACTGCTTGAGCGGCCGGTTGATGAGCCGGGCGATCACGGCGGCGCCGATGGCCGACAGCAGGGCCGCGAGCAGCATCCACCACCACCAGGCGCCACCCGCCACCGGGTGCAGCCGCGCGGCATGGGCGTTCATCCAGTAGCGCTCGCCACCGACGGATAGGCTCACCCACAGGCCCGGCGCGCCGTTCAGGCTGCTGGCGACTTCGGTTTCCGGGCCCAGTCGCTGGCGCAGTTCGGCGGACACGCGCTGATCGTAGGCGTTGGGACGCGGCAGTTCAATGAGGTCTCCACGCTCGCGCGGCACCAGGATCAAGCCTTCCTCGTCGCGCAGGTTGCGGACCAGGGCCTGCGCCTGCTGGGAGTCGGTGTGCCGAAGCGCCGTGCGTGCGATGTGGACGAGGGAGGCGGTGAGCCGCGCCGACTGCAGCGCCTGGGGCTCGACCGTCAGAAGCCACTGCAGTTGCATCCAGCCCAGCACGCTGCTGATGAGCAGCGCCGCCAGCAGCAGATAGGTCCGCCAGAAGAGGCTCACTCGCATGGCGGGAGGGCTGGCCGGGTCGATGGGCGGGTTATGGCGTCTGCGCCGCTCCGTCCGGAACGAAGACGTAGCCGACGCCCCAGACGGTCTGGATGTGGCGCGGCGAGCCGGGGTCGGCCTCGATGATGCGGCGCAGGCGCGAGACCTGCACGTCCAGGCTTCGGTCGAAGGGCTCGAATTCGCGTCCGCGCGCCAGTTGCGCCAGGCGATCTCGCGTGAGTGGCTGGCGCGGGTGGCGCACCAGCGCCTTGAGCATGGCGAACTCGCCGGTGGTCAGCGGGTGGTCTTGCCCCGATTTGGTCAACGTGCGGGCGCCCAGGTCCAGCACGAAAGCGCCAAACCTGACCACTTCCTGGCCTTGTCCCGGCGCGCCGGGGACCTCGGGTGCGGGCCGGCGGCGCAGCACCGCATGTACGCGCGCGAGCAGTTCGCGCGGGTTGAAGGGTTTGCCCAGGTAGTCGTCGGCACCGAGTTCCAGGCCGACGATCTTGTCCACGTCTTCGCCCTTGGCCGTGAGCATGATGATGGGGCACTGGTCACCCGAGGCGCGCAGGCGGCGGCATATTGACAGGCCGTCTTCGCCGGGCATCATCAGATCGAGGATGATCAGGTCGACCGGATCGCGCTGCAAGGATCGGGTCATCGCCGCCCCATCCTCGGCCAGTGAAACCTCGAAGCCCTCCTGCGTGAGATAGCGGCGCAGCAGTTCACGAATACGGGCGTCATCGTCCACGACGAGCAGACGCATGGGGCGGTGGACTGGGCTGGACATGGCGAACTGAGCGTCCTTCCTTGTGGGCGGCCTTGACCGGAAAACCTTCACCAAGGCCCCGCAAGTCCGTTGCTGGCAGACTGGGTGGATGGGAGATTTCCGGCCGTGGCCGACAACTCCCAATCTCCGAGGCCCGCGCGCCGAAATGGCGCTTGGCCTGCATTATGAAAGCGTTACGATGAAAACAGCATCAGAAAGAACAACTTTGGCGGTCTTGGCGGTCGGGCTGATCGCCACCTGGCCACTGAGCGCGGCCAGGGCCGACAGCGTCGTGGCGGCGCGCCAGAATGTTCTCAACCTGTCGGCCAGCGCCAGCGTGGACGCCCAGCAGGACTGGGTGACGGTCTCGCTGGGCACGAGCCGCGATGGCCCTGAACCTGCTCAGGTGCAGGCTCAACTCAAGGCGGCGCTCGATCAGGCCTTGACGCAGGCTCGGCGCGATGCTCGACCCAAGGAGGTGGAGGTGCGCACCGGTCAGTTCAACCTGTCGCCGCGCTACGGCAAGGACGGGCGCATCAGCGGCTGGGCGGGCGCGGCTGAACTGGTGATCGAGGGTCGCGACATCGCCCGCATTGGCCAGATGGCAGGGCAGTTGCAGCCATTGACGGTGAATTACCTGAATTTTTCACTTTCGCGCGATGCCCGCCAGCGGGTGGAAACCGAGGCTCAGCAGCTGGCCATCCAGCGGTTTCAGAGCCAGGCAGCCGCGCTTTCCAAGAGTTTTGGCTTTGGCGGATACGGCCTGATCGAGGTCCAAGTGGGCGCGTCGGACGCCGCGTATGCCCAACCCCGGGCCATGGCCATGAAGGCGCGCGGCCCCGCGGATGACGCCGCGCTGCCCCTGGAAGCGGGCAAGACACAGGTGACCGTGACGGTCAACGGCGCCATCCAGATGCGCTGATGCTCAGGTCTTTGGGGACTGAAAACATAGGTAAACAAAAATTTCTCGGATTTGTCATCCGACCGGTGAATCGCTTCGTTATCAACCCCAATCCAGCACATTTGGGGCAATCGAATGGGACAGTATCGTTTCACCGCAAAAACAGACCTGGGCGTCACGACCGATTTCGTGATGGGTTATGACCCGTACACAAGAGAGTTTTTCTCCCAGGCATATGAAGAGGGTGCGCCGATTTTCAGCAAGGCCTGCCATACCCTGGATGAAACGGCCTGGTTTATTGATGAAGGTTTCGGCGTCAAGGTGCCCACCGGCATCATGGCTGCCGTGCGCCAGGACCGGGCCGGCTTTGCCGGCGGCCTGCACAACTGATGGCGCTTTAGGCTGGTGCATCACGCATGATGTGAAAGCCCGATAACTCGAACACGAACACGAACACGAACACGAACACGAACACGAACACGAACACGAACACGAACAC
>DAIOSZ010000025.1:7787-13853 GCA_036752305.1 Burkholderiaceae bacterium
GGCGCCGGTGATCCCGGCGCTTTTTTTTGCCCATGACTGCCGCGGGGCTTCTTCATCCTTGCCTTTGGCCGCTTCGGATAGGATGGGGCGCATACAAAAAAGCGATCGATCTCTTGCGCCATGACTGTTGAACCAACTCTCCACCATGTTTCCTGCCCCGATTGGGGCGGACAGCCACCCGAGGGAAAAAGCGCCGGCCAGCACCGCGTGGCGTACTGGCAATGGGGAGACGCCGGAGCTGGTCACGTTATCGTCTGCGCGCACGGTCTGTCTCGCCAGGGACGGGATTTCGATGCGCTGGCGCGTTTTCTGCTTAAGTCTGCCGGTGCCGAGCCGCTGCGCGTGATCTGCCCGGACGTGGCAGGCCGTGGCCAAAGCGACTGGCTGGCCGACCCACTGGGTTATCAGATTCCGTACTATGTGGCCGACATGCTGCGCTTGCTGGGCACGCTCGGCGCCAGCGGACCCATCACGGCGCTGGACTGGGTGGGCACCAGCATGGGCGGGCTCATCGGCCTGGGTCTGGCGGGGCAGCCGGGCCTGCCTCTGCCGGTGCCCTTGCGCCGCCTGGTGCTCAACGACGTGGGTCCCACCGTCCAATGGGAGGCCCTGGAGCGCATCGGCCAATACCTTGGCAAGAGCGTTGATGTGCCCAGCCTGGAGGAAGGCGCTCGTGCGCTTCTGCTCATCTCACAGGGCTTCGGGCCGCATACGGCCGATCAATGGCTGGCGCTTTCCGCGCCGATGTTCAAGCCCCGCGAAGGCGGGGGCCTGCGCCTGCACTACGACCCGCGCATCGCCGTGCCGATGCGCCACCTCACCCGGGAGGCCGCCGCCCAAGGCGAGGCAGCCTTGTGGGCCTTGTACGACCAGATCGCGGCCAGGACGCTGCTGATCCGCGGGGCCGAGTCCGACCTGCTGTCGAGTGCCACCGCCGAGGCCATGGCGGCACGCGGCCCCCGTCCACGCATTGTGGAATTTGCCGGCGTGGGTCACGCACCCATGTTCATCGCACCCGATCAGGCCGCCGTGGTGGCGGATTTTCTGCTGCGCGCTTGAGGGTTGAGTCGCCGGTGCAGCGTCAGAGCCCCACGATCGAGTCCCGGCCACCCGAACTGCTGGGCGCCGCCGCCGCCGGCTTGCCCATGCAGCCGCTGGCGCGCGAACGTGCCCGCGCATTTGCGGAGCCGCTGATCGGCCAGCATCGCCTGGATACCGGTGAAAACGTGCTTGCGCACGCCGACGCGGTGACGGCGATCCTGAGCGAAATGGGCGCGGCCGAGTCGATCCAGGCCGCCAACTACCTGGTGTATGCCTGTGATCATCTGCAAAAGCCGCGCGAGCTGATCGGGCGCGCCTTTGGCGAGCACTACGCTCTGCTGGCGACCGAGACGCACAAGCTCGTGCAGGTGCTGCGTCAGACCCGCGCCGCTTCAGGCGAGGCGCCATCCGCCGCAACTCCCGCGCAGCAGCAGGAGAACGTGCGCAAGATGCTGCTGGCTTTCTCGCGCGATCCCCGGGTGGTCTTGCTGCGCTTGGCTTCGCGCTTGCAGACGCTGCGCTATCACGCCGCCATGCGCACGCCGCCCGCGCCCGGCGTGGCGCAGGAGACATTGTCGGTGACCGCGCCGCTGGCCAATCGCCTGGGCATCTGGCAGATCAAATGGGAACTGGAAGACTTGGCGCTGCGTTTCCTGGAGCCCGAGATCTATCGCGAGATCGCCGCTGCGTTGGACGAAAAGCGCGTCGAGCGTGAGCAGTTCGTCGAGCAGCTTCGTGGCCGGCTGGAGGCCGAGTTGCGTGGTCAAGGTGTTGCCGCCAGCGTGGCCGGGCGGCCCAAGCACATCTACAGCATTGTCAAGAAAATGCGCGGCAAATCCTTGCCCTTCGAGCGTGTCTATGACGTGCGTGCCATGCGCGTGATCGTCTCCAGCGTGGCCGACTGTTACGCCGCGCTGTCCTGGGTACACGCGCATTACGCGCCCGAGGTGGGCGAATTTGATGACTACATCGCCAAGCCCAAGCCCAACGGGTATCAGTCGCTGCACACCGTCGTGCGCGACGAGGCCGGCCGCGCGGTGGAAATCCAGATCCGCACGCGTCAGATGCACGAGCACGCCGAGCACGGCGTGGCTGCGCACTGGGCGTACAAGGAGGCGGGGACCAAGGGCTATGCCGGTGTTTTGGCCGACAGCGGCTACGACGCCAAGATTGCCGTGCTGCGCCAATTGTTGGCCTGGGAGCGCGACGTGCATGTGGACGCCAGCGGCCAGGCGCTGTTCGACGATCGCGTCTATGTGCTTACGCCACAGGCCAGCGTAATCGACTTGCCGCAAGGCGCCACGCCGGTGGATTTTGCCTACGCCGTGCACACCAGCCTGGGCCACCGTTGCCGGGGCGCGCGCGTGGATGGCGTGCTGGTGCCCTTGTCTACCAAGCTCGCCAACGGGCAGACGGTGGACATCATCACCGCCAAGGAAGGCATGGGCGCCGGACCTTCGCGCGACTGGTTGCAGGCCGAGGGGGGTTACTTGGCCAGCCCGCGCGCGCGCGCCAAGGTGCGTGCCTGGTTCAACGCGCAGGCCGAGCACGAAGCCATTGAGGCGGGCCGCGAGATCGTCGAGAAATTGCTGCAGCGCGAAGGCAAGACCGTTGTGCGCCATGCCGAACTGGCGGCGCGTGTCGGATTCGCCAGCCCCGAGGCAATGTTTGAAGCGCTCGCCAAGGACGAGTTGTCGTTGCGCACGCTCGAAGTTTGCCTGCACCCCGAGAGAGCGCCCAAACCGCTCTCTCCCCAAGAGGTGATTGAGCAGGCTGCCTTTGCGCGCAAGTCGCAACCGCGCCGCGCGGGGGGGCGCGGCCAGGTGCTGGTCGAAGGCGTGGATGCGCTGGCCACGCAACTGGCCAAATGCTGCCGCCCCGCGCCGCCCGATGCCATCGTCGGCTTCGTCACGCGCGGGCAGGGTGTGAGCGTGCACCGCGTTGAGTGTCGTCACCTTCACGCGCTGGCGCGTACCCGCGGCGAGCGCATTGTGGAAGTCGCTTGGGCCAACGGCGCGACTGGCAAAGAGGTGGAATCGGCTGTCGCGGGCGGCATGGTTTATGCCGTGGATGTGGTGGTGGATGCGGATGAGCGCCCGCAGGTGCTCAAGGACTGCTCCGAACTGCTGGCGCGCGAGCGCATCACCGTCAGCGCCGTGCATTCCAACCGCTCGTTGCGCCATGGCACGCCCAGCCTGCGCTGGGTGTTTACCGTACAGGTTGGCGACACCGTGCGCCTGGGCAGGGTGTTGGCCCAGATGGCCACGGTGGAGGGTGTCCGCACCGCGCGCAGGCGTTGATCTGGTCGACTCGCAGGCGCTTGCGGAGCACCGCGGCACCGCTTATGATGCTGTATATAAAAACAGTATTCGTTGAGCGTTTCCCATGCCTGCTGGAATATCTTCATTGGCCGAGCCGCAGTTGCCGGCTTCGGTGCGTCGCGCGAGCGAATTGGCTGCGGTGGATGAGCGCTGGCAGGGTGTGCTGCCCACGGCGTATTCACCGCTGGATGCGCAGTTGCCGGGCGGTGGCTGGCCGCTCGGTGCTCTGGTGGAACTGATTGCCGCTGACGTTTTCATGCCTGTATGGCCGTTGCTGCTGCCGGCCATGGCGGCGCAAGTGGCGCCGCAAAAAACGCCACGGCAGGTGTCGAAATTGGCGTCAAAACGGTCAGCTTCGCCGACGGCGTCAGCGAGTCGGCTGGTGCTGGTCGGCCATGAAGCAGACGGTTCGGCAGCGCCGGGGCAGGGGATAAGCATGTTCGCCAGCGACGCCTTCATGCCTTATCTTCCGGCGCTGGCGGCCTGGGGCGTGGCTCCCGACGCACTGCTGTGGCTGCGCGCCCGTACGGCGGCCGAGCAACTGTGGTGCACCGAGCAGGCTTTGCGCTCACAAGATGTACGAGTGGTGCTGGCCTGGCTGCCGCGGGCATCGCAAACCGCCTTGCACCGCCTGCACATAATCGCCAGCCACACGAACTGCCTGTTCGTGGTTGTGCGGCCTGAGTCGGCAGCGGCTCTGCCATCGCCCGCCGTGCTGCGTCTGCGCGTCGGGTGGGACGCTGCTCCGGGCCTGGCCTTGTGTGTCGAATTGCTGAAACGGCGTGGCCCGGCGCTGGCGGCGCCGCTGCGGCTGCTGCCGCCCGCCGCTTCTCCGTTGGCGACGCTGGCACGGGTGCTGGCGGCCGCCCGGCGCCAGGCGGGGCTTGGTTTTGCGCCTGAGTCGCAGCCTGTGGCCGAGCGCCTGGACCACCATGCTCTGGATCGCCTGGCAAAAGCCGCCTGATCCCCTGCCTTGGTCGATACCCGAGGCGCTGGACTGGTGGGCGCTGCGCTTTTCGCCGCGCGTGTGCTGGTTGGATCAGTCGCTTGTGATGGAAGTCTCCCGCGAACTGCGGCTATGGGGCGGCCAGCGCGCGTTGCAGGAGCGTTTTGCGCAGCCGTTGGGCGGCATGGCTTCGCTGACATGCGCGTCTTCCGCGGTCGGTTTGATCGCCTTGGCCAAGCTGCGTCTGCGACTTCAGCAACGGCCGATGCCGCGCCGCATGCCGCAGGACTTGCCCTTGGATCTGCTCGATGCCGCGCGGCCGCATCTGCCTTTCTTCACCCAGATTGGCGTGCATACCTGGGGAGAAGCGGCGGCACTGCCGCGCGCGGGACTGGTCCGGCGCACGAGTGCGGACCTGCGCCGCGCGCTGGACATGGCCTGGGGATCCCTCCCCGAGCGCTACCCCTGGCTCACACTGCCCGATCGCTTTGATCAGGCGCTGGAACTGCCCGCGCGCGCCGACGCCGCGCCGGCCTTGTTGGCGGGCGCCAGCCGGATGCTCTCGGCGCTGTCCTTGTGGCTGCGGGCGCGGCAATTGGCCGTGTTCGCCATCGATTTGATCTGGAGTTTCGACCTCAAACGGTTGAATGGCCAGATGTTGCCCCCGCATCAGTCCGTCACGGTGCGCACGGCCGAGCCGGTGCAGCATCTGGAGCACCTGCGGCGCCTGCTGGCCGAGCGCCTGGCAAAGACCAGACTGCTCGCGCCGGCGGTGCGCCTGCGCTTGCGCTCGCGTGAGACGGCTCCCTGTCGTCCGGCGACCCAGAGCCTGCTGGCCTGTGACCAGGAGCAGGATGCGGAGCGGGCCGAGCCCTTTCATGCTTTCGTCGAGCGTCTGAGTGAGCGCCTGGGCGTCGGCCGCGTGCTGGCGGCCGAGCCTTGCGCCGACCACCGGCCTGAGCGTCGCACCCGCTGGCTGCCCGCGGCCGGCAGGTCCGCGCGGCGAACCCGCGCGCTTCTTTCCCCCGCCGCCGCCCTGGCAGACAGTTTCGCACCAGCCTGGTTGTTGCCTCAGCCCCTGCCGTTGACCACGCACCAGGGCGAACCCTGTTTGCACGGCCACCCCTTGATGCGGGAAGCCGGGCCGGCGCGGCTCGAAGCCGGTTGGTGGGACAGGACCGCGCAAGCCGCATTGCGCGACTACTTCCTGGCCCGCACGCAAGCCGGCCAGTGGCTGTGGATTTACGCCGAACGGCCTGGCAACGCCTGGGCCAACGACGGCGGCGCGCCGTTGGAAACGCCGGCACCGCTGCGCTGGTTTCTGCATGGCGTTTATGGCTGAACGCGCGGCCATCGCCTATGCCGAACTGCATTGCCTGAGCAGCTTCAGCTTTCTGCGCGCCGCCTCCAGCCCCGAGGAACTGGTGCGTCAGGCCTGGATACTGGGTTACGAGGCACTGGCGATCACCGACGAATGCTCGGTGGCTGGAACGGTACGCGCGTGGAAGGTGCTCAAGACCTATACCCAGGGCGGGCAAGCGCCCACGCCGCGCCGACGGCCCTTGAAGTTGCTCTACGGCAGCGAATTCTGCTATGAAGGCTACACCCTTGTCGCCCTGGCTCGCGACCGGGAAGGCTGGGGCCGGCTGTGTCAGGCCATCACGGCCGCGCGCCGCGAGGCGCCCAAAGGCAGCTACCGGCTGCCGCCTTTGTCCGAGTTGATCTGCGCGCTGGCCGGCTGTGAGCTGCTGGTGGCGC
>DAIOSZ010000025.1:13863-17297 GCA_036752305.1 Burkholderiaceae bacterium
CTCTACCGCGGCCATGCCCCGCAAATGGTCGTCGCGCGCGCCTGACGCGCTGGCGGTCCTGTCCGCCGTGACGGCCGCCTTGCCGGCTGTCACGGCGGACAGGCCGGCCCTCACGCTGCTGGCCGAATGCCCGTGCGGCTGGGACGACGCCGACTGGATTGAGCGGCTGCGTCGCTTTGCCATCGCGCGCGGGTGGCCGCTGGCGCTGGCGGGCGGCGTGTGCATGCACGCGCGCCACCGCCAACGCCTGCTTGACGTCATGACCGCCATTCGCCTGGGGCGGCCTCTGGCCGAATGCGGCTTTGCGCTGGCCGCGCATGGCGAGCGACATTTGCGGCCGCGCCGTGTCATTGCCGCGCGGCATCCACCCGACTTGCGGGCGCAGACGCTGCGTGTGGCGGCGCGCTGCGAATTCGTGCTCGACCAGATTGCCTACAACTATCCGCTGGAACCCTTGATTCCCGGTCTGACGGCCAGCCAGACGCTGCGCCGGCTGACGCAGGAGGGCGCGCGCGAGCGCTACCCCCAGGGCGTGCCGCCACCGATCACCGCGTTCATTGAAAAAGAACTCCAACTCATCGCCGATTGCCGCTACGAGATGTTCTTCCTCACGGTGCACGACGTGGTGCGCGAGGCCCGGCGGCGGGGCATTCTGTGCCAGGGCAGGGGGTCAGCTGCGAACTCGGTGGTTTGCTACTGCCTGGGCATTACGGCGGCCAATCCGGAGGAGTCCCATCCGCTGCTCGAACGTTTCATCAGCGAGTCGCGCCGCGACGGTCCGCCCGACATCGACGTCGACTTCGAGCACGAGCGGCGCGAGGAAATCATTCAGTACCTCTATGCCAAGTACGGGCACGACCGCGCCGCGCTGGCCGCCGCCTTGATCTGCTACAGAACCAAGAGCGCCATCCGAGACGTGGGCAAGGCATTGGGCGTGTCCGATGTGCTCATCGATGCCTTTGCGAAGGATCATCCCTGGTTCGAAAAGGGACTGAATCCGGCGCAGCTCAACGACCTGGCGCATGAGCAGGGCATCACCCTGGAGCCGGCCCTGGCGCACCATTGGTTGCGCATGGCGCGCGAACTGCGGGGGCATCCGCGTCACCTGAGTCAGCATGTGGGTGGCTTCGTGCTCACGCAGGAGCCGCTCACGTGCCTGGTCCCAGTGGAGCCCGCGAGCATGGAAAACCGCCGCGTCATTCAATGGGACAAGGACGATCTTGAGGCGCTCGGCTTGATGAAGGTGGACGTGCTCGCGCTCGGCATGTTGACCGCCGTGCGGCGCTGCCTGGACCTGGTCAGTCAACGCCGAGGCCATCCGTTTACGCGCTACGACATCACGCGCGACGATCCGGCCACCTACGCAATGATCCGGTGCGCCGACACCGTAGGCACCTTCCAGATCGAAAGCCGCGCGCAGATGTCGATGCTGCCGCGCCTGCGGCCGGCGCGCTTTTACGACCTGGTCGTGCAGGTGGCCATCGTGCGCCCGGGGCCGATCACCGGTGGCATGGTTCACCCCTACTTGCAGGCGCGCGAGCGCGAGCGGCAGGGACTGCCGGTCGTCTACGAGAACCCCGCGCTGAGCGAGGCGCTCGAGCGCACGCTGGGCGTGCCGATTTTCCAGGAGCAGGTGATGCAGATTGCCATGATCGCCGCCGGCTTCAGCGCGGAGCAAGCCGATGGCTTGCGCCGCGCCATGGCCGCCTGGAAGCGCGGTGGCCATGTGCACGCCTACGAGCAAAAGCTCCGGGACGGCATGCTCGAGCGGGGGTACACCGAAGACTTTGCCTGCCGCATCTTTCAGCAAATTCTCGGCTTTGGCGAATACGGCTTCCCCGAGAGCCACGCTTACAGCTTTGCGCTGATCGCCTACGAAAGCGCTTGGCTCAAATGCCACGAACCGGCCGCCTTCCTGGCCGCCTTGCTCAATTCCCAGCCCATGGGCTTCTATGCCCCGGCGCAGCTCATTCAGGACGCGCGCCGCCACGGCGTCACGGTCCTGCCGGCCGACGTGAGTCACAGCGACCATCTGTGCACGCTGGAAGGCAGCCCGGCCGAGGAATCGCCCGGCGCGGTCAGGCTGGGCCTGTGTCTGGTCGACGGCTTTGGCCAGGCTGCGGCGCAGCGGGTGGAACAGGCGCGCGCGCAGGCCGCTTTTGCCGATCTGGCTGATCTGGCGCAGCGCGCGACGCTGGACGTGAAGGAGATGCGCGCGCTAGCCGCCGCTGGAGCGCTGGCCTCGCTCGCAGGGCACCGTCGCCAACAAGTCTGGGAAAGCTCGCCGTTGCGCCCCATGCCGCACCTGCTCGCGAGCGCCGCGCCCAGCGAAGCGCGACTGGCACTGCCTGAGGCACCTGAAGGCGAGGCCATCACGCTGGACTACGCCGCATTGGGCTTCACGCTGCGCCGCCATCCGCTGGCTCTGCTGCGCACGCGCCTGGCGGCCCGGCGCGTGCGCACCGCGGCCGAGCTGGCCGAGCTGGCACATGGCGAACCTGCAACCGCCTGCGGGCTGGTCATCGGGCGCCAGCAGCCTGGCACCGCCAAAGGCACCATCTTCGTCACGCTTGAAGACGAAACCGGCTGCGTCAATGTGATCGTCTGGCCAGGCCTGCGCACCGACAAGACGCAGCGCAACGCCTTGCTGCGCGCCCGTTTGCTGGTCGTGCGCGGACAGTGGCAACGCGACGAAGACAGCGGCGGCCAAGTGCGTCATCTGGTCGCGCGGCGCCTGCACGACCTTACACCCTTGCTCGGAAATCTGGGGGAATGGACCAGGAGTCGGGATTTCCATTGAGCCCGACGCGCCTGACGCCCTGGCCGCGCGGTGAGAAACTCGCAGATTCACAATAAGAGCGACAGCTGCCTATGTCCAAGCCCGCAATCAGCACCGAGCTGATCCATCACCCGTATCGCCCGCCTGGCGGCTTTGCGGCGCCGCAGATGCCCGCTTACCGGGCGGCGACCGTGTTGTTTCCGAGCGTCGCGGCGATGCGCAGCCGCCAGTGGAAAGACAAATCGGGCTACACCTATGGCTTGCACGGCACGCCGTCTACTTTCACGTTGGAGGAGCGGCTGTGCACGCTGGAAGGGGGTGCGCAGTGCCTGCTGGCGTCTTCGGGGTTGGCGGCGATCTCCAACGTCTCGCTGGCTTTGCTGCGCGCGGGCGACGAGGTGCTGATTCCCGACAACGCCTACGGCCCGAACAAGGCCTTGGCCGAAGGTGAGCTGGCAGCCTGGGGCATCACACATCGCTTCTATGACGCGATGGATCCCGAAGGCTTGGCGGCGATGCTTGGCGAGCGGACGCGGCTGGTGTGGCTAGAGGCGCCTGGCTCCGTGACGATGGAGTTCCCCGATCTGCCGCGTCTGGCCGCGTTGTGTCGCGCGCGGGGCGTGGGTTCGGCGCTGGACAACACTTGGGGCGCGGG
>DAIOSZ010000025.1:17307-20608 GCA_036752305.1 Burkholderiaceae bacterium
CTGGCGTTTCGGCCTTTCGATCTGGACGACGCGGGGCAGGGGGTCGATATCTCCGTGCAAGCGCTGACCAAGTACCCCAGTGGCGGTGGCGACGTGCTGATGGGCAGTGTGATCACGCGTGATGAGGCTCTGCACCTGCGCCTCAAACTCACCCACATGCGGTTGGGCCTGGGCGTGGGCGGCAACGATGTGGAGACGCTGTTGCGCTCGCTGCCTTCCATCGCCTTGCGCTACGCCGCGCAGGATGCCACGGCACGACGCTTGGCGCGCTGGTGGCAGGGGCAACCCGGGGTTGCGCAGGTGCTCCACCCGGCATTGGAAGGCTCGCCGGGGCATGCGCACTGGGCCGCGTTGTGCGCGCCGCAAGGGCGCCTGGAGGAGCCCGGCCGCGCGGCCGGATTATTCAGCGTGATCCTCGACGCGGCCATTCCGCAAGCACGCGTAGACGCGTTCTGCGATGCGCTGCGCTTGTTCAAGCTCGGTTTTTCCTGGGGTGGTCCGGTGAGTCTGGTTGTGCCCTATGACCTGGCGGCGATGCGCATGGCTTGGCCAGCCGGGCTGCCGCGAGGTGCTCTGGTGCGCTTTTCGGCGGGGCTGGAGGCCGCGGCGGACCTGGTTGCCGATCTGGAGCAGGCCTTCGCGGCGCTCGCCGGGTAGTCTCGGGTTGCGGTCGGCGACGAAGCTGGCTAGGCTCGCGGCCACGAACAAGCCTCATGCACATGACTGAACCCATCGCCGAGGACGCCTCCAGCGGCGTCACGCCTTACGTGCCGCCGCCTCCGGTGGGGCCGCGCATCCGCATCGCCACGCTGTCGCTGCAAGACCCGTTTCGCTGGCTCACCCGTGGCCTGCGCGATTTTCGGGCGTATCCGGGCATTGCGCTTTTCTACGGTCTGTGTTTCTGGGCCATGGCGGCGACGCTGACGGCGGTGTTCCGCTTCAAGCCGGAATACACGATGTCAATCGTCTCCGGTTGTCTGCTCATCGGCCCCTTCATGGCAATGGGTCTGTACGACGTGAGTCGCCGCCGCGAGCAGGGGCTGGTGCCCAGCTTGGGGCATTCGATCACCTGCTGGGATCAGCGCATCAAGACGCTGGGCATGCTGCTGCTGGTGCTGCTGGTGCTGGAGCTGTTGTGGGGGCGGGCGTCGCTGGTCGTGTTTGCTGTGTTCTTCAACACCGGCATGCCTTCGTCCAGCGGCGTGCTGGAGGCGGTGTTCAACCCGCAGAACTGGGAGTTCGTGCTGGTCTACATGGCCGTGGGCGGTGTGTTCGCGGTGCTGGTGTTCTCGTTTTGTGTGATCTCGATGCCAATGATCCTGGATCGCGACACCGACGCCATCTCGGCGGCGATCACCAGCTTCCGGGTCGTGTTCGGCAATACGCTGGTGATGCTGCTGTGGGGCTTTCTGATCGTGGTGCTGCTGGTTACTTCCATGCTGCCCTGGGGGCTGGGCATCGTGCTGACCGGGCCGCTGCTTGGCCATGCGAGCTGGCATGCCTACCGGGCATCGGTGCTGTGGGACGATCCGTCCGAGCCAACCGGACCAGCGCCAGCGCCAGTCGCCGAGGCCGGGTAGCATGGGGGGATGGCTTCCACTCCCATTGCGGGTACGGCTACCTTGGGTGCCGTGCCGCTGCGCCAGGACGCGCAGATCATTGGCCTTGTCAGCGTCGCGCACCTGATCAGCCACTTCAGTCAACTGCTGCTGCCGCCGCTGTTTCCCTGGCTCAAGGAGGCGTTGGGCGCTTCCTACACCGAATTGGGCTTTCTGATGACGGTGTTTTTCGGCGTGAGCTGCGCGGTGCAGGCGGCCTCGGGATTCTGGGTGGACAAATACGGCCCCCGACCGGTGCTGTTCATGGGCTTGGGGTTGATCGGCGTCGCGGCGCTGGGGTTTTCGTTGGTCAACAGCTATGGCGGGCTGCTGGTGTTTGTCGTGCTCGCCGGAGTGGGCAACGGCGTGTTTCACCCGGTGGACTACACGCTGATCAACAAGAAGGTATCGGCTCCCCGCCTGGGTCATGCCTATTCGACTCATGGCCTGAGTGGTAGTCTGGGCTGGGCGTTGGCGCCGGCGGTGCTGGTACCGATCACCATGGCCAGCAGCTACCGAGTCGCCTTGCAGGTGGCCTCGGCAATGGCTTTTGCGGTGCTGGTGCTGCTCTGGTTCAAGCGAAAAGAGCTTGTAATGCCCTCAGATCCACCACGGCAAGCTACTGAATTTGTAGCAAAAAGCCAAAACTTTGCCTTTTTGCGAATACCTGCGGTGTGGGCCTGCTTTGGGTTCTTTCTGTTATTTGCCATTGTCATCAGCGTGATCCAGGCCTTTGCGCCTGAGGCGGCGCGCCATTTGCACGGCCTGCCGGTTGGGATGGCCGCGGCTTGCCTGACGATCTACATGGTTTGCAGCGCTGGCGGCATGGTCCTGGGGGGCTTTCTCGCGTCCGACCCGGCGCGCTGCGAGCGCGTGGTGGGTATCGCGTTTGCCTGTGCGGCGGCGCTCTCGCTCGTGCTGGGCTTGGCGCCACTGCCGTCTCTGGCGGTGCCGGTGCTGTTCGCCATGATGGGTTTTGCCGCCGGCACGGCCGGACCCTCGCGAGACCTGCTGGTCAAGAAGACGACGCCGGACAACGCTACCGGGCGGGTCTATGGTGTGGTCTACGCGGGACTGGACATTGGCCAAGCCACCGCGCCGTTGCTTTTCGGCCCATTGATGGATCGGGGGCAGTTTGTCGGGGTGTTCATCGGACTGGCGATGGTTCAGTTGTTGTTGATTGGCGGCGCGTTCAACGTGAGAAAGGCCAGGCGAACATGAGCGCCAAGCCCCGTGTGGCGCTGTTTGCCGGAGACCCGGCGGGCATAGGCCCGGAATTGGTCAACAAGATGCTGGCCAGCGGTGATGTGCAGGCACGGGCAGACATTTTGCTGATCGCGCAGCGAAACAGCATCCGCGCGCCCGACCCGTTGGACATACTGCCCTGGCCGGGTGCCGAGGCCGCGCCATTCCCATGCGGTCAGGCCACGGCCGATAGCGGCCGCTACATGCTGCAAGGCTTGGCGCTGGGGGTCGATCTTGTGGCGCAGGGGAGGGCGGATGCGTTCTGCTTTGCGCCGCTCAACAAATCGGCGCTGCGTCTGGGGGGTATGGCGCAGGAGGACGAATTGCGCTGGTTTGCCCAGGCGCTGGATTTCGCGGGCGTGTGCGGTGAACTGAACGTGCTGAAGAATCTCTGGACCGCGCGGGTGACCTCGCACGTGGCCTTGCGTGAGGTGGCCGGACTGCTGACACCCGAGAAG
>DAIOSZ010000025.1:20618-24626 GCA_036752305.1 Burkholderiaceae bacterium
CCGCACAACGGTGACCATGGCAATTACGGTGACGAAGAGGCGCGGGTGATCGAACCTGGCGTGCGCCTGGCCGCGGAGCAAGGCTATCCGTCCGATGGCCCGTTTCCGGCCGACACGGCATTCGTTCGGGCCACACGAAAGGTCGATGGCTACGACGGCGTGGTGACCATGTACCACGACCAGGGCCAGATCGCGATGAAGCTGATGGGCTTCGAGCAGGGCGTGACCGTGCACGGTGGCCTGCCCATCCCGATTTGCACGCCCGCGCATGGAACGGCCTACGACATTGCCGGGCAGGGCGTGGCCAATCCTCAGGCCATGCGCAACGCATTCGACCTGGCCTGCCAGATGGGTCTGGCGCACCGCGCGGGCAAGGCTCCACAAGACGAGGAGAGGTCATGAATCTTGCGCGCAAACACTTCAATCAATGGCTGGCGGCCAGTTTGTTGGGCGCCGCGCTGCCGGCTCGCGCCCAGGTGGGCTATCCCGGCAAGCCGGTGCGCCTGCTTGTCGGCGCCAATGCCGGCGGTGGCACCGACATCATCGCCCGCCTGCTGGCCGAGAAGTTTGCCGAGGGCATGAAGGGAAGCTTCGTGGTCGAAAACCGGCCTGGCGCGTCCAACACGATTGCTGCGGACCTGACGGCCAAGGCTGCTCCTGATGGCCACACCTTGCTGGTGGCAACCAACACCGGCCAAGCCATCGCGCCTCACCTCATCAAGCTGTCCTACGACCCGATGAGGGATCTGACGCCGGTCGGCCTGATCGTTACGGTACCCAATGTGCTGGTTGTCGGCGGTCAGGTGAGCGCCAGCAGCGTGCAGGACCTGATCGCGCTGATGAAGGCCAGGCCGGGGGAGTTCAAGTACGCCTCGTCCGGCGTGGGCAGCACCCAGCACATCGCGGGCGAGGCCTTCAACCTCGCGGCTGGCACAAGGAGCATCCACGTGCCCTACCGGGGCAGCGCGCAGGCGCACCTGGACATCATCGGCGGCAATGTGCAGATGATGTTCGACACCACGTCTTCGGCCATGGCGCAGATCAGGGCTGGCAAGCTCAAGGCCCTGGCCGTGAGCGCGCCGACACGCAGCCCCGAACTGCCCAATGTGCCCACGCTGGCCGAAAGCGGCGTGCAAGGCGCCGACATGAGCACCTGGTACGCCATGCTCGTGACCGCCGGCACGCCAGCCGAGGTGGTGGCCCGCTTGCAGCGCGAACTCTCCCTCGCGATTCGCTTGCCCGATGTGCAGGCTCGCCTCAAGGGCCTGGGCGGCGAACCCGCGACCATCAGCCCCGAGCAGTTCGCCGCGCTCAACCGGCAGGAATACGAACGCTTTGGCGCGCTGATCCGCCAGGCCAACATCAAACTGGAGTGAGCGCGCGGGGCTGATCGGTTGGGCGTTGACGAATGTCAAGGGTCAAATCCAGAATGGGGTGCTTCCAATCTTCATCTGGAGTTGACATGACCGAACAGACCGTCAAGTCGCAAGACAAACCGCTGAGCGGCGAACTCAACCGCTCAAGCGAGATGTTCAAGTTCACGTCCACTCCCAAGGGCTACACCTCGGTGGCTATGCCCGAGGGTATCTATTGCGTGCTGGAACATCACAACGGCGCCTCCAACGACAACGTGATCTACATCCTCTATCGCGGCGCGAGCATTCCCAAGGACCTGGTGGCCTCGGGAAACAACAACTACTACCTCTCGGCGCCGCAGGGCGCCACGGCAGCGTTCGATGTGACCTTCACCTATTGATGCATCCGCCGGAGGCTCAAACATGAGTTATGCCAACTGGATGCGGGACAACTGGGCCACGCTCGGGTCCTTGAACGTCAAGCAGATTTGCCTGCCCGGCGCGCACGACGCCGGGATGAGCGTGGCGCGCAACTGCACCAGCTTTGGCTCGGCGTGCAACACGCAGACGCAGACGCTGGGCATGAGCGAGATGCTGGGCGTCGGTGTGCGCTATTTCGACCTCAGGCCGACGCTGTTTGGCGCCAGCTTCGTGACCGGCCACTACCAGGACACCGGCATCTGGCTGGTTGGCAACCAGGGCTGCAACGGCGAGGGGCTCACGGCCATTCTCGACGCCGTGGCAGCGTTCATCGACGGCGGCGCCCGGGAACTCATCGTTCTGAAGTTCAGCCACTTCTACAACCGGGACGCGGACCGGTCGTTCAACAACGCCGATTTCCAGGCCTTGTTCAAACTGGTGAGTGACCGGCTTGGCAACCGGTTGTTTGTCAACAACACGGGTCGTCGGCTGGCACAGCTCAGCCTGGAGGAAATGATGCCCGCGCGCGGCACCGTGTGGGCGGTGTTTGACCTGAAAATCACCAGCGGCAGTCTGCCCGCAGGCATGTACACCTATGCCGACTACGACCCGGCCAAGCCCAACCCGACGGCCGCCGATCTGGTGGTCTACGACGAGTACAGCGAGACCAATACCCTTGCGACGATGACCGTCGATCAACTGTCCAAGCTGGCGGACAAGGCCAACCACGGGGGCGACATGTTCCTGCTGTCGTGGACGCTCACGCTCAGCAAGACGCAAGCCACCACCGGCAGCGAGTGCATCCTGCCGCTGTCCGGCCCCGCCAACGATGCTCTCGCGCCCGACCTGCACGACGCCTACTTTGCCTGCGCGCTCGACCGCGAGCGGATTCCCAACGTTCTTTACGTGGACACGGCGGCCGACTTTGTCACCGAAATTGGAGTGACGCTCAACAACCTGCTGTACCCGGCCATCACCAGCCCGGTTTCACAGGACAAGCCCTTGACCGGCCAGAAGAATCGGTCGAGCGAGGATTTCCGGTTTCCGTTTGCGCCCGACGGCCCGCTGCTGGTCCACCTGCCGCCCGGCGTCTTTTGCCTGGTCATGCACGACCGCGGGCTGGCCAATGACGTGATCGAATACATCCTGTACGACGGCGTGCGGATTCCGCAAGACAAGCTCAAGGGCTCGGTGGACTACTACCTTGCCTCGCCGCAGGGGGCGAGCGGAGCGTTCCGCGCGCTGTTTACCACCAGCAAGACAGCCAGTTCCGAGCCAAAGCCCAAAAAGGGCGAAAAGAACCGCTCGGGCAGCAATTGGCAGTTCAACGGAACGCCCAGGACGCAGGTGCTGGTGAGCATGCCGGCGGGCGTGTACTGCCTGATCATGGAAGACCGGACGAAAGACGTGATCCGGCAGGTAATCTACAACGGCGCCGTCATCCCTTGTGGGGTGCTCACGGGCGGGACCACCTACTACTTTGCCTCGCCACAAGGCGCATCGGCCAATTTTGAGGTGACGTTCACGTTTGTGCTCTAGGGCGCTGGCTCACCCTGAGCCTGCTGGCAAGCTGTTAGAGTGGGAGCCTTCAATAAGGGGCACTCTTGGCAACACCCAACTACGGTTACGAGAAGCGCCAGCGCGAGCTGGCCAAGAAGCAGAAAAAGCAGGAAAAAGAGCGCGCGAAGGCGGAGCGCCGCCAATTGCCGTCAGGTGAAGGTGGCGCGGAAGCGATGAATGACGCGCCCGGTGAAGCCGACGGTGGCGATGGCTCTGGCGGGGATGGGGGTGCCAAGTAGGTACCGGTGAGCCTCTCTACGCCAGTCTCAGCAGGCTGTGCGCCGCCGCTCGCATGGCCTCCGCGCCGCGTGTGGCGGGTGCGACTTCAAGTGCCCTCGCGTACCGCTTGAAGTTGCGCGAGGTGGAGTTGCTGTAGCCCGGGTCGTAGTGCTTTTCCAGCAAGTCACGCACGACCGACTCGATTTCGCCGCGCCCGACCCGCGCCTGCCAGTTCTGCACCATGTCCTTGCCGCGCAGCGCGGTAAGGGCTTGCAGGCGTCGATTGAAGAAATCGGTGTCGGTCACGAAGTGCGCGTAGTCTTCCATCAGCAATGAGACGCGCTCGTTCAGACTGAGCTCCAAGTGCACGCATTGACCCGCGCGCATCGCCGCGATCAAGGCCTCGGGCACGGTGACGTTGCCGACTTTCTTGCTCTCGGCTTCAACGTAGACC
>DAIOSZ010000026.1:0-7956 GCA_036752305.1 Burkholderiaceae bacterium
GGCGCGGGTTCGGGCAAGACGCGGGTGATCACGCACAAGGTCGCCAAGCTGATCCAGGCGGGGCTGGCGCCCCGACGCATCGCCGCGATCACGTTCACCAACAAGGCGGCCGCCGAGATGCGCGAACGCGCGCGCGGCCTGATCGGCAAGGCGGCGGGCGAGGTGATCATCTGCACCTTCCACGCGCTGGGCGTGCGCTTGCTGCGCGAGGACGGCGCCGCGCTGGGCCTCAAGCCGGCGTTTTCCATCCTCGATGCAAGCGACGTCCAAAGCATCCTCAAGGACTGCGGCGGCGCCACCACCGACGCGCAGACCGCGCGCGCCTGGCAATGGCGCATCAGCCTGTGGAAGAACCAGGGCCTGGCGCCGGAACAGGCACTGGCCCAGGCCACGGGGGAGCATGAGCGGGAGACGGCGCGCATCATGGCGCGCTATCACGAGCGCCTGGCCGCTTACCAGGCGGTCGATTTCGACGACCTGATCGGCCTGCCGCTGCGCCTGCTCGGCGAGCACGAGGCTGTCCGCGAGAAATGGCAGCGCCTGCTCGGCCATGTGCTGGTGGATGAAGTGCAGGACACCAATGCGACGCAGTACGAGCTGTTCAAGTGCCTGGTCGGCCAGGCGGGCGACTTCACCGCCGTGGGCGACGATGACCAGAGCATCTACGGCTGGCGCGGCGCCACGCTGGACAACCTGCGCCGTCTGCCGCAGGACTTTCCGCGCCTGAAGCTGATCAAGCTGGAGCAGAACTATCGCTCCACCGGCGCCATCCTGCGCGCGGCCAACCATGTGATTGAGCCCAATCCCAAGCTGTTTCCCAAACGCCTGTGGAGCGACATGGGCGAAGGCGAGCCGGTGCGCGTGACGCCTTGCGACAGCGAGGAGCACGAGGCCGAGCGCGCGCTGGCGCGCATCCAGGGCCTGCGCGCCAGTTCGGCGGAAAAGGACTGGAAGCACTACGCCATCCTGTACCGCGCCAACCACCAGGCCAAGGTGTTCGAGCAGGCGCTGCGCCGCGCCAACCTGCCATACAAGGTGTCGGGCGGGCAGAGTTTTTTTGACCGCGCCGAGATTCGCGATCTGTGCGCATGGTTCCGCTTGTGGATCAACAACGACGACGACCCGGCGTTTCTGCGCGCCGTCACCAGCCCCAAGCGCGGCATCGGTCACCAGACACTGGGCACGCTGGGCAAGTTTGCCGCCAGCCACCGCACCAGCCTGTTCGAAGCGCTGTACGCGCACAGTCTGCAAGGCCTGCTGCAAGGCCGGGCGCTGGCGGCGCTGCATGAGTTTGGCCGGACGATCCATGCGCTGGAGCAGCGCGCGCGCCAGACCGTTGGCGCGGCGGCGGCGCGGGCCTTCTTGCGGGAGTGGCTGGAGGACATCGGCTATCGCCAGCACCTGATCGACGCCGAGGACGCCCCCAAGCTGGGCGAGGCGCGCTGGGCCAATGTGGAGGATTTCTGCGACTGGATGGCCGGCCGCTGCGGCGGCGAGATCGCCGACGAGGCGGGCGTGCAGTCCTTCGTGCGCGAGGAAAAGAGTCTGCTGGACGTGGCGCAGACCATGTCGCTGCTGTCCACGCTGGCGGAGCGGGAGCAGGATTCCAATGTGATCACCTTGTCCACGCTGCACGCGGCCAAGGGCCTGGAGTGGCCGCATGTGCTGATCGTGGGCGCCAACGAAGGCCTGCTGCCCTTCAAGATGGACGGGGCGGCGGAAAGCGCCGACAGCCTGGCCGCGCGGCTGGAGGAGGAGCGCCGCCTGATGTACGTGGGCATCACGCGGGCGCGCCAAAGCCTGGCGGTGAGCTACGCCAAGCGCCGCCGCAAGGGCCGCGAGACGGTGGCCGCGCCGCCCAGCCGCTTCATCGCCGAGATGCGCCTGGACGCCATCACCACGCGCGAGGACCCGCGCGAGAAACTCAAGGCCTTGCGCGCCGAATTCGCGCGCAAGGCGGCTGCGCAACCGGAGGTGCCATGATGGCGGGTCGATGGTCGGTCGCGACAGTATTCACAGCGGGCGCGGCCTGTCTTCTGGCGGCCTGCGCCGTGGGCCCCACGCCAAACAAGGCCGCCAGTGCACCCGTTGCCTGCCCGGAAAGCCGCGTGCCGGCCCATGTGCGACTGCATGGCCGGTGGCGCGCCACCTGGGGCGGGCAGACGGGCTGGCTGGTGCTCGGCCCGAGTCCCGAGAACCCCGATGGCTGGCGCGGCACGCTGCAGGCGGACCGGCCGGGCGCGGCGCCGGTTCTGATTGCCGGCGACCTGGACGAGCAAGGCCAGTTCACGCTGGAGGAATCGTCCGACGGTCGGCGCATTTCGGCCAACTGGGACGGCCAGCCGGTCGAAGGCGCCTGCCTGGCCGAGGTGCGCGGCCTGCGCCGCGAGGCGGGAGCCGCGACCGGCGTGGACTTCGTGCTGCGGCGGGAAGGCCGAGTCCAGGGACAGGGCTGGTGAAGCGCCCGGCGAGGTCTTTGTTCAACTGGTGCGCCGAACCTCTGTCGAACAGAGGAATGCGCGAAACGCGATGGATAAGGCGAGCCGTTTTCTGATACCACATCACCTGCGGGCCGTCCACAATGGCGTCACCTCGGACGGCGTTCAGCCACGGATCCGGGGCTGCGTACCGGGGCTGGCGTCTGGCCCAGCCTGACCTGCCACCGGTTCGAGTCATACCCTCATCGCTACGAACCGACTATGAAATCGATCTTCACGCTTGCGGCGTTGTCCGCTTCCCTGTTCACCGTCTCCGGCGCGATGGCTCAGGCCCCTGCTGCGGCGCCCAAGTCCATCGTGAAAACCACCTGCGCCGACTACGTGGCGCTGCAGGACACGGTCAAGCCCAAATTCATCTATTTTGCGGTCGGCCACACCAAGAAGGGCCGTACGGCGGCGGTGTTCGACGAAGTGGCGGTCGAGAAAATCCAGCCGGAACTGGACGAATACTGCAAGGTCAACCTGACCAAGTCGGCCTACGCCAAGGTGATGGCCAGCAGCATGGCCTCGGAGCCGAAGAAGTTGAAGGCCAAGTAGGGAATAGGCCCCGGCTGACGGCGCGCGGTGGCGTGTCGTTGGCCTGTGGGGGCATTCTTTGAAAGCGGATCGGCGGGCTGCGACCCGCTCTGCGGGGGCAGATTTACCCGGCGTTGACCTAACTTGGTGCAGGGCTCACGCTGCGCCCCGAGAATCGAGCGCTCGCCCCGTGGTTGGGCACTCACGAAGAGTCACATGAAAAATATTCAACGCGCGTGGTGGGCCGCGCTGCTGCTGCCGGTCGCGCTGTGGCTGCTGTCCAACACCCTTTGGCCGCAACCGTTTGCCTTTTTTCCGTTTCGTGAAGCCGCCATCCAACTGACCGGCATCGTGGCGATTGCCGCCATGAGCGCGGCCATGGTGCTGGCGGCCAGACCGCGCTGGCTGGAGCAGCGGTTGAACGGGCTGGACAAGATGTACCGGCTTCACAAGTGGCTGGGCATCACCGCGCTGGTGGGTTCCGTGGCGCACTGGCTGATGACCAAGAGTGCCAAATGGATGGTTGGTTGGGGCTGGATTGATCGCCCGGTGCGTGGCCCGCGCCCGGTGATCGCCGACCCGCTGGAAGCCTGGGTGCGCAGCCAGCGCCACATGGCCGAGGGTGTGGGCGAGTGGGCGTTTTACGGCGCGGTCGTGTTGATCGCGATTGCGCTCATCACGCGCATCCCCTATCACTGGTTTGCCAGAACGCATCGGCTGATCTCCGTCGCCTATCTGGCGCTGGTCGTGCACACGCTGGTGTTGCTCAAGTTCAGCGATTGGACGCAGCCGGTGGGCTGGCTGACGGCCGCGATGCTGCTGGCAGGCGCGGTATCGGCGCTGCTGGCACTGTCGGGCTGGGTCCGCTCGCATGGGGCCGTGAAGGGCCAGGTGGTCAGCACGCGCCGGTTCGAGCCGCTGCGCGTGCTGCGCTCGACCATCGCGCTGAGCGACAAGTGGCCGGGCCATGCCCCAGGACAGTTTGCCTACGTCACCGAGCCGGGAGGCCAGCCGCATCCATTCACCATTGCCTCCGCGTGGGATGCCCGCGAGCGCACGATCACCTTCGTCACGAAGGCGCTGGGGGACGACACCGCTCGCTCGTATGAGCGCCTGGAGCCGGGAACGGCGGTGAAGGTGCAGGGCCCCTACGGCCGCTTCACCTTCGATGACGGCGCGCCGCGCCAAATCTGGATCGGCGGCGGCATCGGCATCACGCCTTTCCTCGCCCGCATGGAACAACTCGCGGCCGAGCGCGAACAGCCGCACGAGGGCATCCAGCCGCCCGTGACGCTGTTCCATTCCACGCGTGAGGAAGATCCCCGGGCGCTGGCGCTGCTCGCGGCGGATGCGCGCGCCGCCGGCGTGAACCTGCATGTGCTGGTGGACGCGCGCGATGGGCGTCTGGATGGCCAGCGCATCCGCGCGGCCGTGGCCGGCTGGCGCGAGGCCAGCATCTGGTTCTGTGGGCCGGCGGCCTTCGGGCAGGCGTTGCGTGCCGATTTTGTGGCCCAGGGGCTGCCGGCAGAGCGGTTCCACCAGGAACTGTTCGAGATGCGCTGATTCCCGCCAGCGCCGCGCTACAGCATCGGTCCGCGCAACCCGAGCCGAACGATTACCCAGCGCGTGAGCAGCACCCCCAGCAAGGTGGCGCCCAGCGCGGCCTGGATCACCCACAGCGCGTACGGCGGCTGCGTGGCGTACCAGGTGAAGAACAGCGCCAGCAGCAGCCCCCAGACCAGCGGCACCTCGAAGGACATGCCGCCGCGCAGCGAGGCGATCTGCGGGTTGGCGCGGATGATCTCGCGCAGCACGCTGCCGCCGCCGCAGGTGAAGGCGGCGGCGACCGGGCCCCACAGCCACAGCGGCTCCTTGCGCATCTCGATGGCGACCAGCACGCCCAGCACCGTGAAGCATGCGGCTTCGGCCGAGTTGAAGAAGTACAGGACGGGGCTGCGGGTGTGGTCGAATTCCAGGATGGCCTGCTGGCGCGCTGGCGACAGCCGCGGCAGCACCAGGCGGTAGAACAGCCAGCCCAGCGCCACCAGCATCACGACCACGCCCAACAGGTTGCCGTCGCGAGACATCGCGGGCGCGCGGCCGAGCACGAGGTCGCGGATCAGCCCGCCACCGACGCCCGGCGCCGCGCACAGCACCAGCGCGCCGACGACGCTGTAGCTGTCGCGCTTGGCGATGACGAGGCTGCTGATGCCACCGGCCAGCACGCCGAGCATGCCCAACTCGACCAGCGGCCAGTAGTGCGTGGCCAGCGCGAAGAGCGCGGGCATTTGCGCCGCGCGCAGGACGCGGCGACCCAGGGCGCTGTCGCGCGCCTCGCTCAGCGCGGCGCCGAAGGTCCGCGCGTCGGCCTCGGAAAAGGCGGCCTTGGACAGCATCACGTGGCTTTGCTCGGTCAGGGCCAGCGGCGAGACGGTGAGCGCCTTGCCCAGTTCCCAGCGGCTGCGCAAGAAGGCGGAGCCGGCGATCATGTCGGTGA
Organism: Burkholderiaceae bacterium; assembly: GCA_036752305.1. Taxonomy (GTDB): domain Bacteria; phylum Pseudomonadota; class Gammaproteobacteria; order Burkholderiales; family Burkholderiaceae_C; genus DAIOSZ01. The sequence goes on from DAIOSZ010000026.1 coordinate 5,512, forward strand.
GCACCAGATCGGCGCGGCCGGACGCGATGGCCTGCATGCCCTGCAGATCGTCGGTCACCCAGACCACCTGCGCGCCCGGCGCCTTCATCGCGCGCTCGATCGGCTCGGGATAGGCCGAATGGCGGATCGCCGCCAGGCGCGTCTGGCCGCTGGCGATGGCGCTTACCCAGGCGTCCAGCGGTCGCGGCGCCGTGTGCCGGGCGGTGAAGGCTCCGGTTTCGTAGGCGAAGTAGGGCGCGGTGAACCAGGCCCATGCGCGCCGCTCCGGCGTGTCCGCGGTGTGCAGCAGCATCTGGATGCGTCCGGACTTCATGCCTTCGAGCAGGCTGCCCCATTCGCCGGTTTCGATGTGCAGCTCCCACCCGGCGCGCAGCGCCGCGTCCTGAACCAGCGGGTAGTCCAGCAGCAATTCCATGGCTTCCGACAACTGGGCCCCGGACACGCTGCCGGGCGTCGGAGAGGTCTGATCCCAGCCCAGCACGACCTGGCGCGTGATGGGCGGCCGCGGCACGGGCTGTGGGGCCATCAGGCGCAGGAATCCGTCGATCAGCCCCCAGGCCGCGAGGGCGGCCGCCAGCACCAGAAGGTAGCCCTTGAGGGTTTGCACCGCCAGGCTTTCCGCCGCGAATGGGGGGTGGCTACGCCGCCCGGCAGATCTTGAGCATGTTGGTGCCGCCTGGCGCGCCCATGGGCTCTCCGCAGGTGATGCAGTACACGTCACCGCTGGAGACGATGCCGCGCTTCTTCAGGTGCGCCTCGGCCTGCGCGAGCGCGGCGTCGCGTTCGTCGGCGGTGTTCATGTACAGCGGATGCACGTTGCGGTAGAGCGCCAGGCGCCGCAGCGTGGGAATGCGCGGCGTGAGCGCGTACAGCGGCACGTCGATGCGATGGCGGCTCATCCACAGCGCGGTGGAGCCGGAGTCGGTGAGCGCGACGATGGCCTTGGCCCCCAGGTGGTGCGCGGTGAACAGCGCGCCCATGGCGATCGACTGGTCGATGCGGTCGAAGGTCTTGCCCGAGAAGTTGGCGTCCAGCGCCACGTCTTCCACATGCTCGGCGGCCTCGCAGATCTTGGCCATCTCCTGCACCGTCTCCAGCGGATAGCGGCCCGCGGCGGTTTCGGCGCTGAGCATCACGGCGTCGGTGCCGTCGAGCACGGCGTTGGCCACGTCGCTCACCTCGGCGCGGGTGGGCACCGGGTTCTGGATCATGCTCTCCATCATCTGCGTCGCGGTGATGACGACCTTGTCGCGCTCGCGCGCCAGCTTGATCATGCGCTTTTGCAGCGCGGGAACGGCCGCGTTGCCCACCTCGACGGCCAGGTCGCCGCGCGCCACCATGATGCCGTCGCTGGCCGCGAGGATTTCCTCCAGGCGCGGAATGGCCTCGGCGCGCTCGATCTTGGCAATGAGCGCCGGCTTGTGGCGATATTCCTGCCCCGCCACGTAGCACAGCTGGCGCGCCATTTCCATGTCGGTGGCGGTCTTGGGGAAGCTCACCGCCACATAGTCGGCCAGAAAGCTCATCGCGGTGCGGATGTCTTCCATGTCCTTGGCGGTGAGCGCCGCGGCGGTCAGTCCGCCGCCTTGCTTGTTGATGCCCTTGTTGTTGGACAGCTCGCCGCCCACCGTCACCTGCGTCTGGACCTGTTCACCGACCACGGCCTGCACCGTCAGGACGATCAACCCGTCGTTGAGCAGCAGCACGTCGCCGGCCTTGACGTCACGCGGCAGCTCCTTGTAGTCCAGGCCCACGGCGTGCGCGTCGCCGGGCTCGGTGCGCGCGGCGTCGAGAGTGAAGCGCGCGCCCGGCTCCAGTTGCACCTTGCCATCGGCAAACTTGCCGACGCGAATCTTCGGGCCTTGCAGATCGGCCATGATCGCCACTTCGTGGCCAACACGCTGCGCGGCGTCGCGCACCATCTGCGCGCGCGCGCGGTGGTCGTCGGCCGTTCCGTGGCTGAAATTGAGGCGCACGACGTTGACGCCGGCCAGAATCATGGCCTCCAGCGTGGCGGGGTCGCTGGACGAGGGCCCGAGCGTGGCGACGATCTTGGTGGCGCGGCTGGACATGGGCGCAATCCTTCCATTCGTGGAAACCTGTGAAGAAGTGACGATTCTCCCACGCAGACGCAGCGGTCTGGCGGGAACTTGTCCTTCGTCAACCACGCGTAAAGCTCATCGCGCTACCATTAACGGTTTTTGTTGCCAAGCGACCATCGCCATGCCTGCGTCCCGCTCCGCCGATTCGACTTCCGCCTTGCCGCCTGCCGCCGCGCAGGATGTTCCGGTCATGCCGGGAGCGCCGCTGCCGCACCGCAAGGTGATCCGCGGTTGGCTGCTGCCGCTGTCCGGCCGCGTGACGCTGCGTGCCTTCGTGCTGCTGGCATTTGACTACCTGCTGGTGCTGGCCCTGCTGGCGGCCCCGGTGCGGCCCGGCGCAGGC
>DAIOSZ010000026.1:7966-24481 GCA_036752305.1 Burkholderiaceae bacterium
CGTCGTGGGCGGGGCCGATGTCGTCACCGGCAACGGGCTGATGGTGATGGCGGCGGTGGACCGGCGGATCACGGTTGGCGCGCTTCTGCGGAACTGGGGGGTCGTCTATGTCGGCAACCTGGCGGGCGCGGTCGGGCTGGACTCAGTCTGGTGGCAACTGCTGTGCGCCAATGCGGCCGGCTTCATGATCGGGCGCCTGTTCATCATCGGCCATGACGCTTGCCACCAGAGCCTGACGCCGCACCGCGAGCTGAACAAGTGGCTGGGGCGCATCGCCTTTTTGCCTTCGCTCACGCCCTACAGCCTGTGGGACGCGGGCCACAACGTGGTGCATCACGGCTACACCAACCTCAAGGGCGTTGATTTTGTCTGGGAACCGCTGACCGCCGAGGAATACGCCGCGCTGTCGCCGCTTGGCCGCGTGATGAACCGGATTTACCGCAGCGGCTGGGCGCCGGGCCTGTACTACATGATCGAAATCTGGTGGAAGAAGATGTTCTTTCCCTCATCGCGGCAGATGCCCACGCGCCGCGCGGTGTTCATCAAGGATTGCCTGCTGGTCACGGCGTTCGGCCTGGCCTGGATCGCCGCGTTGGTGGCCTGGGCGCTGGCGGCCGACCGTTCGGTGGCGATGACGCTGCTGATGGGATTTGTGATTCCCTTCATGTTCTGGAATTTCATGATCGGCTTCGTCGTCTACGTGCACCACACGCATGTCAAGGTTTCCTGGCACAACGACAAGGCGGCCTGGACACGGGCGCAGCCCTTCGTGTCCACCACGGTTCATCTGACCTTCCCGTTTCGCATTGGCGCGGTGCTGCACCACATCATGGAGCACACCGCGCACCATGTGGACATGAGCATTCCGCTGTACCGCCTCAAGCAGGCGCAGGCCAAGCTGGAGCAGATGCTGCCCGAACGCATCGTGATCCAACCGTTTTCGTGGCGCTGGTATTTTGAAACCGCGCGCCTGTGCAAGCTCTACGATTTTTCGCGCGCCTGCTGGACCGACTACACCGGCCGCGTGACGGCGATTCCGGCCAATCTGCCCCGCGCGGCGGGCTGAACGCGCCTGTTTCCAGAGTCAAAACATGCTCAAGCCCATTGAAATGGTCCACGAGCAGCTACAAAACAAATAGCAAATCAGTTCGCCGAGGCGCCCTAGCCCAGGGCGTGCAGGCGCTCCACGGCTTCTCTCAGGGGTTCCGGCTGCGCTTCCTGCGCGCTCATCGCGGGGCCGATGTTCAGGCCGACGCGGTTGAACAGACCGCGCCGGAAGGGCCGCACCATCGCGCCGCCCTGTTCCACGCGGCTGAAGTATGAACCCCACAGGTGGGTCAAGGCCATCGGGATCACGGGCAGCGCAATGCCTTCGGCGGTGGCGGTGTCGGCGATGCGGGTGACGCCGGGCTTGAACGGCTGGATGCTGCCGTCGCGCGTGATGCCGCCTTCGGGAAATATGCCCAGCAGATCGCCCTCGCGCAGCACCTGCGCGGCCGCCTGCATGGCCTTTTCGTAAGCGGCCGGGTCTTCGGCCCGGGGCGCCACCGGGATGGCCTTGGCCAGACGGAACAGCCAGCCAAGCACCGGGATCTGAAAAATGCGGTGATCCATCAGAAAGCGGATCGGCCGGGGACTGGCCGCCATCAGCAGCACCGCGTCGACAAAGCTCACGTGGTTGCAGACCAGCACGGCCGCGCCCTGCGTGGGAATGTGCTCGTCGCCACGGACCTTGAAACGGTAGACGAAGCGCGAGGCCACCCAGGCGACAAAGCGCAGCAGGTATTCCGGCACCAGCAGAAAGATGTAGGCCGCGACCACGGCGTTGGCGATGCCGGTGAACAGGAACACCTGCGGCACCGTGAAACCGCTCTTGAGCAGGGTTCCGGCGATCAGGCTGCTGGCGATCATGAACAGCGCGTTGAGGATGTTGTTGGCCGCGATGATGCGCGCGCGGTGCGTGGCCGGACTGCGCAACTGGATCAGCGCATACATGGGCACGCTGTACAGGCCCGCGAACAGCGACAGCAGCGCCAGATCGGCCATCACCCGCCAGTGCGCGGCCTGCGCCACGAAGGCGGGCAGCGTGTACGGCGACGCCACCGGCGGCAGTCCGCGCGAGGCGAAGTACAGATCGACCGAGAACACCGTCATGCCGATGGCGCCAAGGGGAACCAGGCCGATCTCGACGTGACGGCGCGACAGCACCTCGCACAGCAGCGAGCCGACGCCGATTCCGATGGAAAACACCACCAGCAGCAGCGAGGCGACCTGCTCGTTGCCGTGCAGCACTTCCTTGGCGAAGCTGGGGAACTGACTCAGGAACACGGCGCCAAAGAACCACATCCACGAGATGCCCAGCAGCGAGCGGAACACGACGACGTTGCCGTGCGCGAGCTTGAGGTTGCGCCAGGTTTCCGTCACCGGGTTCCAGTTGATCGCCAGGCCCGGGTCGGTGGCCGGGATGTTGGGCACGAACTGGGCGATCAGGCGACCGGCCAGAGCCAACACCACGCAGGCCAGCGCCACGTCGCGGTGGCCGGTATCGGGAATCGCCACCAGCAGGCCGCCGGCGACGTTGCCCAGCAGGATGGCCACGAAGGTGCCCATCTCGACCATGCCGTTGCCGCCGGTGAGCTCGCGCTCGTTGAGCACCTGCGGCAGATAGGCGAACTTGACCGGGCCGAACAGGGTCGAGTGCAGGCCCATCAGGAACGTGCAACCCAGCAGCACCGGCACGTTGGCGCTGGAAAACCCCCAGGCGGCCAGCGCCATGATGCCGATCTCCAGGTTCTTGACGAAACGGATCATCGAGGTCTTGTTGTACTTGTCGGTCAGTTGCCCGCTGGTGGCCGAGAACAGCAGAAAGGGCAGGATGAACAGTGCGCCGATCACCAGGCCGGCCATCGCCGGCTCCAGCCAACTGACCGACAGCTGATAGGTCACCATCACGGTGAACGCGAACTTGAACAGGTTGTCGTTTGCCGCGCCGGCAAACTGCGTCCAGAAGAACGGCGCGAAGCGGCGCTGGCGCAGCAGCGCGAACTGATTGGGGTGCGCATGCGGGTCGGCGCCGGGCGGAGCATCGAGGGGTGCGGAGGGCAGTTCGGCCATGGTGCAATGATTCCTTGTCGGTCGCGCCGCCCCGGGGTGCGGGGGCTTGCGAAAACGTCGGCGCATTGTGCCCGCGGGCAGCGGGGCTGCGTCAGGGCGGCGGGCTGGCATCGCGTGGTCGGCCGTTTGGTATCGTGCGGCGATACTGCTCCACACACCGACACCCGACAACAACATGAGCACGCACGCCCTCGTCGCCGCCTTGAAGGCCGAGATCAAGTCCTCGGGCATGACCTACGCCGACCTGGCCGAGGCCCTGGGAATGGCCGAATCCAGCGTCAAGCGCATGCTCTCGTCCAAGGGCGACATGCCGCTGTCGCGCGTGGACGCGATCCTGCGCGTGCTGGGGATCGACTTCGCCGAGCTGTCGCGCCGCGTGGCCGACGGTCAGGGCGCGCCGGCGCTGCAGCAGATGTCGATGGAGCAGGAGCGTGCCGTGGTCGCCGACCGCAAGCTGCTGCTGGCGGCGCTGTGCGTGCAAAGCCAGTGGACGCTGGAGCAGATCGTGGGCTACTACCGCCTCTCGGAGGCCGAGTGCATCGGCTATCTCGCCAAGCTCGACCGCATCGGCATCATCGAACTGCAGCCGGGCAACCGCTATCGCCTCAAGCTCGCCAAGACCTTCCGCTGGCGTCCGCACGGCCCGGTGATGCAGTTTTTTCGCGAGCATGCCGTGCTCGACTACTACGGCGGCGCTTTCGATGGCCCGGGCGAGGGCGTGCTGCTGGTGCACGGCTCGGTCAGCCGCGCGCTGGTGCCTTCGTTCTGGGAGCGCATCCAGCGCGTGGCACAGGACTTCGCGCACCAGCACCAACTGGATCAGCGGGTGACCGAGGCCGAGCGCGAGGGCTACACGCTGCTGCTGGCGATGCGGCGCTGGGAATTCGAGGCGTTTGCTCCCCTGCGGCGCTGAGCCGCAGCTCCACCAGACCTCAGGCGAACACGGTCAGCACGCCGGTGTAGCCCAGCAGTTGCTGTCCCGCGATCTCGCCGCCAGCGAAAAAACCCACCAGGGGAATCTCGCCCAGCGCGTGGCGGATCAGGTCCAGTTCGGCATTCGGTCCGCCAAAATGCGGTCCGCCGCGGCCCGAGCAGCTCACGTAGAGCGCGCCGCGCGCGCCCACGGGCGCATCGCCCGCTTCGATGTCCTCGCGGATTTCGGTACAGATGCGCAGCAGGTCGGCGCGCGCGGCCTCGCGCGAGCGCTCGCAAAACACCAGGCGCTGCCCCTCGTCCACCTGCTCGGCCACGGCAAGCGCGCGGCGCGTCGGGTCCACGCCGATGATGTGGCGCACACGGGCGTTCTCATCGAGATCGCCGGTGGCCTTCAGCGTGGCGCCATGCGACCCGGCCAACCCCACCAGCGTGGCGCGCACCGGGGCGATCAGGGTCGGCAGGCCCGCGCCCTCGATCTGCAGGTCGCGCAGCAGCACGTCGAGTGCGCGTTCACCGTCGAGCGTGCCCAGCAGGTTGCGCTCGGCACTGGTGACCTCGTGCACGCGCGAGACCGGTCGGCAGCCCTGGGTCACGCGTTGCAGCAGCCGCACCCGATCCGAGAACGCCACCCCGCTCACTCCGCCTTCGTACACGCCGCTGGCGCCGCCCTTGCCGGCGACGTTGCCCAGGCCACTGACCGCGAACTGCGGCCCCGAGCCATGGCGGCTGGACGGCACGCCGCCAAACACCCGCTCGCCGGTCATGCGGGCGGCCAGTTCGGCAATCAGATCCTGCAAATCCTGGGCCTCGGCGCTGGCGTGAACCAATGCCGTGGCGGCTCTGAACGGCGTGGCGCCGCCGCCGTGCAGCGCCAGCGGCGCCACTCCGGAGAACACGCGATAGTCGCGCGGGTCCAGGTCGCACAGCATGAGCGCGATGGCGGGCTCTTCCCAATATTCGGCCGCGCCCGCGCAAATGGCCGCGCTCACGTTGCCTACCCAGTCGGTGACGGTCGGCAGCTCGGCCGACAGCAGATCGAGCATGTCGCGCGCCGCTTGGCGAAACGGTTCGGTGACATAGAGCAGGCCCAGCGGCGCCTCGTCCGGGTGCGCGCCGCTGGCCTGCCGCCCGCGCACCTGCGCCAGCACCAGGGAGCAGGCGATGCGCCAGTCCGGGTGCGTGGCGTGGGCGTGGATGAAGGGCTTCAAGGTTTCAGCGGGTGCTCTTGCGTGCTGCGCCGGTTCGCTTGGCGGGGGCTTTCTTGACCGGGGGCTTCCGGGGGGCGGCCTTCTTGGCCGCGGGCCTCTTAGCCTGCCCGTCGGCGGCCCGCTGCATCGCCTTGCCCGCGGCGTTGCCGGTGAGCGCGTTGGCCATGCCCGAGGCGGCCTTGACCGAGGCCTGCGTCAGCTCGGCCGCCATCTGACGAGTGGCGTCCGCCGCGGACTGCTTGCTGGCTTCCTTGACGGCGTTGGCCGCGATGTTCTGGAACTGCTGCGACAGCGCGCCCCACCACTGCATGGGATCGATCAGCCCCATCGACGCGGTGCTGCCTTCGGCCTGGGCTGCCTTGCGTGGTGCGGCCGGGGGCTCGGCGGCTGCCGCAGGGGCGGGGGGGGGCGGAGCTGGCGCGGGAGGCGGCGGTGGCGGTGCCACTGGCGTGCTCGCCGCCGTCGCCGGCGGCACCGACGCCAGGTCGCCTGCCTTGATCTTGAAGGCGTTGGCCACGTCGGCAAACTGCAGGTTCATGCCCTTGAGCGTGGCCAGCGTCATCTTCTGCACTTCCAGCGCCTGGATCGTGGCCTTGAGCGCATGGGCGTTCTGGTCGAGCCAGAACTGCACGGCCTTGAGCTCGGCGATGCGTTTTTCCAACTCCTCTACGTTGAGCGTGGGCGCGACCCAGTTGGTCAACTGCGGCAAGGCCGCCAGGCCGGGAATCTGGCTCGTCGCGCCCTTCACCGCCGAGCCGGCGAGGTTCTGCAGGAAGTCGAACCCCGGTACGAAACGCGCGAAGCCGAAGCCGCTGTGGTCGTCGCTCATATGCCGTCTCCTTTTGATCGTCGTGGTGGTGGCGCGGAGTTTCCAGAATATCAGTAGTTGGGCGGGCGCTTTTCGCGCAGGCTTTTGACCCCCTCGCGCACGTCCGGCCCGGAAAAGCCCAGGAATTCCAACGCCAGCGAGGTATCGAAGGCGCCGCCGCCCACCTGGCGCAGCCAGTTGTTCAGCGCGTACTTGGTGAAGCGGATCGCGGTCGTGCTGCCGTTGGCGAGCTTGTCGGCGACCTCATACGCCTTGTCCAGCAGCTGGCCGTCGTCCACCGCCAGCGAGACGAGGCCGATTCGCTCGGCCTCCTCCCCGCTCACGGCCTCGCACAGCATCAGGTAGTACTTGGCCTTGGCCATGCCGCACAGCAGCGGCCAGCAGATGGCCGCATGGTCGCCTGCGGCCACGCCCAGGCGCGTGTGGCCGTCCACGATCTTGGCGGTCTTGGCGGCGATGGAAATGTCGGCCAGCAGGCCGGCCACCAATCCCGCGCCAACGGCCGGGCCATGCATGGCGCTGACGATGGGCTTGTCGCAGTTGATCACGTTGTAGACCAGGTCGCGCGCCTCCTTCCAAACCCGCGTGCGCACCTCGAAATCCTGCGCCATGTCCTCGACCAGCGCCAGATCGCCGCCGCCGGAAAACCCCATGCCCTCGCCGCGCAGGACGGCCGCGCGCACCGTGTCGTCGGCGCCCACGTCGCGCCAGATTTCGGACAGCTCCCAGTGCCCGTCGTGCGCGGCGGTCGGCAGCTTGCCATTTTTGGCGCGCATCTGGATGTCGAGTACCGAGGCGACGCCGTTGTAGACGGGGCCGCGGCGGGTGATGTTCAGCGTGGTGTAGCGGTCGTAGTCGATGGTCCGGCTCATGGAATGGGTCTCCGTGGATGATCGGTCGATGATGCGCGCTATTGTGCGGCGGCTGCGGCCGCCGCGGCGGTCTCCCGCCTCCCGTGCTTGACCGCGGTCAAAATCGGCGCCCGCCCAATGCGGCATGATGAGCCCGTCCAGAGAGGAACTTGTCTGATGAACGCCACTTTCAAAGCCCAGATCCGCGAACGCCTGCTGTCTGAACGCGCCGCGCTGGCCGCCCAACTGAGTGATCTGCGTGGCGGCGCGCTCTCGCGCGTCGAAGGCGCGCAAGGCCTCGCGCTGCAACCGGGTGACTCTCCCGCGCAGAACGCAACCGAGCGTGACCTGCACTACGCCATCGACGACCACGACTCACGCGAAATCGTGCTCATCGACGCGGCGCTCGCGCGCCTGGACATCGGCGACTACGGGCAGTGCGTCAGTTGCGGCATCGAGATTCCCGTGGCGCGGCTGACCGCTCAACCCTCGGCCGAGCGCTGCATCAACTGCCAGGAAGACTACGAAAAGACGCGTGGCTCGGCCTGAGCTTTCCGGGGCGTGCTAACGTAGCGCTCGCCCACCATGAGCAGCGAGCCGTCTACCCTTCCCCGCCTCTTTCAGATCCTTTCGCCGCGCGGCTGGCTGGCCGTGGCGGTCGTTTCGCTGGCGCTGGCGGCGCTGTCCTCGTTCACGCTGCTGTCCAATCTCAGCGAAGGAGCCAAGGATCGCCTGGTGCTGGGCTGGGAGAGCGTGCTGCGCTTCGGCAAGGACACCTGGCGCCTGACCACCGGCAGCGGCCGCCGCGCCGGCGATGCGGCTGACGATGCCGCCAACGACGCCATTTACGTGGCGCCGCGCGCGCTGCTCGACCCGGACGCCGAGTTCGTCTGGGTCACCCGCTACGACGACACCGTGCCGCTGCGCGACGAAGTGGTGGACGTTCCCCCGGTCGCGCCGCGCGAACTGCTCGACCCGGCCTGGAGCGGAAACCCGCCACCGCCGCCCGAGCACAACGCCTGACCCTATTGCCCATGATCAACGATTGCCTGACCGCGATGACACGGGGCCCGCTGCGGCGCCTTCGCAACCTGCTGCTCGTGTTCTGGGCGGCGTCGCTGGTGCTGCCGCTGCCCGCCGGGGCCGCCACCGCGCCGCTGGAGACCATCTACCTCTATTCCAGCCCGCTCACCAAGGCCTTCTTTGCCGCCAACGGGTCCAACTACGACACCTTGACCGCGCGCTGGAACGTCTACCTCAAGACCTACGGCAAGGCCTACCGCGAGATTACCCGCGCGCAGCTCCTCAAGGGCTTGCCGCGCGGCGTGCTGGTGCTGGGGTCGGCGGCGCTGCTCGATTCCGACGAGCGCCGCGCCATCCAGAACTTCATCGACGACGGCGGCAGCATCATCGCCACCTGGGCCACCGGCGTGCGCGACGGCAAGGGCAAGTGGCATGGCTACAGCTTCATCGAAACCACCTTCGACCTCAAAGTCACCGGCCGCGACGAGATCTCCAGCAACGAGCGCTTTCTCAACACCTTCGGCGACTCGCCGCTGACCTGGCCCGTCCCGGCCGGCGAGCGCATCTTCCTCGGCATGGTGGCCGAGTCGCCGTTGCGGATCGATTCGCGGCAACTCGCGGGCCGCTACTTCAACTGGTCGCGCTACCCGGCCGACAAGGCCAAGTCGGGCGCCATCGCCTACAGCGAGAAGAACGGCTCGCGGCGGGTGTTCCTCGGTTTCTCGGAATCCAGTTGGGAATACGACGAACGGCTCGAACTGCCCAAGGCGCTGGACGGCGTCTTCGCCTGGCTGCGCCGCGAGCCGCGCATCTTCAAGGGCGCATGGCCCGATGGCGACCTGTCGGCGCAACTGCTGGAGATGGACACCGAGGACAAATACGCCAACGCGGTGAACTTCGCCCGCGACCTGGAGGCCGCCGGCCTGCGCGGCACGTTTTACTCGCTCACCAGCATCGCGGTCGATCACAAGGACATCGCCCGCGCCCTGCAGGAAAAGCACGAGCTGGCCTACCACGCCGAACTGCACGTGGGCTTCAAGGGCAAGGCGCCCGAGGCCCAGGAGTCGCGCATCAAGAAAATGGTGGACGACATGAACAGCATCGTCGGCTCGCGGGCGCTGGCGCGCGTCACCGGGTTTCGCGCGCCGACCGAATCCTGGGACGCCAACACCGAAATCCTGCTGCGCAAGTACGGCGTGCGTCACCACGTGGCCGACCCGGCCTCCAGCGACGCCCGGGTGCCCCAGTTCTCCCAGTCGGAACCCGGTGTCGGGTCGGCGGACGCCATCGTGGTGCTGCCGCGCACCCAGCTGGACGACCTGAACTACCAGGCCATGAAGCTGAGCACGGAGCAGGCCTCCGAGCTCATCGCGCGCGACTTTGACTACCTGCACGAGGCCGGCGCGCTGGGCGTGCTGTCGGTGCACTCGCAGAACTACGCGCCCGAGGGCTTGATGGCCAAGCTCACGCCGCCCTACCTCAAGCGCCTGCAGGAACACCGCAGCGACGTGTGGGTGGCGCCCGGCGGGGAGATTGCCGACTGGTGGCGCGCACGGGCGCGCGTGGTGCAGAAATTGGTGCCGCGCGGGGCCATGCGCGCGCTCGAATTCACCGTCCAGGCGCCTGGCGACGTCACCGGCGTGAGCTTCTTCGTCACCCATCCGGCCGCCGACGCCATGCCCAAGGCCATCAAGCCGCGCGATCCAAACATGCCCAAGCCGGAGCTGCGCCGGATCGACGCCTTTCGCTCCGTCCTCATCTTTCCGCGCCTGCCGGCGGGCAGCTTTGCCTACGACGTCGAGTTCTGATCCGCTGCCCGCGCGCCCGGCGTGAGGGCGCCCAGCAAGGCGCCGAGTTCGCCCGCGCGCCACTCCAGCGACACCTGATCCGTTGCCGCCAGCACGGGCAGCTCCAGCGTTGCCGCGCTCACCACCGTGCCCGCCAGCAGGGATTGCGATGCCGCGGCCCGCGCGACCCAGCGGCCCCAGTGGAAGGGGCGGGGCTCGGCGCCGGCGGCGGCGCGCGCCTCGGGCCAGCGCCGGCCATTGATCCGGCATTGCAGCGCGCACGCGGGCGCCGCCGCCAGCGTCGAGCCGCTCCAGGCCTCGCCCCATTCGTCCGGCGTCACGGCCACCGGACCGGCCAGCGTGAGCGGATACGCCGCGCGCACGGCCTGCGCCTCGGGGTCGAATGGCGCGCTCTCGCGGCGCCAATGCACCACCGGCATGAACAGACGCAGCGCCTCGGCGGCGCGCGGCGCGCCGCAGGCGGCCGGCAGATCGGCGGTGACCGCCGCCAGCCCGGCCTCCAGCACGCCTTGCGTGGCGTCCGGCACCCGCGAGCAGGCGCCGCGCCACTCGCCGCCACCGGTCCACTGGTGCTCGCCGTCGTCCAGCACTCGGCCTTGGACGAAGCCCGGCGGGCGCGGCAGCGGGGCCAGGCAGCGCGCGCTCTCAAACGGGAAGGCGTGTCGCGCCTTGCCGTGGTTCAGCGTTTCGTACAAATCCTGCGCCATCGGCGAGAGGAAGTTCCAGTCGTCCAGCAGTTCCCGCAGGTTCTGCGCCACGCCGCTGGCGTAGTGCGCGCTGGACAGGTCGCGCGAGACCACGACCAGTTGGCCATCGCGCGAACCGTCTTGATAGGTGGCGAATTTCATGATGGGTCGGATTGTCGATGACGGATGGGTAAACTCGTTGCCGCCCATGGAAGCCGACGCCACGCCCCCCGGACAGGACAACGACAAGGAACGCGCCGGCATCCAGTCCGTCGAGGTCGGCTTTGCGCTGCTCGACGCGCTGGCCGCGGCCGACGGCTCCATGATGCTGCGCGACCTCGCCCATGCCGCCGGCATGAGCGCGGCCAAGGCGCACCGCTACCTGGTGAGCTTTCAGCGCCTGGGTCTGGTGGCGCAGGACCTGCCCTCCAACCGCTACGACCTCGGTCCCGCCGCGCTGCGCCTGGGCCTGGCCGGCCTCATGCGCCTGGACCCGGTGCGCCTGGCGCGCGAGCGCCTGCCCCAGCTGGCTGAGGAGATCGGCCATGCGCTGGCGCTGGCCGTCTGGGGCAACCATGGGCCGACCCTGGTGCACTGGCAGGACTCGCACGACAGCGTCACCGTCAACCTGCGCCTGGGCGACGTGATGCCCCTGCTCAGCTCCGCCACCGGCCGCTGCTTCGCGGCCTGGCAGAACCCGGCCGCCATGGCGCCGCTGCTGGCGCGCGAGCTGGAGCGGGCGCGCTCCGCCGGGTATGTCGGCGTGCCGCGCACCCAGGCCGAACTCGACGCGTTGCTGGCCGAGGTTCGCGAGCGCGGCATGGCGCGCGTGGTGGACACGCTGCTGCAAGGCGTCTCGGGCTTTTGCGCGCCAGTCTTCGATTCGAGCGGACACCTGGTGATGGGCGTCGTCACGCTGGGCGCGGCCGCGCAGTTCGATGCCGACTATGAAGGGCCGGTTGGCCTGGCCCTGGGCGCCTTCGCGCGCCAGTTGTCGCGCGACCTCGGTCATCCGCAATGAAGCCAGGGCGAATTCCGCCCCAGGTGATCGCGCTCGTGGCCGCCGCACACGCGCTGGCGCTGGGCTGGATGGGGCAGGCCGCGGTCAAGCCGGCTCAGGGCTCGCCGCGCGGTTGGCTCACGCGCACCGTGGTGGAGGCCATTCCTGCGGCGCCCGCGGCCGCCCAGGATGCTCCGGCCCCGGCCACCGCAGCGTCCCCGCCTTCCGCCCGACCCCAGCGCCGCGGCCGCGCTCCCCGGGCTCCGTCCGCCGAACCCGCTGCCGCCGAGGAGCCGCAGGCCGAGACGCGCAGGATTGAAACCGAGCCGCCGGACGCCAGCGCCCCGCCGATACCCGAGCCCGCTGCCTCGGCGCCAGCCGATGCCACCGCCACCACGGCCCTTGCGGCGCCGCTTCCGCCACCCGCGCCGCTCCCGCCGCCCGCGCAGCCCGCACCATCACCCGCTCCGGCGCTGGCGTTCGAGGTGCAGATTCCCGGCTCCACGCGCCTGCTCTACGACCTGGAGGGCCATGCGCGTAACAACGACTACCGCGCGCGCGGTGAACTGCTCTGGCGCCACGATGGCGAGCGCTACGAGGCGCGCATGCAGGTGTCGGCCTTCCTCATCGGCCAGCGCGAGCAGACCAGCCGTGGTCGCCTGAGCGCGCAGGGCCTGGTGCCCGAGCGCTTTGGCGACCGCTCGCGCAGCGAGCTGGCCGCGCACATCGACGCCGCCAGCGGCCGGGTGACGTTCTCGGCCAACACGCCCGAAGCCGCCTGGGTGCCGGGCATGCAGGATCGCCTCTCCGTCATGCTGCAAATGGCCGCGCGCGTGGGCGCCAACCCCGCGCTCTACCCGCCGGGCACGCAGATCACCCAACCCACGGTGAGCGCCCGGGAGGCCGAGGTGTGGACGCTCACCGTGGAAGGCGTGGAACAGCTCGACCTGCCCGGCGGCCAGCTCGAAGCCCTGCGGCTCGTGCGGCAGCCGCGCCGCCCGTACGATCAGCGCATCGAGGTGTGGCTGGCACGCCAATTGCATTGGCTTCCGGCGCGCATCCGCATCACGCAGGCCAACGGCGACTTCGTTGACCAGCGCTGGCGCGGCAGCGAGCCGGTTGCGCCGTGAACAGAAATTCATGGTCTTGGCAACGCCGCGTGTGTTCCACGTCACATTCCGGCCTTGCAAAGCTTGAAACCTGGAAATCGGTTGCTATATTGATCTCAAGCCGGTCTTGCCGGACGTAAAGGAAGCGCTCACATGCACATGCTCTATGACTCCGACTCGTTTGTGGTGGTCCATCTGATGGCCCAAGCCGCGCCCGAGGGTGAGGCCGAGGGCGGTGAAGGCCAGCCCGCCGCCGCGCCGCGCCTGCTGCGCCACGGCTTTGAGATCGTGGACAAGCGCTCGGGAAAAGAGGTCTACCTCGACGGCTCCTGGGCCGAGCTGTTTCAGCAGCAAATCGAGGCCTGGCAGCAAAACACGCCGACGCAGGAAGAAGTGGAAGATGCGCTGGACCGCTACGCCGGCCTGGCACAGCACCCGGTCGTCGTGCACTGACCCGTTCGGTTTTCCTTCCCGCTCAGAAAGCCCGCCTTGCGCGGGCTTTTTTTGTATTCATCGCATTTCACGCGAACCAAGCGGTACATCAAAAACCATAGCTGCCCGTTGTTGTATTCATTAAGATTGATGCCAAAAACATTCTGAAAAACGGCCTCAAACAAGCCTTAAAAAACGGATGCAACGGTGATTTTGTAGATGTTGTAACAAATATGTTGAGATATCTACAAAAGTAGTGAAATTCCAGGTCTGACGCGTCCATTTCAGGCCGAAAATCTGATCCAATTCGGCCTTTTCCCCAGTAAAAACAACCACGGGCAGCTATGATTTTTGAACTGACCGCTTGAACGCGCGGAGGCGCTCAGCGTTCGGCCAGTGCGCCGGGTCCCACGGCCTGGAAGTCAGGCTGGCCGGCCAGCTTCATCGACAGGCGCAGTTCACCGAGCAGGACGTCCAGCGCGCGCGCGGCGCCGGCTTCGCCGCCGGCTGCGGCGCCGAACAGCGCCGCGCGGCCCACGGCGGCGGCGCCGGCGCCCAGGGCGCGGGCCTTGAGAATGTCTACACCGCGGCGCACGCCCGAGTCGATGACGATGGGGGCGCGGCCCGCAACGGCCCGGGCCACCGCAGGCAATGCGTCGGCAGAGGCCAGAGCGCCATCCAGCTGCCGCCCGCCGTGGTTGGAGACCCAGATGCCGTCGGCGCCTTCGTTCACCAGCCGCGCGGCGTCGTCCGGATGCGCCACGCCTTTGACGACGAGCTTGCCTTTCCAGGCCTGGCGCAGGCGCGCCAGATCGGTCCAGGCAAAGCCGGCGTGCAGGTTCTGGCCCACCAGCGCGGCAATCGTCAGGCCGGCGCTTTGGTCGCCCAGCAGGCCGCGCACGTTCTCGAAGGCGGGCATGCCGCCGCGCAGGAAACGCCAGGCCCAGCCGGGGTGCCGGGCGCCGTCGAGCAGCAGGCCGGGCGAGAGCCGCAACGGCATCGTGATGCCGTTGCGCGCGTCTTTTTCGCGCTTGCCGCCGGCCTGCAGGTCCACGGTCACGACCAGCGTGCGGCAGCCGGCCGACCAGGCGCGCTCCAGCAGGGCGAGGTTGAAGGCTGGGTCTTTGAGCACGTAGAGCTGGAACCACCATTCGGCGCCGCCCATGGCGCGCGCCACGGACTCGATGGACGCGGTGGCCATGGTGGACAGCACGTAGGGCAGGCCGCGCGCGGCGGCGGCGCGCGCGATGGCCAGGTCGGCGCGCGGCCAGGCGAGGGCGCAGGAGCCCATGGGCGCTATCAGCAAAGGAGCTGCTCGTGACTGTCCCCAAAGGCTTGTCGCCAGATTGGGTGCGGAAACGTCGGTGAGCACGCGCGGCACCAGATGGCGCCGCTCGAAGGCGGCGCGGCTGTCGCGCAGCGTCAGTTCATCTTCGGCGCCGCCGTCGATGAAGTCGAAGATCGGGCGCGGCAGCCGCGCGCGCGCCAACTCCCGCAGGTCCTCGATGGACTGAGCGCGCTCCAGTTGCCGCCGCGCGCTACTTGCCACCGCGCAGCAGGCCCGACATCAGGTTGTCGAACGGCAGTTCGCAGAACTGCTGCCACAGCACATGCTCGGCGCGGAACTTGGACCAGTGGGCAAAAATTTTCTTGAACGCCGGGCTCTTGTCGGACAGCTCGCCAAACAGCTCGTTGGTGGCCTTGTACGAGGCTTGCGTGACCTCGCGCGGAAAACTGCGCAACTGCGCGCCGCCGGCCACCAGGCGGCGCAGCGCGGCGGGGTTTTCGGTGTCGTACTTGACGGTCAGCCACTGGTTGACCTCGGCCGAGGCGGTGCGCATGACGTTCTGGTACAGCGGCGGCAGCGCCGCCCAGGCCTGGCGGTTGACGAACAGCGACAGGGTGGCCGAGCCTTCCCACCAGCCGGGGTAGTAGTAGTACTTGGCCACTTTCTGCAAGCCGAGCTTCTCGTCGTCGAGCGGGCCGACGAATTCGGCGGCGTCGATCACGCCTTTCTCCAGCGCCGGGTACAGGTCGCCAGCCGCCAGCTGCTGGGTGACGACGCCCAGCTTGGTCAGCACCATGCCGGCCAGCCCCCCCACGCGGAACTTGAGGCCCTTGAGGTCGTTGACGCTCTTGATTTCCTTGCGGTACCAGCCGGCCATCTGGGCGCCGGTGTTGCCAACGGCCATCACATGGACGCCGTAGTCGGTGAGGAATTCGTCGAGCAGCGCCTGCCCGCCGCCCTCATACAGCCAGGCGTTCTGCGCCCGCGCGTTCAGGCCAAAGGGCAGCGCGGTGTGAAAGCCGAAGGCCGGGTCCTTGCCGATGTAGAAGTAGCTGGCGGTGTGCCCGGCCTCGACCGAGTTCTTCTGCACCGCGTCCAGCACGCCCAGCGGCGGCACCAGCTCGCCGGCGGCGTGCAGCGAGATGTTGAAGCGGCCGCCGGTGAGTTCGCCCACGCGCTTGGTCATCAGCTCCATGGCGCCGTAGATCGACACCAGGCTCTTGGGGTAGCTCGATGCGATGCGCCAGCGCACCTCGGGCGTGGCGCCGGTCTGGGCCAGGGCGGGCGCGCCCGCAGTGGCGGCCAGGCCGGCGGTTGCGAGACCGCCGCGGGAGATGAAGTTTCTGCGCTGCATCGAAGGCTCCTTCAAAAAAAAGGGAAGGGGTGAGGCGCGCGGGCCTACTGGGCGCCAAAGGCGACCAGGCGCGCGGGGTCGGGGATGCGGATGTCGCGCTTGTCCATTTGGATCAGGCCGTGGTCTTCCAGCTCGCGCAGCACGCGCGAGAAATATTCCGGCGTGAGCGACAGCCGCGAGGCGATGGCCGATTTGCTGTAGCGCAGCGACACCTGCACCGCGCTGCTGGGGGGTGAGTCGCCGCCCTCGGTGGCCTGCGTGCCCAGCAGGTAGCCGATGACGCGCTGGCGGCCGTTGTGCAGCGCCTGGGCCTGCACGTCGTGCACCAGGCCGTGCAGGCGCCGCGAGAGCCCGGCGAGCATGCGCAGCGCGCAGCGCGGCTCGCCTTCGATCTGCGCGAGCACGGCCGCCTTGCCGACGCGCAGGACCCAGGAGTCGGCCAGCGCCTGCGCGCTGACCACGTAGGGCATGCCGGCGAACATCAGCGCCTCGGCAAAGCTGGCGCCGGGGCCCAGCAGTTCGATCACTTTTTCCTGGCCGCTGAACGAGACCGCGAACAGCTTGATCTGGCCGTTGATGACGACGTGGAATTCGTCGCAGGGCTGGCCCTGGTGAAAAATCATGTCGCCGCGCTCGAAGGCGTTCACCTGGCAGCCGCGCGCCAGTTGCTCGACTTCGTGTGGGGCGAGGTCGTGAAACAGGGCCAGCGAGGCGAGAAAGCGGGGAATGTGGAACTGCGAGGGGTTCATCGTGGATGGGCGAGCCGTCAGCTCTTGGGCGCGCTCAGCGCGTTGCTGACCAGGCGCGAGGTGATGTCCACGATCTGGATCATGCGGTCGTAGGGCATGCGGGTGGGGCCGATCACGCCCAGCGTGCC